>JAFUZD010000045.1 GCA_017476785.1 Prevotella sp. | reverse complement strand
GATGAGAAGTAACATCGCAGATTACAATGCAGTCGTAGAGGCTGCAAGCAAGTTTACACGTAGCGTTGCCGAGGGCAACAGCAAGTATGCAAAGGAGTTGTTCACCGAGGATGCCTGCCTGTTCGGATTACTGAACGGCAAGCTGGAGCGTGGCAGCATCGAGCAGTTCTTTCACAACGTTGATACCGTAGGTGCCGGAGAGGAGTTCAAGACCCGTATCGACGTGCTGGAACTGGAAGAGACGCTGGCCGTTGTCCGCGTGCTTGAAGAGGGCTGGGGCGGCAGCATCAACTTTACCGACGTGCTCCTGCTCCTGAAGATCGACGGTGAGTGGAAGTGCGTGGCCAAGGCATACAATCAGAATTCGAATACTATTCAAAAGTAACGAATTCCCATTATAAGCAGCATCCGCACCACGGTCTCGACCGATGCGGATGTTTGCTTGCTATCTGTATTTGCGCTCTTTCCTCATAAACACACTTTAATTCAAAAACTTTTCGTAAATTTGCAGCCGTAACATTAAAACATTGCAGTTATGGGCATATCAATAGACAATGTTTGGGCAAAGGCGCAGCGCCTCTCGCCGAGTGAGCGTCTTGCATTGTCGCGGCGCTTGGCTGAAAGCGTTACCGAGACCGAGGCTTCACGTCGTGAACGCGTGTCAAAAGAGATGGACCAGTTCTTTGGCGGATGGGCCGACGACGAGCGTACCACAGACGAAATTATGGCACAGATACGCGCTGGACGGGCCACGAACTCCTATCCAAAGTTCTAACATTGAGGACTTCGATTTGCTTATTGGCATCACTGCTCGCGAAAACGACCTTGCCGTAGTAACTCACAACACTAAGCATTTCAATCGCATCGAAAGCTTAAAGACCGAGGACTGGCTGTTATAATAAAGGTAGAGAAACTAAGAGCGTGAACCGCTTGCCGAGGATGTCGGCGCGTGTTCCCGCTCTTTGTCGTGTCACTTCATCACATTTTCCGCGGAAACGCAACAAGTTTTGCAGAATTTTCGTAACTTTGCAGCCGATATAATAGTTTAAAGCGCAAAACAATGGCAAGACCAATCAAAGAAACCCCCATCCTCTACGGCGAAGATGCCCGTCGCTTCGAAGCGCGGATGAAAGAGCGTCGCCGCATCTCTCCCGAAGAAAGGGCTGAGATGAATTCAATCTATAACACGATAATGGCAACGGCCAATTTCTGAGGATATGACCAAACAGGAAGTCGCAGCCCAGTTTGACATTCGGAAATTGGGCGAGAATGAACGAGTGGAATCGTTTGACTGCGGAGATGCAGACCTAAACGATTTCATTCTTAATGATGCCCTTCCATATCGCAAAGAGAAACTGGCCGTCACCTACACCTATGTTGAAAAAGGGAAGCCGAATAGCGTTGCCGCTTTCTTCTGCCTCTCCAATGACCGTATATCACTGACCGACTTTGACAGCAAGACGAAGTACAATAAGTTCAGCCGCCGTTTCAACAACCGCAAGCGCCTGAAAAGTTATCCCGCTGTGAAGATTGGGCGATTTGCTGTATCCGTGGCGATGAAAGGATTGAGCATTGGGAGCATCCTGCTCACTTTCATCAAGCGTTACTTCACGGCCGACAACAAGACAGGCTGCCGATTTCTCACCGTCGATGCTTACGCTGCCGCCATCCCATTTTATCTCAAAAATGGCTTTGTCCCCCTCAATGAGGACGATGCAGACGAGCCGACTCGTTTACTCTATTTCGACCTCAACGACCTGAACGAAGATTAATCTTTCTATTGCCACCCGTCGAGGGGGACGTGGAACTATGATTATTATAAGGTGAAAAGCAAAGAGCGAGAATCGCTTGCCGAGGATGTCGGCGCGTGTTCCCGCTCTTTATTATATCAAATGTCATCTATAGCATTTTGTTCTAACTCTTGTTGTGCGACCTTTATGTTTTCTCTATCTTCGTAAACGATTTTAAGTTTAGCCGTCTTGTCGATTTCAATGGCTATATGACCGCCCATAGCAAGGAAGAAAGATATGTATCTACACTTGTCTCTTGCAACAGCCCTCATTTCATATCCATCACCGTCTTCATAAGGGGATGAGAAAAACTCATAATCTCTGTCCATTGGATATTTGGACTTGTACATTTCCTTCTTAGCAAAATAATCTTTCTTCAATTCCCGCCAATTGTCTCTTTCTGGAAAATACACGATTACTTTGCACACGGTTTTTGATTTAGGAGAAGCCAAGACTTGAAGAGTCACGATTTCATTTGCGAACTTGCCATAGAATTTGTGCAATGTCTCAAACGAACTCATATATCTAAACCCTCTTGTAAGGAGGCTATCCTTGAAACTCTCGTAGTCACCACTAACATCAATGCCCATAAATTTTATGTGCTCTGTGGCTTGCATGTTTGAAACAGCAAGTATTAGCGTCAGAATAAAAAGAATCCGCTTCATTGCAGTATATTTTGGAGCACAATGATTATACATTGCGCCCCATTTCAAGTAATTCAAAGTTTGTCTGCATTAAGCAATTCGGGATGGTCGTAGGTGTAATAAACCTTAAACACGAAGGTGTATTCGTTTACTACGTCCTTCACTTGAATCGGAAGCATTAGACGTATTCTTCCAGCATCTTTCCCTCGATATATCGAAGGAAGCATGGATTTTGTTTTCCACCCACTACCAATTGTTTTACCTGAATATCTTAGATAAGTACCTTCATCATAGTAGACATTAGCCGTTGGCGTTGCCAAATCGTCAATCTTTGCTCCTTTTATAATAACACTGGCAGGCTGTGACTTTTCGCGTTCAGAATATTTTACGCCCACATGCATAACTTTTGATGTAGCACCATCTAAACCCACAAAGACAGCCTCATCCCATATTAATTTTAAAGAGTGGTTAGAAATGTTTTGAAGCGTGAACTTAAACTCCTCTTTTGTGCCATATATCGTAATGTCAATAATACTATCATTATATGAATACTTATCAACTCCAGCGTCTTGAATGACTTTTGTCTCTCCATAACGGTTGGTGGCATCCTCTGGTTTCTCCACTTTTACTAACGCAGTTTTATAACTGCCCTTTAGAGCATCTTCGAAAGGCTTAGTTTTCACATTGGAATAGGGGCATGTGACGGTTTTGCCTGTGCGTTTGTTCTTCACGATTACATTTGTGGCTGCCGAAGCATCCTTATCCTTACCATCATTTCCAATGAACACATCAACTATCTCATACTGATCCTTGACCATTTCGTGTGTGATAGTATTTCCAAGTAACGTTTGCTTGTATTCATTGAAAGGTTCAGTAAATACCACTGGCATAAAACCAATAAGCGGCCACTGCTTAACACCCGTCCAAATACTAACTTTTACAGAAACCTCCTCATAGCCCTTAAACTTAATTTTGTTCTTGGCACCATCTTGTACAGCCACAATCGTAACCTCTTTGTTGGGTTTGTCGTTTAGTTTGACGTCTTTTACGGTTACTTTCGTAATGGTAAATGTTTTCCCGTCGTAAGACTTGTCATACTCGAAGCCTGACTTTCTCCAAGTTTCCAAACTCCCATAGGCTGGACGTACAAAGAAACTCTTGCCAACATACTGTTGATAACCATCTGCAGAGTCCTGCTGTTTGAAACCATACACGAGGTTGGTGTCAAATGCGAATGCTGCTGACACCGTCAGCAACATCGCAAATAAAAAGAATAACTTCTTCATAATGTTAATATTTTTGTTATACTTAAAACTATATCTACTTCGGGGAAAGAAAGAAGCGTGAACTTCTCTTATCTAATCCGGAGGCCGTAGGAATCGCCTGCAATACAAGATAAGTGAACCCACGCCTATCGCGTGAGCATTCACTCTATCTATTCTTAGTATTGCCTTTGGCAACCGAATCCTTGAATTTCCTACGTTCCCGGATTTCGAATCAGATAGCTGAACGCTAAATCTTAACCAACGATGTCTTGCGTCTCTTACGAAACACGGTGACAAAATTACGAAAAATAATCCAAAGTCATTGCACTATTGGCAGAAAAATGAGTTGGAAGACTCAAAATTCATTTTATTGGCACTTGATTTGTGTCAATTTGGCGATCTCGCTGACATTTGCGGGTGGGCATCGCTGCGGGCAGACGATTGGGCACGATGCTTGCCCTGATGATTATGTTGGTTTGACACGGCCACGGAGAATGAAAACCAATTATTCATCACTTAGAGAAAGGAGAACACAAAATCAGAGAGTATCATTGCATGGGTATGGATGTGTTGCCCGACGGGAGCGGGAGCCATCACACGGGGTATAATGAGCAGCCGGAATCTGCGGCAAGCTGTCCTACGGCGGAGCAAACGTGAACCGAAACATGGGCAGGCCATCCTATGGCGGAAAAAGTGCAAACCGAATCTCAGGCACGTCATCCTACGGGGTAGAAAGTACAAGCGAAATCCCATGCACACCATCCTACGGGTTAGAAAATGCGAACGGAATCTCGGGTATGTCATCATACGAGGTGGATGAGGCAAACGGAATCTGGGGCTGACCATCACTCTGGGGAGGATGAGGCAGCGGGACCCAGAGCAGCCGTTCTTCACGACTAAAAAACGAAGCCCAATCTTTGTTTTGGACTAAACGGAAAGAAAAGTTGAACTAAATAGAAAGGTCTGTTTGGCGGAATCATCGTACCTTTGCACCGTCAAATTTTTAAAGCAAAGGAAGAAAAATGAAACAGAATGAAACCGTACAGGGCATCTTGAATGCCATTGAACTTTATGCAGAAGCGGGCCGCAAGGCAAGTCGTGAACTGGGTGAGAAGGCCTTCACGAAGGAAGCTACGATGTCGTGGGTAGAGAAGGGCGTGATTACCACCGTGCCCATCAACGTCCTCTTCGACGTGCTGGAGCAGACGGGCGAGGAAGAAGTGACCTATACCGTCGAGGAGGTGACCGTTGCCGGCAACGTGGCTTTCGTCCGCATCTCGTCGTCGTTCAGCAAACTGACCACCTTCAACGATATGTTCACGCTGGCTGAGCAGGACGGCGACTGGAAGATTATGAGCAAGATTTACAGCGTGAAGTAATGGCGGCTAAGCGAGTCTATATCATCAACGGTAGCCCTCGCAAGAACTACAACACGGCGGCACTGCTCCATTCTTTTGCAGAAGGAGCACGTGAGGCCAACGCAGAAGTGGAGGTCACGGAGGTCAATCTCTATGACCTCCACTTCACTGGCTGCCGTGAGTGTTATGCTTGTAAGTTGCGAGACGGCCGCAGTTACGGGCAATGCGGATTTCAGGACGACATCACTGAATTGCTCCATCAGGTGGCCCACGCCGATGTGGTGGCGTTCGGTTCGCCTATCTATTTCTCTGAAATCACAGCCCAGTTGCGCAGTTTTCTGGAGCGCCTCTGGTATCCTTTCGTGCAGTTCAAAAGAGGAGAAAGACAGATTATCGCCCCCAAACGGGTACGCACGGCATTCCTCATCACGATGAACTTGAGCGAGATGGCGATGCGCCGCAGTGGCTACGATGCACTTCTGTCGCCTGTGCTGCAATGGACGGGTTATGTGTTCGGCTACGAACCACAGGTGCAGTTCTGTTTCGACACGCTGCAATATCGCGACTACAACCGCTACTGGGCTGATGCTTGGGACGTCGAAGGCAAGAAACGCCGACACGAGACACAATTCCCTCTCGACCTCCAGCAAGCCCGTCAGTTGGGGTACGCGATGACTAAACCTTCAAGATAGATGTGCATTTTCTTGAGAGTATAAACAGGCTTCCTCTCCACTGGATTCAGACAAAGGCCACCAACATCAGGAACCGCGTCAGCATACACGAGCGTCACAATGAGGCCGACGGCACACGCCTCGGTGATTCGTTTCGGACGATATACCAGCCTCGATATTTTTTTTCGATGGAGATTTTCAGGAAAAAGTTTGCATTCCTTGTAGTTTTCGTATCTTTGTTGCGTCTAATGAGTGTAAGATTCAGAAAACAGACGAGACAATGAATGCATTAGAAAAGCAGTTTGCGCAAACCGTAGCGGAACATAAGAGCACCATCTACACCGTGTGCTATATGTTTTCGCAAGATGCCGACGAAGTGAACGACCTATTCCAAGAGGTACTATTCAATCTCTGGAAAGGCTTCGAGAGCTTCGAGCATCGCTCTGACCCAAGGACGTGGATTTATCGCGTCGCCCTCAACACCTGTATCTCTCTCAACAGAAAGAAGCGACCCTCATCCACTGTCCGGCTCACAATGGACATCAACCTCTTTGAAGACCGCGACGATGACACACGCCAAGTGGATATGCTCCACAAGCGCATCACCCGTTTGCAGCCCTTCGACCGTGCGATCGTCCTGCTCTGGCTCGAGAATCTGTCGTACGAGGAGATTGGCCAGATTGTGGGCATCTCAACCAAGAACGTCAGCGTCCGCCTGTTCCGGATCAGAGAGCAGTTAAAACAAATGTCAAACGATTAAACATTAGACCAAATGAACAACGATTTCGAATTAGAGAATATGCGCCAGCAGATGGCTATGCTGAAAAAGAAACTGGAACAGCAGGAGATAGTGAACGACCGCATCATCCGCAAATCGATGAAAAGAAATGTCGTGAACATCAACAGGCGATACTATGCCGTGTCAGTCCTCTGCTTGCTGATGATTCCCTATGGCTACTGGGCATTTGTCAGGCTGAATGGTATGTCTGTGGGATTCTGGGCAGCAACCAGCATTCTGATGATAATAGCGTTTGTCTATACGCTCATTACTGGCAAGCACTTGCGAAGCAAAGACCTGTTAAACGACGACTTGCTGGTGGCCCGTCAGAAAATAGCCCGTGCTATGAAGCTCGACCACCAGTGGCTGAAGATAGGCATACCACTGGGCATACTGTGGATCGGCTATTTCTGTTACGAGAGTTTCCGGATAAAAGAATTGGTCAACGACGGCCTTACTATGTGCTATCTTGGCATTATTTGTGGTGCCGTTGGAGCAGCCGTCGGTCTGAAAATACACTTCAAGACCCAGCGCCAGTATCAGGACATCATCGACCAGATAGAAGACCTGACGGCAGAAACGAGCCTCAACTTATGTTAAATACAAACTGTAAATATACAGCACTGACGGCGGTAGCAGCGACGGCGGCTCGTCTGACAGTGAGGTGATGCCCGGGAAGCTGGAATAAGGTATCGCTTCATATTCCGTAAAACTATCTCCCATATCGCTCGGATGTGGGAGATTTTTCGTAACTTTGCAGACGAATTGAAAAAAGGTAAAATAATGAAGATAACGAAATTTCCTTCGGCTCTGATTAGCGGTGACTGTACTACGTCGTCGCTCGTGTTGGACGGCGGCAGCATCATCGACCAGTGCATTGTGACGGCGGGCGAGCGAGGCACGTTTTTCCTCGAACAGCATCTGCTCTACGTCGTGCTGGGCGGCTGCGTGAAACTAACCTGCGGGCGGCAGTCGTGGACGGTAAGGAAGAACGAGATGATTCTGCTCAGACGGGCGCAAAGTGTCAGTTACGAGAAGCAAGGGTCTGAGGAGACAGGCCTCTTTGAGAGCCAGCTCTTCGCCATCAACGACGAACTGCTGAAAGACTTCCTCACGTCGCAGCAGGTGCAGATTGGCCTCCAGCCGACCTCTGTCGCGCCTCAGCAGAATGCGCGTAAGCGTGCTTCTGCACTCGCTGCTCCATCGGTTCCACAAATGAAAGAAGAACTGGGCACGCAGGTCAGTCCTATGAGCGAACGGCTCGTAGCCTACTGCTGGTCATTGTCACCTTACTTCAACGACCCTTCACAAGTCAATCCCGGCTTGCTGCGCCTGAAGGTAATGGAACTGCTCTACAACGTGATGGACTGTTCGAAGAATATCTTCCGTCAGATGCTCCAGTTGCGACAGCCCGTGAAGACCGACATCCACCGCGTGGTGGAGGAGAACTACACATCGCCCATCTCCCTTGACGAACTGGCCTATCTCTCCGGCCGCTCGCTGTCGAGTTTCAAGCGCGAGTTCCATCACATCTACGGAGAGCCGCCAGCTCGCTGGATTCGTGAGAAGCGCCTGTCGAAAGCCCACGAGATGCTGCGCTCGTCAAGCCTTTCCGTAGCCGACGTGGCCTACAGCCTCGGCTTCGAGAACCCCACCCATTTCAGTCGTGTCTTTAAGTTACATTTCGGCGTGGCTCCGTCGGCGGTTATCGTCAATCCCAAGTCCAGTGCTTTCTTAGCTCACCAATAATGTCATCCCAGTCCTGCAGGGTGAACGTGCCGGGGCCCATCATCATAATGGTCATTTCAATATCTTCAAACTTACGGAAGACATTGGTGTCACGGAAGCCATTGCGCAGATAGAACCTATGCCGACGCCGTCGCTGCGCTGGATTCGGGCAAGGGTCTTGGTAGGGACTTTCCATATCAAGCACACACGGCAGTCTTTTGTATTTCTCTATCAGCTGCGTTAATATCCGCTGTCCGTACCCCTGCCCTCGCAACTCTTCGCGGACGGCAAAGTACCAGTACCAGTTGAAGGATGGGCGGGGATAGACGATAGTGAAACCTATCAGGCCCTCGTCCTCATAGTAGGCCGTAAAGTCAAGAGACATCTGACCAATCAGCCGCATCAGGTCAGCCCAAGGAATCTGCTCATCCTCTGGGAATGCAGTCTCATATAGATATTTCAGTTGCTCATCGTTGACGCTTGCCGATGTTATCTGTTTCTGTATCATTCTTTCTGGAGTAAAGTTCAATATGAAGATGCACGACAGGATGAAGCCGTCGGGAACCGTAATGACACTCACCGCAATACCTGCCACCCTGCCTCCATCGACGGCCACCAGCGTATTCTTATAGCTGTCATTGCCATCATTATCAGACGAGCTATGTCCGGGGTCTGCTCTTTCGTGGCTTTTACTATCTCTATCATATATTCAAATCCAAAGCTTTTTTTCGCGGGCTTGGCTCCATACGCGCTCAAATGTTCTAACTGCAAAATTACGGATTTAATTTTAATAACGGTTAGAAGCGCATCGTCTTTTAATGATTTTAAAGATAACGTGAGTTCGACGCAAGGCATACGCGATAAGCCTGCTTGCGTCAAACTCACATTTAGCTTTATTGCATCACAACTTTCACCGACTTCTCACCAATCTTGATGATGGCGACCTCACCTTTTCTAAGGTTGGTGACGAGCGAAGCCTGACCGTCTCTTGCTTTTCCGGAGCCCTCCAAATGGCCGTCAACAGCATAGACGGCGATATTCGTACCGCTGCTGACGCCAGAAACAGTCACCACGCCATTACAGCCTTGAATCATTACCGCATTGGATGGGACCTGCATAGTAGCAGGAGTACCGCCAGTGCCCTCCTCAATAAAAAGGAACTCTTTCCATCCTCCTGTGGCCTTATACTTTTCGATGGTGCCTGTTGGCACATACAGCGTCGCATTTTTGAAGGTGTTTAGAGTGAAAACACTACTGGAAATATCGAATGGATTCTCTATTAATGAAATGACGATGGGAATATCACAGTCAGAGAACGCAGACTCACCAATGCTTGTCACACTGTTGGGAATGGTCACCGAGGTCAGACTAGAGCACTGAGAGAACGCATCCCTGCCAATGCTTGTCACGCTGTTGGGAATGGTCACCGAGGTCAGCCTAGAGCACCCAGAGAACGCAGACTCGCCAATGCTTGTCACGCTGTTGGGAATAACCAAATCTTTGATTTCTACATTATTCACATACAAATGGTGCGCATAATGAAGAGGATTGGCATAGTCATCAAAATCAATACTGCACCAAGCAGCAATGTCCGATATGTTTACCGAGGTCAGACTATAGCACTCATAGAACGCAGCCCAACCAATGCTTGTCACGCTGCTGCCGATGGTCACCGAGGTCAGACTATAGCAGCCAGAGAACGCATCATCGCCAAAGCTTGTCACGCTGTTGGGAATGGGCACCGAGGTCAGACTAGAGCAGCCCTTGAACGCACCCTTACCAATGCTTGGCACGCTGTTGGGAATGGTCACCGAGGTCAGACTAGAGCACCAATAGAACGCATACTCACCTATGCTTGTTACGGGGAAATTTATAACTCTTTAGAAATCATTTTGTTACCTCATTTTGAATGGTAGTTAGGTAACGATTTAGAAACGAGCTGATTTACATATTCTGTCTCGTTATACACATTTCCAAAGAACGCTTCTTAGTGAGT
>JAFUZD010000044.1 GCA_017476785.1 Prevotella sp. | reverse complement strand
TTGGAGTGCTTGCCCTGCAGCATACGCACCAGTCGCTCGAAGCCCATACCCGTGTCAATGACGTTCATCGAGAGCTTCTCCAGCGAACCGTCGGCCTTACGGTTGTACTGCATAAACACGAGGTTCCAGATTTCGATGACCTGCGGGTCGTCCATATTCACCAGCTCGCGGCCGGGCTTCTTGGCCTTCTCTTCGGGCGTGCGGCTGTCCACGTGAATCTCAGAGCAGGGACCGCAGGGGCCCGTGTCGCCCATCTCCCAGAAGTTGTCGTGCTTGTTGCCGTTGATGATATGGTCGGCCGGCACGTGCTTCAGCCAGTAGCCGGCAGCCTCGTCGTCGCGCTCCAGCCCCTCTTTCGGGTCGCCCTCAAACACGGTGACGTAGAGGTCTTTCCGATCGAGTCCGATGACATCCACCAGATACTCCCACGCCATATCAATGGCCCCCTCTTTGAAGTAGTCGCCAAACGACCAGTTGCCCAACATCTCGAACATCGTGTGGTGGTACGTGTCGTGGCCCACCTCCTCAAGATCGTTGTGCTTTCCGCTCACGCGCAGGCACTTCTGCGTGTCGGCGCGGCGGCGCGGTTCGGGGTCGCGCGTGCCGAGGATAATGTCTTTCCACTGGTTCATTCCGGCATTGGTGAACATCAGCGTTGGGTCGTCCTTAATCACCATCGGAGCCGACGGCACGATGGCGTGTCCCTTCGACTCGAAGAATTGTTTGAACGAGTCGCGGATTTCGTTAGCTGTCATCATATTCTTATTCATTGTTTCTAATTGCGTGCGCAAAGGTACGAAAAGTCGGGTGAAGAACAAAACGAATTTATTCATTTTTTCTTCCGAGACGGGGTAAGTTCGCGGTCAAAGACCGCAAAGGTACGAAATAAGTGAGAGAATAAAGGAAAGAAAAAGTCCGTTTCTTTTGGCAAAAGCCATCGCATTGTTGAAAAAAATAGGTTAAGAAACGCATTTTAGGAGTAATTAAATAATGTATGTGAAAAATATTTGCTACCTTTGCAGCTGATTTCTCGTATGCACCTGTTGCAGAGGCATCTGTGAACGTGTTCGCAATCGCTGACGACGGGTGACAGCTTACGCCGATGCCGAGGGATACAACAGATTCTGAGGCGGTTGTGGTGGGTAGCGAGTTATCAGACATAAAAAGGCGTTTACTAAACGCTTTGTTCGAGACGCACTGTAAATCTTGCAAATTGACAGCTATTTTCTGTCTTGAACCGAGCAACGGTAGATGCTCCGGGATGTGTTTATACGCATTCCCTTTAGCCGTATAGGGTGAGGTATGCCCTGTCGGTCGGAGGGACTATATTCATATCGGCGTGGGCTCTGACGTTGTCTGTTCAACAGAAATAGGCAATGCAAGAGCCTCAGTGCGTGGAACGGGCAGCAGATGTTTCCACGCTTTTTTGTGTATTGCATCGAACCGGCGATGAGCACGCAAGAGGTCCGATATGAGTGCATTGTATAATGTCAGAACCCGCGGAGACGGGGCAGAATCTCCCAGTGCTGGATTTGCTCCCAGCAGCATCCCCGAAGCCAAAAGCTCACCAACAGGGGCGTCCGTAAGGTATGCCCACGACCCAACCAAGAACTGGTATGTGCTTCGTGCCACCTACGAGCGGGCACAACGAGTCTACGATTTCATTGTGGCCGACCAGAAAGACTCGGACGCCTACATAGCAATGCATTTCGTCAAGAAGAACATCGGCGGAAAGCAGAAACGGGTGAAAGAACCTCTGGTAGCTGGCTTGGTGTTTGTATATTGCACTGAAGGACAGATAAGAGAGTACGTGCACAAGACTCCCCCAATCAATTTTGTAAGATACTATTACAACCGCTGCATCGTCAATGCTGACGGAACCAATCCGGTGATGAGGGTCGACTATGCCAAGATGATGAACTTCATCCGGGTCACCAGCGTCGATGATGACAACCTGATGCAGATAGACCCGGAATACGTCCACTATGTGAGCGGTGATATGGTCTGCGTGACAAGCGGAAAGTTTGCAGGAGTCAAAGGCAGGGTGGCACGTGCTGCCGGCCAGCGCCGGGTGATAGTAGAGCTGGAAGGACTGGCCCTGATAGCCACCGCATACATTCCCGCCGCCTGCTTGGAGAAGTGTGAATGACTATTAATCCCACAGCCGTATCGGGTGTTGTCGAAGTCGGGAATCTCCACAATTTGCTTTAAAATGTTGCGTGCTACTCACGATTTTCCTTTAAAATCGTGGGTAGATTAAAGAATTGAATTGTCGTGATGTATTGTATAAAAAGTGATTGTGTGCGGGTTGGCTTGTGTTAGGGTCACTCATAAAAGAGGAACAGAGGCAATAACCAAATAAGTTTACCTTTCTTATGAAACTAACAGAAAAATTAGATATATGAGAGTAATGCTTGTTTTTGGAACACGACCAGAGGCGATAAAGATGTGCCCTCTGGTTAAGGAGTTCCAGAAGTATCCCGGCGAGTTCGAGACTATAGTTTGTGTGACAGGGCAGCATAGAGAGATGCTGGACCAAGTGTTAACAATTTTTGATGTGAAGCCTCATTACGACTTGAACATTATGAAGCAGGGGCAAGACCTCTATGACGTGACTGCACGTGTGCTCACAGGTATGCGTGATGTGTTTAAGGAGTGTAAGCCCGATGTGATACTTGTTCACGGTGACACCACCACAAGCACTGCGGCAGCATTGGCCGCATTCTATGAGCAAATACCTGTAGGACACGTAGAAGCCGGCCTGCGTACACACAATATCTACAGTCCTTGGCCTGAAGAGATGAACCGCCAGATAACTGGCCGCATTGCCACTTACAACTTTGCCCCCACGCTACTCTCAGAGAAAAACCTGTTGGAGGAGAAAGCTCAGGGCCAAATCTTTGTGACGGGTAATACCGTCATCGATGCACTGCATATGGTCGTAGATAAACTGAAGAGCGATAAGACACTTGCTGACGAGCAGATTCGGGTGCTCAAAACCGCAGGTTATGATGTAACCCGCCTTGACGGAGGCAAGAAACTGGTGCTCATCACTGGCCACAGAAGAGAGAACTTCGGTGACGGCTTCATCAGTATGGTGACGGCTATGAAGGATCTTTCAGAGAAATATCCTGATGTGGATTTCGTTTACCCAATGCACCTGAATCCCAATGTGCGCAAGCCTATTCACGAGGTCTTTGGCGAGAATCTGGCGGTTTATAAAAATTTCTTTTTTATCGAGCCTTTGCAGTATTTGGAGTTTGTCTATCTGATGGAGAAGAGCACTGTGGTGCTCACCGACTCTGGCGGCATTCAGGAGGAGGCTCCCGGCCTTGGCAAACCCGTACTCGTGATGCGCAACACCACCGAGCGCCCTGAGGCACTGGATGCTGGAACGGTAAAACTTGTTGGTACCAACCATAACTTGATAGTCAGCGAAGTGAGCAAACTGCTTGACTACGATGCCTATTATAATGAGATGAGCTATGCAGTGAATCCTTATGGCGATGGTAAAGCTTGTAGTCGAATCGTCTGTACCCTGTTGGGGGACAGGTCGAAAGCGCCGCGAATCCCCTCTCTAAAACCAGATATTAAAAAACAAGTAAATTAATTCAAACAATAAAATGAATTAATTAAGCACTAGAATGGGATTAATGATGGCGGGGTTTTAAACTGGATACTTTATGTTCCAACGCTTTTAAAACGAGGATAAATGTAAATTGGTATATGGAGGGCTGTTGGAACCGTATGGATTTAGTTTTTCTCGGTTGTGAGAATAAATTACACAGAGAAACAATCTGTAAAAGGACGTTTTATGCCGAATCATACCGATAATAACAAACGAATAGCCAAGAACACACTTTTGCTTTATGGAAGGATGTTCTTAATGTTTTCTATATCCTTGTATACAAGCAGAGTCGTGTTAAAGACTTTAGGTGTAGAGGATTATGGTATCTATAATGTAGTTGGAGGAGTTATTTCAATGTTTGCCTTCATTAAGGCGGCTATGAACTCTTCAACACAAAGATATATTACTTTTTATTTAGGGAAAGGGAATAAGGATGAACTTAGGGATGTTTTTAGTATGGCACTACTAATTCATTTCCTTATTGCATTAGTTGTCTTTGCTCTTGGAGAAACGATTGGGTTATGGTTCGTTCTCAATAAGTTGGTAATACCAGAGGAAAGGCAGGATGCTGCAATGTGGGTTTATCAACTTTCCATTGTTGCTTCTCTGATTAATATTGTAAGTATACCATATAATGCGGAAATTATTGCTCACGAGAAAATGGGTGTTTTCGCATATGTTTCTATTATAGAAGCTGTGTTAAAATTGATCGTTGTTTATCTGCTCTTGGTCATTCCTTATGACAGCCTAAAAGTATATGCTTTTCTGATAGTAATAATATCTTTGTTGATAAGATATATTTATAGCCGATATTGCCATAGAAATTTTGTTGAGGCTCATTTTGTATTTACCAAGAACTATGGGTTGCTTCGAGAGATGTCATCTTTCGCAGGGTGGAATTTGTGGGGTGGCTTTTCTGCGGTTATTTCAGGGCAAGGGCTAAATATATTGCTAAATATGTTCTTCGGACCAGTTGTCAATGCGGCAAGAGGGGTCTCTATACAAATACAAAGTGCTGTTCATCAATTTGCTACAAGTTTTCAAACTGCACTTAATCCTCAAATAACAAAGACGTATGCCGCAAATAAATTGAACGAAATGCACAATTTGATATTTAGAAGTAGCAAATTTACTTTTGTACTTTTATTTTTAATATGTTTACCTGTGATATTGGAAACAGATGTGATTTTAAGCTTGTGGTTGGAGAAAGCCCCAGATTATGCGAGTATATTTGTAAAATTAATGTTGTGCATTACATTACTTGACTCAATGGCTAATCCTTTAATGAATGCTAACGCTGCAACAGGCAAGGTAAAAACGTACCAATTGGTGATAGGAAGTATAGTAATTCTTGTTTTGCCAATAGCGTATTTGTGCTTAAAAAAGGGGGGGGAGCCTTGGACCGTTTTTGCAGTACATTTATGTATATGCTTCTTTTCATTTGTTGCTCGATTAATGATTGTTCGCTCTTTGATACATCTATCTATGAAAAAATTCTTTATACGAGTAATCTTTCCATGTTCATTAGTTTTATTGGTTTCGATACCATTACCCATGCTTATCATAAATATGATGGCTGAGGGTACCGATAGATTAATTATAGTGGTATTGGTAAGTTTTTGTAGTGTTAGCGTAGCAACCTACTTTCTGGCTTTAACAGAAAGTGAAAAGAATTTTATCAAAGAGAAGGTTTTAAATGTCTTAAATAAGCGAATCAAATTTTGATGTATGTCATACCTGAAAAGAATAATGGTTGCAACTATGTGCCTTTTTAAAAGATTTCTAATTATTTTAGAGGGCCTTAAAGTCTTTATGTGCGATTTACTTTTTTTCTTAAGAAATTCAAGAGTTGTAAGTTGGCATGTGGATGAAAAAGAAAAAAGCCGAACAAGTTTGATAGCAGGTTATCATATTATAGAAAAAGGATTGGCTATGCCCAACCGAAGGTTAGGATTTGGTCAAAAGGGTGTACTAAGCTTGATAAATATGTGTAAGGCATATGCTAATAAGTATGGATGTGACGATGAGCAACTCAAAGCCGCACTTTCTATTATAAAGGCATATGACATTTTACATAAAGATAATTGTTATCAGTTGGATACAAAGTTGCAAAAGGAAATGGATGAGGTCTTAGCTATGGTTGCTGTTGAACCAGTAAAACAATTTGAATTTACCAAAGAACAGTTTTTTAGTAAGGTAGATGCACCGTTTGACGAATTTGCCTTATCACGCCATAGTACTCGCCATTTTAATGGAGAAGTAACAATTGCTGATATAAGACGAGCCATAGAACTTGCCCAATGTGCACCTTCGGCTTGTAATGAACAGCCGACACGAGTTTATGTTGTAACGGATAAATCCAAGGTTGAAGAAATAATGGATTTACAACAAGGAAATAGAGGCTTTGGGCATCTTATAGACAATGTTATAGTTTTAACTGTAAAGTATATGGGATGCCACAAGTATTCATGGCGATACACTCCATTTATAGATTCTGGTATATATACAATGAACCTATTATATGCATTGCATTTTAATAAGATAGGGGCAATTCCTCTTATATGGCTAAACACATATAAAAGAAATAAACAGCTCAGATTGCTTTTGTCAATCCCGGAATATGAGGTTCCTTGTGTTATCATTGGTGTTGGGAATGTTGATGAAACTACAGTTTGTCCAGCTTCTCCAAGAAACAATATTGATTATATACTAAAAGTAAATTGATTATGAATATTGGAATTTTAACACATTGTGTCGCTAACAATTTTGGGGCAAATCTTCAAGCTCTTTCTACAGGGAATTGGCTCAAAAGGCATGGATTTGTGCCTGTCTATCTCCAGTGGAACGCATATCTAGAATCAGAAAAGAAAGGTATGAATACAGAGCAGTCTCAATATCATCAGCTGTTTCTGGTAAAGCAAGGATATATTGTGGCAAGACCCTGTTCTACGAATCAGGATTTCATAGATGTGATTAGAGATTATAAAATAGAGAATATAATTGTAGGAAGTGACTGCGTTTTAACATATAGAAGGAATTTGATACCTTATGGTATTTCAAGGCATGGTATAGTGAAACTTACAATACCAGAAGACTACAAATTCCCAAATCCTTTCTGGTTACCATTCATAAATGGGGATGATGGTATCAATTGCTATATGATTTCAGCATCTAGTGGTAGCTCAAATTATTGCAACATTAGAGGGGGTGTCAAGAAAGAAATGAAAAGATTGTTGGCTAAGTTTAAATATATAGCAGTCCGTGATACAAATGCTCAGAAAATGATTAATTATATCTTTGATGGGAATAAAAATGTTAACATCACGCCTGACCCGGTATTTGGCTTTGCTGATGAACTGCTTAATCTGCCCACAAAAGAGGAAATTTGTAATAGGTATCATCTACCGCAAGATTATCTTGCAATATCTTTCTATGAACGAAATTGGCCCTCACAAAAGTGGTTTGACGAATTTCGTATAGTTGCTCATCGCCACGGATTGAAATGCATAGGCATTCCAATGCCCTCAGGAGGAAAAAGACCACAATTGGATATTAACATAGACTTGCCGTTAGACCCATTAGATTGGTATTGTATATTAAAATATTCGAGAGGGTACATAGGTAATAATATGCATCCTGTTGTTATTTCCCTTCATAATGCTGTGCCTTTCTTTTCCTTTAATGGTCATGGCAGATTCTTGTTTCATAAACGCATTCAGTTAATACGATATAGCAAAGAATACGATATACTTAAAAGATTTGGATTACTTCAATTTGAGGTTGCTCAAAAGAGAAGCAGAAGAATTAAACCACAATATGTGATTGATAGAATCCTTGATTTTAATCTGGAGGAAAGAATGGAAATATCGAAATTGCTAAAGGTGCAATATGAGGATATGATGATGGAAGTGAAGGATAGGATTGAAAAATCATAAAATGGTTTGCAAGAGTAATTCTGAGGTCGGGATGGCTGAAAAAGGGATATATAGGGATACCTCTATAGACTTGGTTGGGGGGGGTATGATTATATATATGTTATTTGGCCATATTATTAGTTGGGCAAACCTCAATTCTTCTGTTATTTACATTTGGACGGATAGACTTCTCTTCTTCTTTATGCCGTGGTTTTTCTTTAAGTCTGGTATGTTTTATAACGGGAAGAGCTCAATGCAACAATGGGAAAATAGAAAAAAAATATTGAGCCCATTCTTTTTCTGGGGGCTATTAGGCATTTTGACGTTTTATTTGACAAATTGTGACAATTGTAGTTTGTCAGAAATGGTAGAGGTCATAGCCAAAAATCTTTTGCTCAGGGGTACCTTTGAGGGTAATCATGCGCTTTGGTTTCTCTTTTCGCTTTTGATAGTAAAATGTGTATATCCTCTTCTACTTCGGATTTTACAGAACTGGCAGATTATTCTTTTTACAGGTATCTTGACTATTGCCTTTTTGGCATTAAAAGGAAGAGTCTTTATGCCAGATTATATTTGTAATTCTATTGGAGGGCTATTTTTCTACTCTTTTGGTGTCGAAATGAAGGATAGACAATACAGCAAAAAGGTTGTTGTATTGTCTTTAATTACCTTTATAGTTATACTTATTTGTATACCTTCAAGAGTTGCTCTTTTCCATTTGAAACTTATAGAGGGGTCCCCCTTTTTGTGGATAATAGCTGCTGTGGCGGGAATAATAATAGTTAATAATATTGGCGCAAAGATGTCTGGTAGCAAGTTTGTATTATGCAATGTGCTTACATATATAGGGCAGAACTCTATGATATTTTTTGTTTCGCATTTTATTATTGGGAATATGGTCAATTTCTTTTTGAAGGAAATGAACATTCATATAGAAAGCAGATGGGGTCTCGCCTCAATTTATGCTTTTTCTTTTATAATTATAATCCCGATATTAACAAGAGTGTTCCAAAGGCAACAATTGAAAATACTAATAGGCAAGTAAATACAAATAAAATATGAATATAGGAATAGTTACCACTTGGTTTGAGCGTGGTGCTGCATACGTGTCGCGTCAGTTCGAAGAGGTGTTGGAGAAAGAAAATAATGTTTTCATATTTGCACGGGGCGGTGAGAAATATGCCAAAGGTGACCCTAACTGGGATCATCCAAATGTCACGTGGAGCACGAGATGTGACAGGCTGGTTCTAATGTCATTTTTAAAGGAAGAGTTCGTAAAATGGGTTAAAGATAATTCCATCGAATTAGTAATCTTTAATGAACAAAGATATTATCAGCCATTGCTCTGGTGTAAAGATTTGAATGTTAAAACTGTAGCTTATATTGACTATTATACAGAGGGCACACTCCCACTGTTTAGAGCGTATGATGCTTTAATCTGCAATACTAAACGGCATTATATGGCTTTTGAGTCTTTTGGAAATGCATATTATGTACCTTGGGGTACAAACGTTGATTTATTTAAACCCAAAGGAGATGGATTAGTCAGAAAGAATGTTGTGACATTTTTCCATTCTGGTGGTGTGAAACCAACGAGAAAAGGCACGGATGTCTTTATCGAGGCATTAGCAGGGATGAAAAATGATTTTTATGCCGTAATACATACTCAGAGTAATCTAAAAAAATGTTTTCCTCAACTCACTAATACAATTGATAATTTGGTGAAAAATGGAAAACTGGAGATTATTGAAAAGACAGTTCCTGCACCGGGCTTATATTATATGGGTGATGTTTATGTATACCCTTCTACATTAGAAGGTATTGGACTTACTATTGCAGAGTCTATTTCTTCTGGGCTTGCCTGTGTGGTAACGGATAATCCTCCAATGAATGAGTTTGTTCGTCAGGAATTTGGCTCAACAATACCCATCGACAAACTCTATTTCAGGAGTGATGGCTACTATTGGCCCAAATGTCATTGTAATGTGAACGCCCTCTCAAGGATACTTGATGAGTACGCAGCTAACCCAGATATGGTGGCAGATAAGAAACAAAAAGCGAGGAGTTATGCGGAAGAAAATTTGTCTTTTGATAAAAACACGTCAAACTTGTCTGAGTTGTTAAAAAATGTTTCGTTAAAGCCGGAAACAGATGAATTAAGGAATATGATTAACAGATATGATAGGCGAGGGAAACAACTACTACATCCACTATTTATTAAGTTGGGATTGTATAAATATATTCAGCGGAATCGCTATTGAATTATGAAGCATCTTAAGCGGGCTATAGAGCTATTCCTATCCTTGCCGAAAAGTTTTTATGTGGGTTTGCGGCTATTTGGTTTTAAGAAGGCGATAAGACTGCCGATTATTGTTAGATATAATACCCGAATAATAAGTCTGTATGGGTCGGTGTTGTTAATGGGGGGGGTAGAATTAAGATTGGTTTCGGTAAAATCAGTGAGTTTGATAAAAGATATGAAAGGAGCATCATCAGCCTTAATGGAAATATAGCAATCGAGACACCTTGCTCTTTTGGGCAGGGTTGCCGTATTATATCAGAGAAAGGCAGCAAGCTGGAGATAGGAAAAGGATTCAACAATACAGCCAAGCTGATTATCTCAAACAGAGGGCATATCAAAATCGGCAGCGGTTGTTTGGTGAGTTGGAACACGTGGATATGTGATACTGACTTCCATAAAGTTATAGACATAGAGACAGACAGTGTTTCGAATCCGAATGGCGAAGTGATTATTGGCAATAATGTATGGATGGCTGCTGGTAGCCAAGTAATGAAGGGTGCGCAGATTCCTGACGGCTGCATTGTCGGCACTGGAGCCTTAGTTCGGAATGCCTTTAAAGAGTCCAATTGCCTTTTAGCTGGTAGTCCTGCCAAAATAAAGAGACAGAACGTGACTTGGAAAAAATAGAGTAATTAAGAATGAAAACAAAAATAGTTTATTCGCTGGTTAGCGATGCGAAAGACCATTTCTTGGAGCAGCTACTGATATCTACCTATTCGATTAAGCTACATAATAAGGATGCACATATTGTACTCGTTATTGATGAAGAAAGCAATAAAGAGTTGACAGATGACAGGCAGAAAGCTTTGGTATATGTTGATGAAAAGATTGTTGTTAAAACTCCAGAGTTAAGCAAGAAGAGCCGTTCACGCTGGCTAAAGACAAGCATTAGGCAGATAGTGCAGGGAGATTATCTCTTTATAGATACCGATACAATCATTACTTGTGACTTGTCGGAGATTGACGATATTGACGGCAAGATATGTGCCGTTCTTGACAGACATCTGCCATTGGACAAGAACCAGCGTGGAGAAACTATCATCAAGCAATGCAAAAGAAGCGGATGGACCCCTGAAACGCAGGACTATAAATATTTTAATAGCGGTGTAATGCTGGTGCGCGACTGCCAAGAGGCAAGAGCGCTATATCAGGAATGGCATAACATTTGGGAAAACAGCTATCAGCGTGGTATTGATATTGACCAGCCTGCATTAGGACTGGCCAATAGACAGACTGGCTACCAAATCAGAGAACTTTGCGGTGTGTGGAATTGTCAAGTACTGGGCAATGGGTTGCGTTATATGTATGATGCCAAGATTTTACATTATTATAATTCAGACAGTCGTTCGATATTACATAGTAATCCTTTTGTTTTCTCCAACATCCAGTTTCAGCACCAGATAAAGGAAGCGGGCTACCAGTTGACAAGAGAAATAAAGGAAATGATAACATCGCCTCTTCGCCAATTTGCCACGTCATACGAGATTATTGCAGACGAAAGATTGGAAGCCTTTACGTCACAGGTTGGGAGTTTCATTATGAGAGGATACAAACAAAAAAGCATCTTGTATAGGTTGCTGAACCTATACGTAAGGGCTGTGATTGCTGTGAAAGATTTTGTAAAGAGTCATAAATGAATCTTTGACAAATGAAAAAGATATTATTTGATTTAAGAGGATGTCAACCCAACAGGGATTCAAAGTTTCACGGCGGGGGCATCTATGGATATACAGTGCTTAAGTCGTTGATAAAGCAAGTCCCAGAAAGACTCGTGGTTTATTACGATGCCAAACGGTTTGTCGCGCCTGACGTTGAGCAGACGATGACAGATAGCAACATCGCGAAAATAGGCACTAATGAAACGGGGCTGTTGCAGTGCATAGAGGAGAACCAGATAGGGGTGTTTTATTCACCGTTGTTCAATAAATCGTATAAGCAACTGCAAGGAATAGGTATTCCAGTGGTCATTACTATCCACGGGCTGCGGAATTTGGAGATGAATAGAGACAAAACCGAAATTTTCTATGCGCGCAGTTTTCGTGAAAAAGTGAAAGCTTGGGTGAAACAAACCTGTTATTACAATCTTCTTCTGAAAAAATATTGGGAAGAAAAGAAATGGCTGTTTGAGGATGATAACGTGCATATCATTACGGTGTCGAACCACAGCAAATACTCCATACTTTACTATTATCCCTTTGTTGACGAGAAGCGTATTCAAGTAATGTATAGTGTTTCGACGGCACCGGAAGGGTATGAGAAAACCAAGCCTTACACAATGGAGAAATACTATCTGATAGTGTCGGGCAACCGATGGCTTAAGAATGCTTACCGCGCCATTAAGGCATTTGACAGTTTGTTCGACAACCCTCAGTATGGTATTGATGGCAAGGTCATTGTATTAGGTTTGTCTAAAGAAACGGCTATTTATAAAAAAATCAAGCATAAAGATCGCTTTGTTTTGATGGGGTATGTTAATCAAGATATTTTGGAATCGCTCTATAAAGGTGCATATGTACTTGTTTATCCCTCCCTTAACGAAGGGTTTGGCTATCCCCCGTTAGAGGCGATGAAGTATGGCACTCCTGTCATTGCCTCGCCATTTGCTTCGGTGACAGAGATATGTGGTGACGCTGTGTTGTATGCCAATCCCTATTCAAGCGAGGAGATTGCCAACAGAGTGTTGCAGATGGAGTGTAAAGAAATTTGTGAAAAGTACAAGAATCGTGGAATGAGTAAATATAATACGGTTGCTAAACACCAAAGTGTTGATATGGATAACTTATGTAGATTCATACAGAAATTCATATAAAGATTACTATGAATGGAACTAATTTCGGAATAGAAAGTTTCTATTTTTATTTTTTTTTCTTTTTGATATTTTTTGTATTAGGTTGCCAAGGATTATTTGCAAAAAGTAGTCAGAGGAAGCAATTTTTCCTTGCCTGTTTCTCTCTATTGTATTTAATGGCAGCCTTAAGAGGTATAACTGTTGGTGGTGATTTAAAGAGATATTTACCTGAATTCCATAGTGTAAGCCTATCGTCTTTTCAATATATAATAGAATTTGGAAGACACGAGTCAGGATATCTGATATATATTAAGTTGCTTAGCTTAATATCTTCTGCAGAGAGATGTTTCTTAGTTGGAACTTCTTTGGCGAGCTTGGTAGGGCCGTTCTATTTGTTTTATAGGTATTCAAAATGCCCAGTTGCTTCTATTTTACTCTATTACGCGATGGGATATTATACGAATACATTCAACAATGTACGCCAGTCCATAGCGATAAGTATAATTTTTTGTGTTATTCCATATCTATTAGACAGGAAAATGTGGAAATATATTATAGGTGTTTTATTGGCCACGACTTTCCATTATAGCGCATTGGTAATGTTGATAGTTTACCCATTGATAAACAAGCCAATTGATACAAAGAAGCTACTTGTATATGCAGGTGTAGGACTGGGAGTGGTAGGTGTTTTTGGGTACTTCTTTCTGAGCTACGTAGCAGAGACGTTTTTAACTAGATTTGACCCCGAATCTTTTATGGAGGAAGGTGAAGGACCTGGCTATGGCTTGTTCTTCTTTTATGTCATTATCTTTCTGTTAATTTCGTCATTTTATATATATCAAAAAGATAAGATGAATAGTAATCAGTGCAAGATGATGAGTCTGTTTGTTGTTTTTCAAATGTTTGCTATGATAATTCAATTGTCAGCACCGATTCATCATTCAATGGTAAGAATGACCTACTATTTCTTTATACCAATTGTTACAATAGGTGTTCCATATATAGGCTCTTATATTATAAAAAGAAATAGAGTTGTGTTTTATTTACCTATTTTCGTGTTTGCAATTTATTATATGATACGCGTATATTCTCGGGCTCCAGAGTATATGACAAATAGTCAAGGCGTAATCCCATATATCTTAATAGAAACGCCAATATTTTAGTTTTTCTATGAATAGCCATAAACTGCGAGTATTGATAGAGCTACAAATAGCTTTTTTGTTCTTTTGGCTCTATGTACCTCATTTTATCTGTTATGCATTAATAGATAGGAGGAAGTTGAATGCAGATCTTGATAGGTGGAAGAATAAAACACATTTCAAACTGCCACATATCGTGTTGTTATTGTATAAACTACATTATGATGCTTATTTCAGGGTTATATTCTATCACAGGATTGGACCAGTGTTGAAATTGCTTGTTGGGTGGTATAGGCCCGGTGCGTCAACATTCCGCATCCCGCCCAGCTTGAAGATAGGTGGTGGCTTATATGCCCCTCATTGCTATGCCACAGTGCTCAATGCAAACAGTATCGGTGAAAATGTTACAGTGCTTCAATGTACTACCCTCGGGAAGAAAGCTGATGGGAGGCCTGTCATTGGCGATAATGTGCGACTGGGAGCAAATGTAAATATATTGGGTGGTGTCAATATTGGAGATGGAACCATAGTTGGTGCAGGAAGTGTAGTTACAAAAAACACCCCCCCCAATTCGGTCGTGGCTGGTGTGCCGGCCCGTGTGATTAAAATGAAAGAAGCGAGTAGTTAACCAAATAAGCCAGCTATGTCAAAAATCATATTATCATTTGCAACATTGGCACAGGGAGGAGCAGCACGTGTCTGTGCAAACTTGTCGACACCGCTGTGCGACAATTATGATGAGGTGATACTTGTTACGTGGGCTGACAAGCCACAGTTCTATGAGTATGACCATAGGGCAAGATGGTATTGCGTGGAGAAAGAGGTTGGCGGAAAGAATGACCTTAGGCGGATGCGATGGTTCCGTTCATTGGTAAAACGTGAAAAGCCAGACTTAATACTGTCTTTTTTGGAGCCATTCAATATTCGTGTGCTACTATGCACAATGGGACTTGGCGTGAAGACCATCGTGGCAGAGCGGAATGACCCAATGAGCGTGAACAAATATTGGATAATGAACCAGTTTGAGAAGTTTGTTTATCGCAGGGCTGACAAAATATTGGTGCAGACGGAAACCGTGAAAAAGTTCTTTGATGGAAAGCTAAGTGGACGGACACACATTATATATAATCCTGTGAATCTATCTGAGGAGATGGTGGGCAAAGCTCTGCTTACTGAAAAGAAAAAGAGGATAGTGTCAATGGCACGGCTGATGCCACAAAAGAACCACGATGTGTTGATAAAGGCATTTGCAAAGTTCTGCAAGTTGTATCCTGACTATACATTGACAATCTATGGTGAAGGGCCTTTGCAGGATTCCTTAGAACAATTGGCGAAATCACTGGGAGTGGGTGATAAAGTTTCATTACCCGGTCCAAGCAAGACCATCCATCAAGATATACTGGATGCAGAAATGATGTGCTTGGTATCGCAAAGGGAGGGGATGTCAAACGCAATGATTGAAGCGATGTGTCTGGGGCTGCCGTGTATCTGTACGAAGGTATCTGGAGCTATTGACCTGATAGAAGATGGGAAAAATGGACTACTTGTTGATATTGGGAATGAGGAGCAGCTGGCAGAGAAGATGACTCTGCTGGCAAATCAGCCAAGTGCTGCTAAGGGCATCGGAGAGAATGCTTCGAAGCTATATGAGAGATTGAATAAAGACAAAATCTATGAAGAATGGATGACGTTTCTGAAAGAAAATAAATAGAGTTATATGAATAAGCAAAATATGAAACTGGGGGGTAATCAGTAATGGTGTGACCATATTGTGCCACAAACGCAATGTTTCGGCATATCAGCAGGGGGATATAGCTACCCAACTTCCATTCATATATTGCGATGTCAGACTGGAATCTGGCTGTCAGATGATGACGAAACTGATGGCCATATCAAAAAGAAAAAACATTAAAATATATGGCCATCAAAAAGAGAATAGGAATAGCAGCGGTAACGTATAAAGATAATTTTGGCAGTGCTCTCCAGACGTATGCTACGCAATATACACTGGAAAAGCTGGGATATGATGCGCGGATTTTTGAGATAAAGGGCGTGCATCGGAAAATTATGGCGAAGAAAATATTGTATTATGCTGGGAGGCTGTTCGACCCGGTGGAAGCGAAATATCTGTTTGCCAATCTGACAAGTCGTTCAAGGAAACAAGTGTCGGCGAGTACGGATCAGTTCGCCCAAGATATGAAGGTGCGCCACCAGATGTACGCAGACTTCAATAGGAAATGGAACAAGATGCTGCCCACCGTGAAAGGGTGGAGCGGACTGCGGAGGCAGGCTGCAGAGATGGATGCCGTGGTGGTGGGTAGTGACCAGCTGTGGAGGCCGTCCAACATCGTTGGCTGCTATTATACACTGGAGTTCGTGCCGGACCATATCAAGAAAATATCACTCTCTACGAGTTTTGGTGTCCCCGAATTGCCGAGACGACTGCACAAACACGCCCAAAAGTATCTTTCACGCATTGAGCATATCAGCGTGCGTGAGGACAGTGGCGCCGAGATAGTAAAGACGGAGAGTGGCAGAGAGGCTACGGTGGTTTGCGACCCGACGATGATGCTGACGGCAGAGGAGTGGATGCACATACAAGATAAGAAGCCTTTTGCTGAGGGGAATTATATATTGATGTACCTGATGGGGGACAACCCAGAACAGCGTGAGTTCGTGAAAAAGCTGAGAAAGGAGACGGGATGCAGAGTCGTTGGGCTTTTGCACGGTGCCACTTACATCTCATACGATGAGGATGTCGCCGATGAGAAGCCGTTTGATGTCGGACCGTCGGAGTTCGTAAATCTGATAAGGAATGCGCAGTATGTATGTACGGACTCATTCCATTGCTGTGTGTTCAGTATCTTGAATTCGACCCCGTTTTTTGCTTTCCGCAGATGGCCGGATGGAAGTAAGTTCTCGGCGAATGACCGGCTTTATACGTTGCTGAAGTTTACAGGGCTGGAGCGTAGGATGCTGGATGGAATGGAGAATGTGTCTGCTTGCGCTAATGACAAGATAGACTTTGTGGACGTGCTGGAGAAAGTTGCCGTACGTAGGAAAGAGTCGATGGACTATCTTGTAAGCGCTCTTAATTCGTAGGCTATGCCAAAACTGATTCATTGGGAAGCGTGTTGCGGCTGTGGGGCTTGTGCTAATAAGTGCCCTAAGTCGGCAATCAGTATGCAGCCTAACCACGAGGGCTTCCTGCATCCAGTGGTGGATGCGGTGATGTGTGTGGAGTGTGGGGCCTGTGAGAAAGCCTGCCCCGGGCTGTCTGCTGCCACGAATCCTTTGGCGGAGCCAAAAGCCTTTGCAGTGCAGCATAAGGACGATAGCGTGCGCTATCAATCTACATCTGGCGGTGCTTTTACTGCTATCGCAGAAGAGGTGATACGCAGGGGCGGAGTTGTTTGCGGTGCCGCGATGGCAGATGGGCTGACGGTTAGGCATAGCTTCGTTTCTGATATTGGAGGATTGGCCAAGTTCCGCAATTCCAAGTATGTACAGAGTGAGATGGGCCACTGCTACGTTGATGCCAAAAGGTTTCTAAATGCAGGAAGACTCGTTTGCTTCAGTGGGACGCCCTGCCAGATTAACGGACTATACAGATTCCTTGGTAAAGACTATGCTAATCTGATAGCTGTCGATGTCGTGTGCAAGTCTGTTCCTTCTCCTATGGTCTTTCAGAAATATGTGGAGTACAAGAGGGGGAAGGAGGCCCATTTGTCAGACATCGTCTTCCGCGATAAGAAAAGAGGATTTTGGTATTGCACAATGGCTCATTATCAGACCCACGAAGAGCGCCAACAGGGTAAGGATGTATATCGCAGGGGAAGCGAGTCGGATGAATGGCTGCGACTGTTCTTGAGTGGAAAGATTTCAAGACGCTCCTGTGTGACGTGTCCTTATCAAACATCCCATCGTGTCGGGGATTTCACGCTGGGCGATATATGGGAAACCGGCAATACGCGGTTTGACGACAACCGTGGCTCGACTTTGATGCATATTTGGACGCCAAAGGGGATGGCTTTCTTAGCGTGCATTAAAGACAGTCTTCGAATGGAGCCTTTCCCCATTGAGAAGTCGCGAGGCATAGAAAGGGCACAGGCCGTGTGTCTGCATTCCAGTCGCGGGCAATTATTTGAGGACGCCCATCGCCTGTCTGCAGATGCTTTCTTTGCAAAATACGCCCCCTACACGTTAAAGATACGTATGAAGCAGGGGGGACGGTATCTGCTATGGAGGCTTGGGCTGCAGAATGCGGTAAGGCATTTTAAGCATCTGATTATACACCGGAAATAAGGATGTTGCTTGAACTGTTGCGGGTGGCGCTGGGGCGATGCGAAGTGATAAGCCGCGCGCCGTCGGAGCGAGAATGGAGGATGCTCCATAAGGATTCTGTGCGTCAGGCCGTGGCTGGCTTATGCCTTATGGGTATTGAGCGGTTATCGGCCAATGATCCAAGCCTCTTGGCTAATTTGCCATTGGATTTGAAGTGGGAATGGATCGGACTCTCTGAGCAGATAAGGCAGCGGAACCTGCATATAGACCGGCAAACCGCAGAAATCTGGAACAGGCTGAAAGATGATGGGCTTGATGCTGCAATCCTGAAAGGGCAGGGCATTGCTCAGGGGTATGGGACTTTGGCACCATATCGGCAAAGCGGGGATATAGATATATGGGTAAAGGGAGGATATGAGAAGGTCTGTGATTACGTGCGGCGGACAAGGCCGACGGATGATGTAGCATATCATAGGTTTCACTATGACTTCTTCCCTGATACCGAGGTAGAGTTGCATCATCGGCCTACACTGATGCGGAACCTTTTCGATGACAGGAAACTGACCCGATGGTATAACTCTTTTGATGCCGGCAGTTTTGTGTATCTGGAAGACAAAGGGTTTGCGGTACCGTCGGTAGAATTCAACAGGATATTCATTCTGACGCATATCTATCGGCATTTCCTGTTTGAGGGGATTGGGCTGAGGCAGGTGCTGGACTATTATTTCGTTTTGTCAGGCGCAAAGCTAACAGACCAAAGCGAAAGGCTCAAAGTGACGGAGACCTTGCGGTCACTGAGGCTGATGAGGTTTGCCGAGGCGATGATGTGGATACTGCATACACAGTTAGGACTGGAGGAACAGTACCTGATTTGTGGGATGGCCGAGAAGGAAGGACGGTTCGTGCTGGCAGAGATTGAGCAGACGGGAAACTTCGGGTATGGTGATTCAAGATATCGCTACAAGTATTTGTTTAAGTTGCGCAGGCAGATGGCGCATAGTCTGCATCTGCTGATACACTATCCCTCAGAAGTGGTATGGACCCCAATTTGGTTGATCTTTCACAAAGCGTGGAAGTGGAACAAGATCCGGAAGATAAAGAAAAGCAGGAGATGAAGAAACTTTTTATCATAGTCAATGTTGACTGGTTCTTTTTGTCCCACAGGAAGGACATCGCTCTGGCCGCGCAGCGGGCAGGATGGGATGTGGCCATCGTGACGGCTGACACGGGCAGACTGAAAGATATTTCGTCGCTGGGATTGAAGGTCGTCAACTTGCCAATGTCGCGTTCAGGGATGAACATTAGGGAGGAATTAAGGACGCTTAGCTTCCTCCGAAGACTGTATCGGCGCGAAAAGCCTGACGTGGTTCACCACGTGGGGATGAAAGCCATACTCTGGGGAACGCTTGCTGCGAAGTCTGCTAAAGTGAAAGGCGTGGTGAATGCTGTGAGTGGCCTTGGTGGCTTCTTTGCAGAAGACAATAAGGGAATGTTGGCCAAGGTGATGCCGAAGGTGCTACGCTATTCACATCGCAGGAAGAATCTGTTGGTGATATTCCAGAATCACGAGGACGAAGCGATGTATGTGAAGAAAGGCATCATCTCTGGTGGGCAGGCCCGGTTTATTAAAGGGTCAGGCGTGGATCTGCAGGAATTCTGCTATACGCCAGCGCCAGTATCTGGAAAGGTGAAGGTTATTCTGACTGCCAGAATGATTGTGGAGAAAGGAGTCTTCCTGCTGACTGAGGCAGCAGAAAAACTGCGCAGTGAATATGAAGGTAAGGCGGAGTTCTGGTTGGTAGGAGGATTGGATGACCATCCGGGTGCTATCACAAAGGACCAGCTGGATGCTGCTTGTGATGGTAAGTACATCAGGTGGCTGGGATACAGGACTGATGTCAGAGAGTTGCTGCAGCAGAGCCATATTGTGGCATTCCCTTCTTATTATATGGAAGGACTGCCCAAGTCGCTGATAGAAGCCACGGCCATCGGCCGGCCGATTGTCACTACTCAGTCCATCGGATGTAAGGACACGGTGGATGATGGCGTGAATGGCTACCTGATTCCTACTAAGGATGTGGATGCTTTGGCCGAGAAATTGCGGGTGCTGATAGACGATGCCGACTTGCGCCAGCAGATGGGTAAAGCCGCGAGGGAGAAAGCCGAACGGGAATTCTCGCTTGCCGTGGTGATTGAGAGGCATTTGAGCATCTATAACGAATTGATACAAGCATAACAGATATGAAGATACTGATTACCGGCGTCCACGGATTTGTGGGCTCAAATCTTGTGAAAGCACTGTCTAAGGAGCACGTCATCTACGGACTGGATATTATAGCTCCAAAGAAAGAGGGGGTGAGGTTTACGTTTAGCTGGGACTATCTGAATCAGCCCGGAGAGATTCCTGACGTAGATGCCATCATCCACTTGGCTGGCAAGGCACACGATACGAAGAATCAGAGTGCGGCAGAAGTGTATTTTAAGGTGAATACAGAACTGACGGAGAAAATTTATGACTATTTCCTGCAGTCAAAAGCGAAGAAGTTCATTTTCTTCAGTAGCGTCAAGGCTGCTGCCGATAGGGTCGAGGGGGATTATGTGGATGAAAGTGTGGTTCCTGCTCCTGTCGGGCCTTATGGAGAGAGCAAAATAAAGGCAGAAGATTATATCAGGGGAAAGGAGGCAGAAAGGATTGCCAATGGCAAAGAGACGTATATCCTACGCCCCTGTATGATTCACGGCCCGGGAAATAAGGGGAACCTGAATTTGCTGTATGGAGTGGTGAAGAGGGGAATACCTTGGCCACTCGGCGCATTTGAGAACAAACGGACATTCACGTCAATAGACAATCTCTGCTTTATCATCAAAGGGCTGTTGGCGGAACACGTGGAAAGTGGGGTCTATAACATCAATGACGATGAAGCAGTATCTACGAATGAGCTGATTGGGATTATTTGCTCTGCGTTGGGCAAGAGGGCTCGTATCTGGCGTATTCCTCGCCGGCTGATGGAAGGATGCGCCCAAGTTGGCGGGGTATTACATTTGCCATTGAACCCCGAACGACTCCAGAAGTTGACCGAAAACTACGTCAGCTCGAACGCCAAAATTAAAAAGGCTCTTGGGGTGGACAGATTGCCCGTGAGGGCAAAGGATGGACTCACTGTGACGATTAAATCCTTTGATTGATGAGTACGTATATAGCCATTTGCGCCATTTTGCTTGTTTTAGAGTTGTTGTACTTTAAAATAGCCAGTCATTTCAATATCATCGACAAACCCAATCAGCGGAGCTCGCACACGAGAATCGTGCTGCGCGGTGGGGGCATCATCTTTACGATAGCCCTGTGGCTGTGGAGTGTCTGGTATGGATTCCAATATCCGTGGCTGCTGGCGGGTGTGACGCTGGCTGCCGGCGTGTCTTTTGTTGACGATATCCGGTCGTTGCCAGATTCGCTGAGGCTGGTCGTGCAATTCGCATCAATGTTTCTCGTGCTATACCAAGTCGTTGAGGGCGGAGAGTTAATGGCGAATAGCCAGTGGTGGGAGCTGATAGTCTATGGGATAGCCCTGATAGTATGTGTAGGTGCCACAAACATCTATAACTTTATGGATGGCATTAATGGAATCACAGGAGGCTATTCGCTCGCGGTGCTGGTTCCGCTCGCCATTGAAAACGGGAAGCTGAAGACTGAAAGTGGGACTGGCTTTGTGGACGAATCCCTGTTAGCGGTCATCGGCCTTTCCCTGCTCGTGTTCTGCTTCTTCAATTTCCGCACGAAGGCAAAGTGCTTTGCGGGCGACGTGGGGAGTATCGGTATTGCGCTGATATTGTTGTTCTGTATCGGAAAGTTGATTGTGCAGACGGGCGATGTGACTTGGCTCCTGTTCCTGTTGGTTTACGGTGTGGATGGATGCCTGACGATTATCCACCGAATCCAATTGCGCGAGAATCTGGGGGAGGCACACCGTAAACATACCTATCAGCTGATGGCCAATGAGTTGCACATTCCTCACGTGGTGGTGAGCTGTATCTATATGGCATTGCAGTTGATGGTTTCGTTGGTCGCCATCTTTGTTATCCCTGACACAATTGCCGCCCATTGGGCTTATTTGCTGGTCGCAGCTGCCATTCTGTCGATTGCCTATGTCGTGTTTATGAAGAGATATTATCATTTGCACGAGGAATATCTTAGCAGCTTGCAGACTGAATGAGCATTAATCAATGAAAAAGTAAGTGATGGACATACAACTGATTAACGACAACCTGCTGAGCGTGCTGCACTGGAAAGCGCGCGAGAATGCGCGGTTAAGGCAGAACTTTGATTTGCGTACAACGCCGGAAGATAGCTCGCAGCGAATGCTGAATGCGCTGGAGCCGGGGACAAAGGTGCCCATCCATCGGCATCTGAAGACTTCTGAGACTGTCATCTGTCTTGAGGGCTGTCTCGATTGGGTGTTTTATGAAGAACTCCCTAATCTGGATGCAGGCGGACCTATACACGACGGAGAGGTGGCTATGGATGAGAGCTGCTTCAAAGAGGTGGCTCGTGTCCGTATCTGCCCACGGGAGAAAAGTTATGGTGTTCAGGTGCCTCCTATGACGTGGCACAGCGTTCAGGTGTATGAACCGAGCACTATCTTTGAGGCGAAAGATGGAAAGTATGAGCGAAAAAGCTCCATATAACAGGCTCAGAGACTACCAGATAGAGATGCTCCACGGACTTGAAAAGGCGTGGAGGCGGAATCGGTGTGTGATGGTGCAAATGCCTACGGGAACAGGTAAGACCGTACTTCTTGCGGAGGTAATCCGCGAGGCGTTGGGAAGGAACGCTTCGTCGGTGAGGAGTGAAAAGGCTGGAGTGCTTATTGTGGCACACCGGCGAGAGCTCGTAGAGCAGATTAAACAGACGATAGCTTCTTTCGGAATCGACAGGGAGAGGGAGTCCGTACGCGTGGAGAGCATTCAAAGGCTGTCAAAGCACATCAGCAATATTGACTGCGAACCAGCTTTGGTCATCATTGACGAAGCCCATCACGCACTGGCTAAGACCTATCGGATGCTGTGGGAGAAATGGCCAAAGGCGAAGTTCTTGGGCTTGACGGCTACGCCGTGCCGCCTGAACAATGCACCGTTCACCGACTTGTTCCAAACGCTCTTGCAGTCCTATTCCATCCAAGAATTTATCGATAAGGGGTGGCTGAGTGATTTTGAGTACGTATCTGCTGCCCCAGACAGCGTGGCGATGAGACAGATACGCTCGCTGCAGAAACGCGGGGCGGACGGGGATTACCAGCAGAAGGAGTTGGCCACCGTGATGGATGTGCCGGAATCAATAGCGCATCTGTACAAGACATATAAGCAGTTTGCCGACGGAAAGAAAGGCATCGTCTATGCCATTGACAGGCAGCACGCGCAGCATATTGCGGAGTATTACAAGGAGAATGATGTCAGATGCCGGGTGATTGACAGCAAGACGCCTGCTGCCAAGCGACAGCAGCTGGTGGAGGAATACAGACAGCGGCAGATTGATGTCTTGGTGAATGTTGATATCTTCTCTGAAGGCTTTGACTGCCCGGAGGTGGAATTTATTCAGCTGGCACGGCCTACGCTGTCGCTCAGCAAGTATCTCCAGCAGGTAGGGCGTGGTATGCGAGTCAGCCCCGGAAAACCGCACGTGCTGATTCTCGACAACGTGGGGCTCTATCGGACTTTCGGACTGCCCACAGAGGAGCGCGACTGGCGACGCACGTTTTATGGCATTGCCACGGGAAAGGGAGATGCGGGACTGGGCCGATATGTAGTGCTTGAAGAGAACACTCAGGAGAAAGAGCTGGTGAATCTTGAGATGGTGCGCATCAAAAAAGGTGGAGCGAAGCGGAGTGGGTTGGAGATATTCTTGAAAGACGGCCATTTCGGGGTGATGAATAGGGGACGGATTACCTGTCCGGCACGCTTTAAGGAGATAGTGAGGCTTCAGGATCAGAGCGGATTCTTTGCTGCGGGCATTTATGGGGCAACACTCTATGGGAGCTACGTGGAGTATGCTTCATTGATTGACGGGAAAGGAGTGGACCGGAACCTGAAGCTTTTCAGGGACGTGAAATGGAAGGACGGCTATTTCTACAGCTGTTATAAACCGAAGGGATACAGGGCTGGCGATTGGTTCTACTGTGCCTATTGGGACCCGAAGGGCAATTGCTATTATGATGACAATCCGGAGTTCAGGATGCTGGCCGGGGTTGAAGTGGCCGAGGCCTATGAGCATTTTGACCGTGACGCCCTTTGCTACAAGCTGCGTTTCAGTACAGGGTCTGTCAGTCCCCGCTTCCATTATAATGAGGTGTTCTACAACCGTCAGGTTATCGTGGCCCGTGACTATCTGATTGTGAAGAACGACCATAACCACGCCTATCACATTTGCGCTTTCCTGAGCGACAGCGTCCTCGTGCAGCAAGAGGGCGGCCACGGCTATCAGCAGTTCTTTATGAATGGCCGGAAGGGCGAGCTCTATCGGACTATTCCGCCAGACGCCAAACGCTCCATCTTTCAGGTGCAGATGCTCGGGTTGAAACGGATTTGAGCGTTTTATTTTCCCTTTTCGTTTGTTTTTTCGAGGATATGATGTATCTTTGCAGCAGATATTCAAAAAAATCGTATCTATTTGGCTTTCAATGCCAAATTTTGAAGGTGAAAATGTAGGGTAACGATTTAGTCCCAATTCTGCTTCATTGGTTTTCTACATTTTCATTCGTGTCAAACAACTCT
>JAFUZD010000043.1 GCA_017476785.1 Prevotella sp. | reverse complement strand
TATCTTCCTGCCGCTTATTGCCGTGAACTGTGCCATCATGGGTGCTTCGCTCTTCATGCAGCAGCGCATTCTGCTCGACCCGACCAATTCGCAGGCCATCACCAACATCTGTGATGCTAAAGTATATGCCATCGGTTCGGGCCTTGGTTGGACTCTGGCTATCGTTGCCATGGGTGCCATTCGCGAGAAGATGCAGTACAGCGACGTGCCCAAACCCCTTCAGGGACTGGGCATCACGTTTATCACCGTCGGTCTGATGGCAATGGCAATGATGTGTTTCAGTGGATTAAATATTTAAGCGACTATGGGACAGTTTATATTATATAGTATTCTGGTTTTCTTGATTACGATTCTGCTGCTCGTAGTCATCCTGCTGGTAGCGAAGAAATACCTCTCGCCCAGCGGCAATGTGAACATCACGATCAACGGCGACCGCACCATCAACGTGGCACAGGGCTCATCGCTGATGACCACGCTCAACGAGAACGGCATCTTCCTGCCTTCGGCCTGCGGCGGTAAGGCCTCGTGCGGCCAGTGTAAGGTGCAGGTGCTCGAAGGGGGAGGGGAGATTCTGGACTCGGAGAAGCCCCATTTCACCCGAAAGGAGATAAAGGACCACTGGCGTCTGGGATGCCAGTGCAAGGTGAAGGGCGACTTGAACATCCACGTGCCCGAGTCGATTCTCGGCGTGAAGGAGTACGAGTGCACCGTCATCTCCAATAAGAACGTGGCCACCTTTATTAAGGAGTTTAAGGTGCAGCTGCCTCCGGGCGCGCATATGGACTTCCTGCCCGGCTCGTATGCACAGATAAAGATTCCGGCATTCTCCATCGACTACGACAAAGACATCGACAAGTCGCTCATCGGCGACGAGTATCTGCCGTCGTGGGAGAAGTTCGGCCTCTTCCCGCTGAAGTGCGTCAACACCGAGCCTACCATCCGTGCTTACTCGATGGCCAACTATCCGGCCGAGGGCGACGTGTTTATGCTCACGGTGCGTATTGCCACTCCGCCGTTCAAGCCCGACCGCTCGGGCTTTATGGAGGTCAACCCGGGCATCGCCTCGTCTTACATCTTCACGCTCAAGCCGGGTGATAAGGTGACGATGAGCGGCCCCTTCGGCGATTTCCATCCGCACTTCGACTCCAAGAAGGAGATGATATGGGTCGGCGGTGGCGCCGGTATGGCTCCGCTGCGTGCACAGATTATGCATATGACCAAGACCCTGCATACGACCGACCGCGAGATGCACTACTTCTATGGCGCCCGCGCACTGAACGAGGTGTTCTATCTCGACGACTTCCTCGGGCTGGAGAAGGAGTATGCCAACTTCCACTTCCACTTGGCACTCGACCGCCCCGACCCCGCAGCCGATGCGGCTGGCGTGAAGTACACGGCCGGATTCGTGCATCAGGTGATGTACAACACCTATCTGAAGGACCTCGAGGCTCCCGAGGACGTGGAGTATTATATGTGCGGTCCCGGCCCGATGTCGAATGCCGTCGTCCAGATGCTCGATTCGCTCGGCGTGGAGCCCCAGTCGATAATGTACGACAACTTCGGCGGATAAGAATTTTCGCGAGAATTTTCGGAATTCTCGCGAAAATTCCAGAAATTCTCGCGAGAATCCTTTTTAATATTGCCTTTCAAACGGTGCCGTCTCTGCTCGGAGGCGGCACCGTTTTGCTGTAACCGCTTCGTCAAGTCGGCAAAAATAAAACCGAAAGTGGAAATCCCGTTCAAATTCTTTGCCGTTTGCCGAATATTTGCTAACTTTGTACCACATTAAGAGAATTGGCGACTATGACACTGATTATCGTACTGATGCTGGTATTTGCCTATCTGCTGATAGCGACGGGCCACCTGACGGGCGTAAACAAAGCAGCCATTGCAATGTTTCTCGGTACGGCAGGATGGGTGGTCTATGTGTGTTATGGCACCGATTACGTGATGGCGCAGCATCCGGCCGACTATGCGGAGTATCTGGCTGGGGGCGAGGCTTCGAGCGTCGCCGTGAAGCACTTTATCTATGACAGCATCTTCTTGAAATACGTGGGCAGGGCCGCGGCCATCGTAATGTTCCTGCTCGCAACGATGTCGATCATCGAACTGCTCAACAACAACGGATGCTTTGACTTTATCACCAGCTGGATACGTACCCGCAATTCCAAACGCTTACTGTGGACCATCACGTTGGCCACCTTCCTGATTTCGGCCAATCTGGACAACCTGACCACGGCCACGCTGATGCTGGTCATTATGCGCAGCATCGTGCAGAACCGGCGGCAGCGGATGCTGATAGGCGCGGCCATCGTGATTGCGGCCAACTGCGGCGGCTGCTTCACCGTCATCGGCGACCCTACGGGCCTGCTGCTCTGGGGCGACGGTGCCGTCACGGCCAGCCACTTCTCGGCCTATCTGGCACTGCCTGCGCTGGCGGCGTGGGTGATTCCCACCATACTGATTAACCGCGAGCTGCCCGACCGGCTCGACACGCAGTGGGCTGCGGCACCCTACCGGGGCGACGACACGCGACTGAACAGCTGGCAGCGGATGGTGATGCTCTTCGTGGGCATCGGCGGACTGTGGTTTATCCCCACTTTCCATAACATTACCAAGCTCTCGCCCTTCCTCGGTGCGCTGTGCGTGCTCTCTGTGCTGTGGGTCATCAACGAGGCCTTCAATCACAAGCTGATGAACGCCGACCAGATGGCGCAGCGGCGCATTCCGCGCGCCTTGCAGTATGGGGCCATCCAGCAGATACTCTTTGTGATGGGCATTATGCTGGGTATGGGCGTGATGAAGGAGACGGGCGTCTTGGGCGACATTGCCGAATGGCTGGATGCGACGGTCGGCAATATCTGGCTGATAGGCATCGGCTCAGGCTTCCTGAGTGCCATTGTCGATACGTTCACCATTGCCATCTCCAATCTTTCGTTCTATTCGGTGGGTACGGGCGACTATGCAGTCAACGGCGCCTACTGGGAGGTGATAGCCTATTGTACGGCCGTGGGTGGCTGTCTGCTCTCGGTGGGCAGTATCAGCGGAATGGCCTTGATGAAGATGGAGCACGTCAAGCTGGGGTGGTATCTGACCAACTGCTCACTGAAGGTGCTGGCTGGATGGCTGGTAGGACTGGGTATCCTGTGGCTGGAAATCAATATGTACTAATATAAAAAGATATGGCAAAGATAAAGACAATTGGTATACTGACCTCGGGCGGCGATGCACCGGGAATGAACGCTGCCATCCGCGCCGTTACGCGAGCAGGCATCTGTAATGGATTTAGTATCAAAGGAATATACCGCGGTTATGACGGCCTGATTAAAGGGGAGGTAAAGCCTTTCACCACGGAGAATGTGAGTGGCATCATAATGCAGGGCGGCACCATCCTGAAGACGGCACGCTCGAAGGAGTTTATGACACCGGAGGGAATGGCCAAGGCCTACGAGACGGTGAAGAAAGAAAAGATAGACGCACTGGTAGTCATTGGCGGCAATGGCTCGCTCACTGGTGCCCGAAACTTTGCAATGGAGTATGACTTCCCCGTAGTGGGACTGCCCGGTACGATAGATAACGACCTCTTTGGCACCGACTCGACCATCGGCTATGACACGACGATGAATACGATAATGGACTGCGTAGACCGCATACGCGACACGGCGCAGAGCCACGAACGCATTTTCTTCGTAGAGGTGATGGGGCGCGACGCCGGCTTCCTCGCCCAGAACTCGGCCATAGCCTGTGGTGCTGAGGCAGCCATCATTCCCGAAGACTCGACCGACGTAGACCAGTTGGCACAGTTTATGGGGCGCGGCATCCGCAAGTCCAAGAAGTCGTGCATTGTCATCGTGTCGGAGAGCCCCAAGTGCGGCGCACTCTATTATGCCGACCGCGTAAAAAAGGAATTCCCCGAGTTCGATGTCCGCGTGTCTATTCTCGGCCACTTGCAGCGCGGCGGTCGCCCCACGGCCCACGACCGCATTCTGGCCAGCCGTACCGGCGTGGGGGCTATTGAGGCACTGATGCAAGGACAGCGCAACGTGATGATAGGCGTGCGCAATAATGAGATCGTCTTCGTTCCTTTCAGCGAGGCCATCCGTACGGACAAGCCGCTGGATATGAAACTGATTAAGGTGCTCGACGAACTGAGCATATAGCCCCTCAGGCTTGCTGCGATGAGGCACAATGGGAAAAATAGGGGAAAATAATGCAGAAATGTTTTTGTGCTTCGCAGAAATTTGCTATCTTTGCACGTACTAACTGAAAACAAGAATAACTTTAAATATTAACCGCTTATGTCACAAATTAACGGACACATTTCTCAGATTATTGGCCCCGTTATCGACGTGTTTTTTGATACGAACGGTCAAGATGCCGAGAAAGTGTTGCCTAAGATTCACGAAGCACTGAAAGTGGTTCGTCCCGACGGCCGCGAGCTGATTGTCGAAGTGCAGCAGCACATTGGCGAAGATACCGTTCGCTGCGTGGCTATGGATAACACCGATGGATTGCAGCGTGGTCTGGAAGCAATTCCTGTGGGCTCACCCATCCTGATGCCTGCCGGAGATCAGATTAAGGGTCGAATGCTGAACGTGATAGGTCAGCCCATCGACGGTATGAAACAGCTTGATATGGAGGGCGCTTATCCCATCCATCGTGAGGCACCGACGTTTGAGGAACTCTCTACAAAGAAAGAGATTCTGGCCACGGGTATTAAGGTAATCGACCTGCTCGAGCCTTATATGAAAGGTGTAAAGATTGGTCTGTTCGGTGGTGCCGGCGTGGGCAAGACCGTGCTCCTTATGGAGCTGCTTAACAATATTGCCAAAGGTCACAATGGCTTCTCGGTGTTTGCCGGAGTGGGAGAGCGTACTCGCGAGGGTAACGACCTGATTCGCGAGATGATAGAGAGCGGCGTCATCCGCTACGGCGACAAGTTCCGCAAGGCAATGGACGAGGGCAAATGGGACCTCTCGCTGGTTGACCCGGAAGAACTGAAGAAGAGTCAGGCCACGTTGGTATATGGCCAGATGAACGAACCGCCGGGTGCCCGCGCCTCGGTAGCGTTGTCGGGACTTACGGTAGCCGAGGGCTTCCGCGACAATGGTGGAAAGGACGGCGCAGCAGCCGATATCCTGTTCTTCATCGACAACATCTTCCGCTTCACTCAGGCAGGTTCCGAGGTATCGGCCCTGCTGGGACGTATGCCGTCGGCCGTAGGCTATCAGCCTACACTGGCCAGCGAGATGGGTACGATGCAGGAGCGAATCACTTCTACCAAGAAAGGCTCTATTACTTCGGTGCAGGCCGTATACGTCCCCGCAGACGACTTGACCGACCCCGCACCGGCCACTACGTTTACGCACTTGGATGCCACGACGGTGCTCGACCGAAAGATTGCCGAGCTGGGTATCTATCCCGCCGTTGACCCGCTGGGAAGTACCTCGCGCATCCTCGACCCGCTGATTGTCGGCAAAGAGCATTATGAATGCGCCCAGCGCGTGAAGGAAATCTTGCAGCGCTATAAGGAGTTGCAGGACATCATTGCCATTCTCGGTATGGACGAGCTCTCCGACGAGGACAAGCTGACGGTGAATCGCGCCCGCCGCGTGCAGCGTTATCTGTCGCAGCCGTTCTCCGTAGCTGAGCAGTTCACTGGCTTGAAGGGCGTGATGGTACCGATAGAGGACACCATCAAAGGATTCAATGCCATTCTGGACGGCGAGGTGGACGACCTGCCCGAACAGGCATTCCTCAATGTAGGAACCATCGAGGATGCTAAGGAGAAAGCCAAGCGACTGATGGAAGCTGCCAAAGGCTAATGTCTTAGAACCAAATCATTTGCAAGATGTTACAGCTGAAAATAGTTTCACCAGAGAATGTAGTTTACGACGGGCCGGTTGAAAGCGTTCTCGTGCCGGGAATGCTGGGGCAGTTCGAAATACTGAACGACCACGCACCGATTATCTCCACCCTCGTGAAAGGCTATGTGGAGTATGCAACGGGCTCGGGGGAGAAGACTCGACTGGACATCCTCGGAGGATTCGTGGAGGTTAAGAAGAACGAGGTCTCGCTCTGTGTGGAAGTGAACGAATGAGATGAAAGAGCAGGTGGATATCGTCAAAACCGTCTCCCAGTATTACAGGCAAGCGCTGTTGATACTGGCGGCGTTGACCCTCGGGGGCGTATTGGCGGGAGTGGCGACACCTATTTCTATAATGAGTGCCATCGGTATCTCGTTGGTCTTTCAGCTCTTCTGTACGGTAGCTTACGGGCAGGCGTGGAAAGCCATTGCCCGTCGCTCGCCCGAAACACTGCCAAAGCTATATCTGGCAGGGTCGGCTTTTCGCCTGATGGCTGCGGCCATTGTACTGCTGATATGCTGTGTGGTGAACAGAAATGACGTTGCTGCCCTCCGCTGGTTAGCCGTCGTGTTCATTGCCTACTACATCGTAATGCTCATTTTCGATGCGATATTCTTTGCAAAAGTAAGTAAAAACAGTAACAAATGAAACATTTGAGATCAATATTCCTGTTCGCGGTGATGCTTTGCCTCGCCCTTCCCGTTGCGGCCGCCGGCCAAGAAGCGGAGAAGGAAGAGGGTGGAGTCAACTTGAAAGAGATATTGTTCGGCCACGTACAGGATTCCTATCAATGGCACGTCACTGACATAGGAGGTCATCCACTGATTATCCATCTGCCGATGATATTCTATTCTCAGAACAGCGGTTTCCACGTACTCTGCTCCTCGCAGTTTGCCCACGAACCCGATGCCAATCAGTTGCGCGAAGGTCCCGACGGCTTCTACATTCAGGGAGCCGAAGACGAGAAGGGCAGAATCGTTGAGATGATAGACGGCAGCTTGCAGCCGGTCGTCTTCGACATCTCAATTACCAAGACCGTAATGGTGCTCTTTATTGACGCCCTGTTGCTTGTCTTGTGTGTGCTGACGGCTGCCCGCTGGTGCAAGAAGCATAAGGTAGACGATCCTGCGCCCCGAGGCTTTGTCGGACTGATGCATATGTTTGTGATGTCCGTTTACAATGATATGATTAAGCAGACGTTGGGTAAGGAGGCCGATAAGTATGCTCCCTATCTCCTGACGTGCTTCTTCTTCATCTTCATTGTCAATCTGATGGGCGTCGTACCCTTCCCGCCGGGAGGTGGCAACCTGACAGGCAACATCACTTGTACGATGTTCCTCGCGCTCTGCACTTTCCTCATTGTGAACGTGACGGGAACGAAAGCCTACTGGAAAGAGATATTCTGGGGCGATGTGCCTTGGTGGCTGAAAGTGCCGGTACCCCTGATGCCGTTCATTGAGTTCTTTGGTATCTTCACCAAGCCCATCGCGCTGATGATTCGTCTCTTTGCCAATATGCTGGCCGGTCACGTAATAGCCATCTCGCTCTCGTGCATTATCTTCATAATGTTCGCACTGGGCGGATTGAAGGGGCTCTTCCTCGGCTCGGTAATGACGCCAGTCAGCGTGTTGCTCAGCATCTTTATGATGTTGCTCGAACTGCTGGTATGCTATATTCAGGCAATGGTGTTCACGATGCTCAGTGCCGTGTTCATCTCAATGGCGCACGTGAAAGAGCATCACGCATAGGCAAGTCCAAGAAGAAAAATAAACATTAATAAATAACAATTAAAAACTTAAAGATTATGATTTCATTATTATTAGCAGCAGACGCACTGGCTAAGCTCGGTGCTACTATTGGTGGTGGTTTGGCAGTTATTGGTGCCGGTATCGGCATCGGCCGTATCGGAGGTTCTGCAATGGACGCAATGGCACGTCAGCCGGAGAAGATGGGTGGCCTGCAGTCGTCAATGATTCTTGCAGCTGCGCTGGTCGAGGGTGCAACCTTCCTCGCATTGGTGATTTCTATTCTCGCTCTCTTCGTATAATTCCGTGGCAGGCCACAGTGCTCCACGTTAAGAGAATGTAAATTGGAAATAAACGACAAGACTCAATAGCTTATGTCATTAATAACCCCTGATTTTGGACTGTTCTTCTGGATGACCGTAGTCTTCCTCGTAGTGCTGTTCATTATGTGGCGATACGGTTTCCCCGCCATCATCAAGATGGAGAACGAGCGAACCGACTTCATCAACGAATCGCTGCGGAAGGCGCACGAGGCAAACGAACGGTTGGCCCATATACAGGAAGAAGGTGAATCCATCTTGCAGGAGGCCCGCGAGAAGCAGACGCTCATCTTGAAAGAGGCGGCTGCCACGCGCGACGCGATTGTTGCGAAAGCCCAAGAAAAGGCGCGCGAAGAGGGAGCCCGCCTGCTCAGCGATGCGAAGGCAGAGATAGAGCAGGAGAAGAAGGCTGCCATTGCCGATATCCGCAAGCAAGTAGCTACGTTGAGCGTCGAGATTGCCGAGAAGGTTCTTCGTCAGAACCTTTCCAGCGATAAGGCCCAGATGGATTTGATTGAGCGTATGCTGGATGAGGTCTCTTCTAATCAGTAATAGCGTATGGATATAGGAGTAATATCGGTAAGATATGCGCGGGCGCTGCTGAAGAGCGCTACCGATGCACGAATCGAGGACGCGGTCTACGCAGAGATGCAGCAGCTTGCCAAGAGCTACATCGAAGTGCCCGCCCTGAAGTCGACGATAGACAATCCGATGCTCTCGAAGGACAAGAAAGAAGTGCTGCTGCTGACTGCTGTCGGCGGCCAGCCGTCCGACTTGACTCGCCGCTTCGTCAGACTGGTGCTGGCCGAAGAGCGCGAAAGCGTGATGCAATTCATCGCCAATTCGTATGTCACTCTATACAGGAAACAGAAGAACGTCATCCGTGGCAAGCTCACTACGGCTGCCCGTGTCAGTGCTGCCACCGAGCAGAAGATGCGGCAGATGGTAGAGAGCCGTACTAATGGGACTGTGGAGTTTGAGACCGAGGTGAACCCCGACATCATCGGCGGCTTCATTCTTGAGTACGACACGTATCGTATGGATGCCAGCGTGAAAGCCAAGCTCAACACGATACTCACACAGCTGAAGAAATAATTAAATAAAAAAGAGAACGAAGAAATGTCAGATAAAATTAAACCAAGCGAAGTATCCCAAGTGCTGGTGGACCAGCTGAAGGGCATCTCCAGTGGCGAGCAGTTTGATGAAGTGGGCACCGTGCTTCAGGTGAGCGACGGCGTGGCCCGCATCTACGGCTTGCGCAATGCCGAGGCCAACGAGTTGCTTGAGTTCGAGAATGGTACGATGGCCATTGTGATGAACTTGGAAGAAGACAATGTCGGCTGCGTGCTCCTCGGTCAGACCTCAGGCATCAAAGAGGGTATGGTGGTCAAGCGCACCAAGCGCATTGCCTCTATCCGCGTCAACGACCAGATGCTCGGCCGCGTCATCAATCCCCTCGGCGAGGCCATTGACGGCAAGGGTGACATCGACCTCAGCGAGTCGTTTGAGATGCCGCTCGACCGCAAAGCGCCCGGCGTTATCTACCGCCAGCCTGTGAAAGAGCCGCTGCAGACCGGTTTGAAGGCAGTCGACTCAATGATTCCCATCGGCCGCGGTCAGCGCGAGCTCATCATTGGCGACCGCCAGACCGGCAAGACAGCCATTGCCGTGGATACGATTATCAATCAGAAGAGTTTCTATGAGGCAGGCAAGCCCGTCTACTGTATCTACGTAGCCATCGGCCAGAAAGCCTCTACCGTGGCCGCCCTCGTGTCCACGCTGAAGGAACACGGCGCGCTGCCCTATACCATTGTCGTGGCTGCGACGGCTGCCGACCCTGCTGCAATGCAGTATTACGCACCCTTTGCCGGTGCTGCTATCGGAGAGTATTTCCGCGACCGGGGCTACGCCGCGCTGGTCGTGTATGACGACCTATCGAAGCAGGCCGTGGCCTATCGCGAGGTGTCGCTCATCCTGCGCCGCCCGTCAGGCCGCGAAGCCTATCCCGGCGACGTGTTCTACCTCCACTCCCGTCTGTTGGAGCGTGCTGCCAAGATTAATGAGCAGCAAGAGGTGGCCGAGCAGATGAACGACCTACCCGCCTGTATGAAGGGACACGTGCGTGGTGGCGGTTCGCTGACGGCATTGCCCATCATCGAGACGCAGGCAGGCGACGTGTCGGCCTACATCCCCACCAACGTCATCTCCATCACCGACGGCCAGATATTCCTCGAGAGCGACCTGTTCAATCAGGGCTTCCGTCCAGCCATCAACGTCGGTATCTCCGTGTCGCGTGTCGGCGGCTCTGCGCAGATTAAGTCGATGAAGAAGGTGGCCGGAACATTGAAGATTGACCAAGCACAGTATCGTGAGCTCGAGGCCTTCTCCAAGTTCTCCAGCGATATGGATGCCGTCACGGCAATGACCCTTGACCGCGGGCGTAAGAATAATCAGCTGCTCATCCAGCCGCAGTATAGCCCGATGCCCGTAGGCGAGCAGATAGCCATCCTCTATTGCGGTGTTCACGGCCTGATGCGCGAGGTGCCCATCGAGCGTGTCCGCGAGTGCCAGACGGCATTCCTCGACAAGCTTCGCTCGGCTCATCCCGAAGTCATCGAGACGCTGGGCAGCGGAAAGATCGACGATGCCACCACGGCCACCGTTGAAGCCGTAATGGCCGACATCGCAGGGACGTACCGTTAGACTTTAATGAGTAACAAGCAATGAGTAATGAATAATGAGCAATGAATAATTATGGTTTCTCCCAATCGGAAGATGCACATCATAATTACTGATTCTTAATTACCAATTACTAATTGAAAAAGTAAGATATGCCAAGTTTAAAAGAAATCAAAGGTCGCATAGCCAGTGTTCAGAGCACACGCAAGATAACGTCTGCGATGAAGATGGTGGCCTCCAGCAAGCTCCACCACGCGCAAGTGATGATAGAGAATATGCTGCCCTACGAGACGATGCTCGAGCACATCCTCAAGTCGTTTCTCGCTGCCGAGGCCGAGGCGCAGACGGTGTTCACCCAGCAGCGTCCCGTGCAGCGCGTAGCACTCGTGGTCTATTCGTCCAACAGCTCGCTCTGCGGCGGTTTCAATGCCAATGTCATTAAGCTGATGCAGCAGGCCGTCAGCCAGTACGAGCATCTGGGACGGGAAAACATTCTCATCTATCCCATTGGCCGTAAGGTGGCGGAGAAGGCGCAGAAACTCGGCTTGCAGTGTGCTGGCAACTACACCGACTTGGCCGATAAGCCAAATGTCCGCCAGTGCATTGACATCGCTGCCGAGCTGGGACAGCGCTTTGCCGACGGCGAGCTTGACCACGTGGAGCTCATCTACCATCACTTCAAGAGTGCTGGCTCGCAGATTTTGACGCGCAAGACTTTCCTGCCCATCGACCTCGAGACCGAGTTGGAGCGCGACCACGAGCGCGACTTGAAGAGCAACGTGGCCACGCGCGAGGCGCAGGAGTATCTGCGCCGCAACGCCCGCCAGCAGGAGACGGTGCAGACCGAGGCGGTGAAACCGCTCAACGACAACCTCATCGTGGAGCCCGATATGGATACCGTCCTCTCGCAGCTCATCCCCAAGATGGCCCATCTGATGCTCTACACCGCCCTGCTCGACAGTGTGGCTTCTGAGCACGCCGCCCGGATGGTGGCAATGCAGACAGCCACTGACAATGCCGACGAGTTGCTGCGCCAGCTCAACTTGCAGTACAACAAGAGCCGCCAGCAGGCCATCACCAGCGAGTTGCTCGACATCGTGGGTGGCTCGGTCAATAACTAAGGCACGCAGAGATTGCTGAAACTAAGCGGTCGTTGACCCCATTAAAGGAGGTCGACGGCCGCTTTTTTCATACCCGTGCGGGGCATCTGATAGAAAATTCTCGCGAGAATTTTCGGAATTCTCGCGAAAATTCTGAAAATCCACGCGAGAATTCTTTGTGTGGTTCAGCAAATTTACTTATCTTTGTAGCGTCTTTCCGTGCCGTCGGATGCCGAATGGTGGCGGCGAGACATACATATTGACGGAAAAGCGTTTATCTGACGCTTTGTTCTTGGCGTACCGAATCTCGCAAATTCAACCATTGTCAAGAATGAAGCAGCGATAGATGCCTATTCGGGTGTAATATAAATATACCCACGCCGCAGATAGGGTAGGCGGGTATTTATATATTCATTCGGCGTGGGCTCTGCGTTGCTCGTTCTACAATGGAGGCAATGCGAGAGCCACGGTACGCGGGACGAGTAACAGGTACAGTTGCCCCGCTTTTATTGTTTTTATGTAGGTACCGACCAATCACTCAAACTCATTAATGGAACCGTCTCCGTCCGGGCAGCAGCGAGACAAAATAACAAAGTTGATTATGAAACAACTAAAATTTTTTGCGTGGCTTCTCGCAGCCAGCCTGTGCCTTTCCGCCTGCGGCGGCGATGATGATTCGGAGGATTCTGAAGTAGGGATTTCAGATTCTGAAGTAGGGATTTCAAAACTCAAAACAAACGGATACGAGTACGTGGATTTAGGGTTAAGCGTCTATTGGGCTACTCGTAATGTAGGGGCATATAGTTCAATGAGTAGTGGAGACCTGTTTGCTTTTGGCGAAACTACGGTAAAGGATGACTATACCTCATATAATTACATTGGCGGCGATGCTGATGTTGTAAAAGTGAAGTGGGGTGGCGATTGGCGGTTGCCAACAAGAGATGAACTGGAAGAATTAGTGGCAAAATGCTCGTGGAGCATAAGAGAGGTTGATAGGAAAGACTTTTTGACAGCAGAAGGCCCCAACGGCAACACTATTGACTTTCCATTTTATTCATATCTGGATGATGATGGATTTCAGGTAGGATATATGGGATGGTACTGGTCGTCGACTTCATATACATCCACGCAAGCATATTGCCTGCGCTTTTCTTCTTCTGATGGGACTGTTAGTGCAGGAACAAATGAAAAGTATTGGGGATTTCTTGTAAGAGGTGTCATCACTAATCCTAATTATATTCCATCATATAATGATGTAGGAAATGGTGGCAGCTCATCAGGTGGTGGCAGTTCTTCGGGTGGCGGAAGTTCATCTGGTGGTGGCAGTGCTCCAGAATTTACTGACTTCAGCTTCACTGCTACGCGGACTTCTATCACCGTAAAGTTCTATACTGACGTAAAGGCCACGAGTGCTACCATCAAGTATGGTACCAGCTCGCCCACCAAGTCGACCTCGGCCAGCATTGCCAACAAGCAAATCAGTGCTACGATTACGGGACTGAAATCTGGCGAGACGTATTATGTTGTGTGTACGGCCAAGAACGAATATGGCTCTACAAAGTCGGATACTTACCGAGTAGGGACACTTTATTAATGCGTATGAATTGTGAATGGTTAATGATTAAACATACAATGTAATATGAAAAAAGTGACAAAGTTTGTGCTTGCTCTGACGCTGGTGGCATCGGCAGGCAGTGTAATGACAAGTTGCGGAGGCGGCGACGACGACCCGATAGACAATCCCGTAGTGAATCCCGTCAAGCCCGATGACGGCACGGGCAACGGCGGAAACAACAATGGCGGTGGCTCGTCTGCGAATCTGGACGCCCGGCAGCAGATGCTGCTGGGCACGTGGAAGTGCACGATGAGCAGCACGGACTATACCGTCATCACGTTCAATGCCGACGGAACGTCCGACTGGATTGTGAAGACCGATGACGATAAAGACAAGTTCTCGCTGACTTATCAGCTGGGCGAACTCTATCTGTCCTTTACCGAGGAAGACGGGACGACAAACTACACGTATCGGTTGACGCAGACCACGTTGACGTTCGACGGCGACGAGTATCTGCGCATAGACAACTACATAGAGGAGGACGAACCGGAAGACCAGCCACAGGCTGCCGACACCAACTATGCCAACCGTGGTGCCAGTGCAAGGACGTTTCGTGGCAGTGGCACGAAAGCTGACCCTTACGTCATCAGCGATGCCACGGAGCTACGCAAGCTGGCTGACGACGTGGAGGGCGGAAAGACCTATCGCGACGAATACTTCAAGATGACGGCTGACATCATCATCAACCGCAATGTGCTCACTGCTAATGGCGCACTCAATGGCAACGGTTCCAGCTTTGAGCAGTGGAAACCCATCGGCAAGGGCACCACGCCTTTCTGCGGCACCTTCGATGGCAATGGTCACACCATCAGCGGCATTTACATCAATAAGGAAGAGCGCGACTCGCTCGGTCTCTTCGGCTTCTTCTCAGGCACACTGACCAATTTGACTGTGAAAGATTCGTATGTGAAAGGGCGGAGAAATATAGGAGGAGTTGTTGGCATTGCAGTCGCCTCAAAATATTCAAAGACGTATAGTCCGTCAATAGCGCAATGCCTACATTACGGAAGCGTTTGTGGAATCAAGACCAGTGTGTCAAGTAAAAAGTCGGTTTATGTTGGTGGTATTGTTGGAGATTTGGTTGATGGCAAAATTACAAAATGTCTTAATGACGGAACAGTCGAGGGTGCAAGGTATGTCGGTGGCATTGGAGGAGGTATAAAGAATTCAACTCTTTCCGATTGTTTGGTCTATGGGAAAATATCTGCATATGAGAGCTATACGGCTGGTATTTGTGGCTATTTTGCTGATTCGACAGTTTCGAAGACATTATATAATTGCTGTAATTTTGCAGAAATTGATGCAGAAAATTGTTCAGGAATAGTCCACGCTTGTGGGGGTAAGCTGTCGAATGTTATCAATTACGGCAAAGTAACAGATGCGTCAACCCCATATGCAATAGTGTCAAGCTTGCGTGGGACCGCAGCGAAATAGGCCACGGGCACAAATCTGTACTATATTGAAACTTCTGCTGCGAATGGGGCTTATGGAGGGACCTCTCGTTCGACGATAACAAATTGTCTGTCAATGACCGAGAAAGAGATGAAGGCTCAGACGTTCCTCAATACGCTCAATGCGAATGCAAAGGCACTGGGCAGCAGCTACAGTCAATGGAAATTCGGCAATGACGGCTTCCCCGTGCTGAGTTGGATAGAATAAAATAATAATCACTAAAAAACAAAAGAATGATGAAAAGACTTTATTTCTTAGTAATGTTGGCTCTTATGGCCAACAAAATGGCGATGGCCAATGAATACAACGTTTCTGCGCAGGACGGCAATGTCCTTTCTGACGCGAGTTCAAGCAGCGACAAGCGAGATCTGATAGGAGGAATATTCCTCGTCTATTACGGATTCGACGGCTTTTGCAACTATGGTGTATCAGACTATTTCTTGAAGCCGAACGGAGTGAGCGGCGAATTCAATTTACGTACCCAGTTCAAGCAATACTCAAATTACAATGTTGATTTGGGTATCAACTACTCGTTTCTGTTATGGGAGCAGGACAAGGCTACGCTTCTGCTCACATTGGCAGCCGGTCCGTCCTTCCGTATGCAGAACGTCTCCCAAATTGAATATAATGAAAGAACAGGAAAGACTACTGAGGAATCAAAAGAAAAATTCTATATCGACGGTTTCGTCAATCCGCGGCTTACACTCCAAGTAGGGAAGGTTATCCTCAGTGCGGGCTATTTCTACTGGGCACCACAGTTCAAGTTCAGCAAGGACGACGGGGCGACAGGGGGATTCAATGTCGGCATTGCCTATAATTTCTAACCCTATAACAGCTCCAAAGGCAATCCGCCTGCTCCAACATCAAACCGAAGTGGGTGCTTTCCTAAAATAGGTTTTGAGCTAAACAAATATTGTAATGCTTATGAAGAATGTAATTTTAGCAGTATTATTTGCGCTCTCGCTGACCTCCTGCGGTGCTATGCTGCAGGGGATGGCGATGGGGATGCAGCAGATGGGCGGCTATGGAGGCTATGGCTACGGAACGGGCTATGTGTCTGCCCCTTCCTATTCGGCACCTGTTTACTCGGCCCCCGCTTATTCAGGTTCCGTGGTTCCCGGTTTCGGCTCCAACATTGATTACAGCTCAATGGGCAGCGGTTCTTACTCTGGCAGCTCGTCGGGCAGCTACTCGCCGTCTTCTGGTTCCGGCTCTTCGTCGTCAGGTGGCAGTTCCTTCTGCCGCCAATGCTCCAACACGAAGACTTGTCCCACGTGCCACGGTTCGGGCAAGCGCACGGACAATATGTTTGGCACGGGCTCTGACTCAAAGGTGAAGTGCAGCATCTGTAGCGGTAGCGGTCGCTGTCCGTACTGCAAGTGAGTCCCCTAAAAACAGCCGGTCGCTTGTCTCTGTGAGAGGCAAGCGGCCGGTTGTTTATGATGGGTGATGCGGGTTGTTATCCGTTCATTGAGAGGAGGAACTCCTCGTTGTTGCGGCTCTGGACAAGACGGTCGCGGATAGTGTTCATCGCTTCGATGGGGTTCATCTCGGCAATAAACTTGCGTGCTATCCACATCCGGTTGAGCGTAGTCTGATCTTGCAGCAGGTCGTCGCGGCGTGTGCTCGACTGTACGAGGTCGATAGCAGGGAAGATGCGCTTGTTCGAGAGTGCACGGCTAAGCTGCAACTCGCTGTTACCGGTGCCCTTAAACTCTTCGAAAATCACTTCGTCCATCTTCGAGCCCGTGTCAATCAGGGCCGTGGCAATGATGGTCAGCGAGCCTCCGCCCTCAATGTTGCGTGCCGCACCGAAGAAGCGCTTGGGCTTCTGCAGGGCATTGGCATCGACACCACCAGTGAGCACTTTGCCGCTGGCAGGGCTGACAGTGTTGTAAGCGCGGGCCAGACGCGTAATGGAGTCGAGGAAGATGACCACGTCGTGGCCGCATTCTACCATCCGCTTTGCTTTCTCGAGCACAATGCCCGCAATCTTGACGTGGCGGTCGGCAGGCTCGTCGAATGTCGAGGCAATGACTTCGGCATTGACCGTGCGGCTCATATCCGTCACTTCCTCAGGACGCTCGTCGATGAGCAACATCATAATGTAGGCCTCAGGATGGTTGGCTGCGATGGCGTTGGCAATGTCTTTCATCAAGATGGTCTTACCGGTCTTGGGCTGTGCCACGATGAGTGCGCGCTGGCCTTTGCCGATGGGGGCGAAGAGGTCGACGATGCGTACAGAGGGATTGGTGGTCTGCGGGTCGCCGCAGAGGGTGAACTTCTCGTCGGGGAAGAGTGGCGTCAGGTGCTCAAAGCTGACGCGGTCGCGCACCTCCTGTGGCTGGCGGCCATTGATGCTTTGCACGCCCGAGAGGGCAAAATATTTCTCGTTGTCGTGGGGCGGGCGCACGGTGCAGGCAACCACATCGCCCGTCTTCAGTCCGTATTTCTTGATTTGCTGGGGCGACACGTAGATGTCGTCAGGCGACGAGAGGTAGTTGTAGTCGCTGGAGCGCAGGAAACCGTAGCCGTCTTGCAGAATCTCGAGCACGCCGTTGCCCGTGATGATGTCGGCAAAGTCGTAGCGCTCTGCTACGGGATGCGAGGCGAGCTGGGACGAATGCGGCGTCATCGGCTCCTGCGGCGCCTGCTGGACTATGGGGCGGTCGAAGATGTCGAGCGTGGGCATAGCAGCCTGATCCTCGATAGGCAGGTCTACAACGGTGATGAAGTCGGTGCCGTCGGCGGGGTCGCCCTCCCATACCCCAGCGGGTATGGCATTCGGCGCAGCGGCTTCTTGGTTGTGCTGTGCCATCTTCTCCTGCAGCTGTTCCAGCAGTCCTTTCTCGGGCGCATCGGTCGTGGGCTCGGCATCCAGCGCAGCCTCGGGCACGTCGGCCGTAGCGGGAGCCTCCTCCTTCTCTTCCTGCACAGGGGCTTCTTCCGTGGTTTCAGCGGTTTCAGCAGTGTCGGGACTGGGCGTCTCTTCTACCTTTTTCTTACGTCCGCGGCGCTTGGGCTCCGGCTTCTCCTCCGTCTCCACGGCCTCGGCTGTCTCGGCGGCAGTAGTAGCTTCTGCCGGCAGTGGCTCGTCGCTGAAGAGCGACGCAGGCTTGGCTTCAGCCTGTGTCTTGCGGTTTTTCACGTCAAAGTTCTCGCCCTCTTTCCCGTTTACGGTGTACACCTTGTTCGTGTCTTTCTTGACAATGCGGGTGCGCTTGCGCTTGGGAGCGGCAGAAGCGTTGGCAGCCGTGTCTTCAGCTGCCTTATCGAGTATGGCATAGATGACAGTCTCCAGTTCGTCGCTGGGCGACACTTTGATACCTAAATCATTGGCTATCTCCATCAACTGGGGGATATCCATTGCTCCTAATTCTTCTTTTGTATACATATTCGTTTGTTTGTTTCTCACCTCAGTCAGGTCTCAGTTGCTGGATATAGTCCACGCAGATGACCTTAGTCCGGTGTTGCAATTATACTTTTGCTGATATGGATGAATGATGCGTTTTGCGAAATTAAAAACGCGTTTGATATTGAAATCGGTTGCAAAATTACACATAAAATCTGAAACAGCCAAACTTTTTCGGCTCTTAATGAGGATTTCGTCGGCGTTATTTCGTATCTTTGCAGGCGGAATGTGCCCTAAATCCTTGTGTAAAGCGGGTGGATGGGCTTTGCGGTCTGCCCTGCATAGGCAGGCACAATGAATTAAAGACAGAAGAAGATATGATAATCAAGAGTGCAGAGTTCTCAATCAGCTCGCCGCGCGTATCGATGTGCCCGGCCGACACGAAGCCCGAATATGCCTTTATCGGGCGGTCGAATGTGGGCAAGTCGAGCCTGATTAATATGCTGACCGGCCAAAAACGGCTGGCCAAGACATCGGCCACGCCGGGAAAGACATTGCTCATCAATCATTTTATTATTAATAAGGAGTGGTATCTGGTAGACCTGCCGGGCTACGGATTCGCCAAGCGTTCGAAGAAGGAGATAGTCCGACTGGACCAGATGATTCGCAGCTATATCTTGGAGCGCCAGCAACTGGTCAACGTCTTTGTCTTGGTTGATGTACGTCTGGAGCCCCAGAAGATAGACCTCGAGTTCATAGAATGGTTGGGCGTGAGCAGCATTCCCTTTTCTATCGTGTTCACGAAAGCCGACAAACTGTCTGCCAGCAAAGTGCAGGCCAATGTGGCAGCTTACAGCCAGAAGCTGCTTGAGACGTGGGATGAGCTGCCACCCCTCTTTATCACGTCAGCCGAGAAGCGGCAGGGTAGGGACGAGGTGCTCGACTATATAGCAGGAATCAATCAGGATTTGCAGCAGAATGGCTAATGAGATACCTTATCTGGACGTACAGAACCTAAGCAAGTCGTTTGGGGCGCTGCGTCTGTTCGACGACATCAGTTTCAGCATCGCTGCCGGGCAGCGAGTGGGGCTGATAGCGAAGAACGGTACCGGCAAGTCGACCCTGCTCTCCATCCTGTCAGGGCGTGAGGGCAGCGACAATGGGCACATCGTGTTCCGGCGCGACCTGCGGGTGGGCTATCTGGAGCAGTCGCCCGCGTTCGACCCGGAAGAGACGGTGCTTGATGCCTGTTTCAATCATCAGGGAGAGGCCGAGAAAGTGCTCCGGGCCAAACAGGTGCTGACGCAGTTGAAGATACGCGACCTGCAACAGCCGATGGGGCAACTCAGCGGCGGACAGCAGAAACGGGTGGCACTGGCCAATGTGCTGCTGACGGAACCGGATTTGCTGATACTCGATGAGCCCACCAACCACTTGGATCTGGAGATGATAGAATGGCTCGAAGGGTATTTGCAGCGTGGCAACAAGACATTGCTGATGGTGACCCACGACCGTTTCTTCTTGGACCGCGTGTGCAATGTCATTTTGGAGCTGGACGACCGCACCATATATACCTATCGGGGCAATTACGCCTACTATCTGGAGAAAAGACAGGAACGCATTGATGCCCGGCGGGCAGAGGTGGCACGGGCCAACAATCTGTATCGCACGGAGCTGGAATGGATGCGACGTATGCCGCAGGCCCGTGGCCATAAGGCCCGCTACCGCGAAGAAGCATTCTATGAGTTGGAGCGTGTGGCCAAGCAGCGACTGGAGGAGCGACAGCTGCGGCTGAAGTCGCGCAACGTATACATTGGCTCAAAAATCTTTGAGTGTCAGTACATATCGAAGTCCTTTGGTGACGATGTGACCATAATGCACGACTTCTACTACAACTTCTCGCGCTACGAGAAGATGGGCATCGTGGGAAACAACGGAACGGGAAAGTCGACCTTCATCAAGATGCTGCTGGGTGAAGTGCAGCCCGACAGCGGGCGTATTGTGGTGGGCGAGACGGTGCGTTTTGGCTATTTCTCACAGGAGGGATTGCAGTTCAATCGCGAACAGAAAGTGATAGACGTCATCACTTCGATTGCCGACTATATTGATATGGGCGGCGGTCGCAAGATGACGGCAGCGCAGCTGTTGCAGTATTTCCTCTTCACGCCTGAGCAGCAACACAACTATGTCTACAAGCTGAGCGGTGGAGAGCGCCGCAAGCTCTATCTGTGCACGGTGCTGATGCGCAATCCCAACTTCCTCGTGCTGGATGAGCCTACCAACGACTTAGACATTGTGACGCTCCAGATATTGGAAGAGTTCTTGCAAGACTTCGCTGGCTGTGTCATCGTGGTGAGCCACGACCGCTACTTTATGGATAAGGTCGTTGACCATCTGCTGGTGTTCAAAGGCAACGGTGTCATCAGTGATTTCCCCGGCAACTATACCCAGTACCGTCAGTGGGCAGCACTCAATGAAGCCCCTTCCAACGCGAAACCAGCAGGGAAAAAAGAACCGAAGAAGAGCTATCACAATGACACGCGCCGCCGGCTGACTTATGCAGAGCGCTTGGAGATGGAGCGTCTGGAACGGGAAATCAGTGCTTTGGAGGAGGAACGGCACCAGCTGGAAGATGCCCTTTGCAGCGGCATACTGAGTGTTGACGAACTGGTGGCCAAGAGCAAGCGGATGCCGAAGCTGACGGAAGAAATCGATGAGAAGTCGATGCGGTGGCTGGAACTCTCAGAAATAGAATCATAAAATCAGACAGAAGACCGAAAAGTATGGTACAACAATATCCATCCCAACTGCTGGAACAGGCCGTTAGTGAGTTCTCCCGCTTGCCGGGCATCGGCCGTAAGACGGCCCTGCGGCTGGTGCTACACCTGCTGCGGCAAGACGTTACTGACGTAGAGCGTTTTGCCAGTGCTGTCAGCAAGATGCGGCACGAAGTGAAACGCTGTCACGTATGCCACAACATTTGCGATTCTGACACGTGCCCAATCTGCAGTGATAGCCGTCGCGATGCCTCGACCATCTGCGTGGTGGAGAACGTGCAAGACGTGATGGCCATTGAGAACACCCAACAGTTTCGGGGCCTCTACCACGTGCTGGGTGGCGTCATTTCGCCAATGGATGGTATCGGTCCCGGCGATTTGGAAATAGCTTCGTTGGTCGAGAGAGTGGGGCAGGGGGATGTCAAAGAAGTGATTCTGGCACTGAGCCCCACGATGGAGGGCGACACTACCAACTTCTATATTTTTCGCAAACTGGCTCCCTTTGACGTTCAGCTGAGTGTCATCGCCCGCGGCATCTCCGTGGGTGACGAGCTGGAATATGCCGACGAAGTGACGCTGGGACGCTCTATACTGAATCGAACACCCTTTGAAGGAAAATAGTCATCATAGAAAGGACAGGAAAAAAGATGAAACAAACAAAGAACAGACTGCTTGGCGCCTTCATTGCCGCCATCGCCGTAGCACTGGCATTGGTCATTGCGTTCGAGTCTGAATGGCTGTCAGTCGGATTTTGGGCAGATGCCTCACAAGCCGATTTCCTATTGACGACGGTGCTTGAGCTTCTGTCGTTGGCTGCCATCTATCTGGCAATGCGGCTGTTCCGCCTCCAGTCCGTCAGGCTGCAGCTGGTAGCCGGCAAAGAGCAGGCCCTGCTGCGCTGGGGCTTATGCCGGATAGCGGTATTGGCAGTCCCCCTATGGCTTGACACCTTTCTCTATTATGCGTTCCTTACCGTAGCGTTTGGATATTTGGCCATCATCCTGCTCATTGCAATGGTCTTTGTCTATCCCACGCTCAATAAGTGTATTTACGAAACGACCCCTGACGACGAACAATGAAGAAGCTAACCGTAGTCATAGTCAGCTACAACGTCAAGTATTATCTTGAGCAGTGCCTTTTTAGCGTGCAACGTGCGCTGGAAGGCATAGATGGCGAGGTGGTTGTCGTGGACAATCATTCGCACGACGATACCGTCGCCTATATCAGCAGTCGCTTCCCCGACGTGAAACTGGTAGACAGTATGCACAATCTCGGCTTTGCCCGTGCTAATAATATCGCTATCCGTCAGACCGAGAGCCAGTACGTGCTGCTGCTCAATCCTGATACCATCGTGGGAGAACGCGTGTTGCGCGAAGCCCTCAGCTTTATGGATGACCATCCGCAGGCAGGTGGCGTCGGGGTGCAGATGCAGAATGCCGATGGCACCAAAGCGATGGAGTCGCGTCGCGGCCTGCCTACGGTGTTAACCGCTTTCTACAAGATGTGCGGCCTCTGCCGTCGCTATCCCCACAGTCGCCGTTTCGGTCGTTACTATATGAGCTATCTCAGCTGGGATGAGCCCCATCAGATAGAAGTCATCAGCGGTGCTTTCTGTCTGTTGCGCCGTGCTGCGCTCGACCGTATCGGTCTGCTCGACGAGACCTTCTTTATGTATGGCGAAGACATAGACCTCAGCTACCGCCTGTTGAAGGGCGGCTTCGAGAACTGGTACCTGCCGCTCCAAATACTCCAATATAAAGCCGAGAGCACCAAAAAGTCAACATTCCCCTACGACCACGTGTTCTATCAGGCAATGCTCATCTTTTTCCGCAAGCATTATGGGCATTTGGGCTTCTTTATCACCCTGCCCGTCAAGCTGGCCATCTATGTGCGTGCCCTGATGGCGCTCTGCCAGATGCAGTGGGAGCGCTTGCGCCGCTCACTGGGCTTCTCGGAACAGTCGGCCGACGTACGCTACATCTTCGTGGGCAGCCCGTTGATGACCGATGCCTGCCAAAGCATTGCCACCCGGCGGGGACTTAGTGCCGTCAGCTGTCATCAGCTGTCCGACGTGCAGCCAGTTGCTGATACTTTTACCTTCATCGTCTACGATGCCTCAGCCTTCACTTATGGGCAGATGCTTGAGGCCAGTGCCGACTTCGCCAGCCGCTATCCTGCCACCGACCAGCGTCTTGCCACTTATCACGCTTCCACTCAAACCATCGTCACTCCCTATGACATTATCCAATGAATACTCGGCAGACTGGATTGTTAATAAATGTCAATAACAGAATAATTCTCAACGCTCAATTCTCAATTCTCAATTAAATGTGTTACCTTTGCACCCGCAATCCGACAGAAGCGGCTATCTGGTGCGTTAGTTCAGTAGGTTAGAATGCCTGCCTGTCACGCAGGAGGTCACGAGTTCGAGTCTCGTACGCACCGCACAAATGAAAGCTCATTGAACACAATGTTTCAGTGAGCTTTTTTTGATAACCTAAGACAATGAACTTTAAAAAAGAAAGAAAACAATGAAAAAAGCACAGCTTCTCCTGCTCGTTGTACTCTGCACTGCCATAACGGCCAGCGCTCAGGTACGGCGTTCCATCTCTATTCTCGGTGACTCTTACAGCACATTTGCCCACCACGTGACCCCCGACACCAACTATGTGTGGTACCCGCAGGAGCGCGTGGAAAGCAACAATGTGGTCAGCGTGCGCCAGACGTGGTGGCATCAGCTCATTCTTAACAACGGCTTCCGTCTCTGTGTCAACAACTCTTTCTCTGGTGCTACCATTTGCAACACTGGCTATCAGGGTGCCGACTACAGCGACCGTTCGTACTGCACTCGCCTCAACCGTCTTGGTTCGCCCGACATCATTATCGTTTTCGGTGGTACCAATGATACGTGGGCCCATTCGCCCATTGGCGATTACAAGTACGACGGCTGGAGTGCTGCCGACCTCTATCAGTTCCGTCCGGCGATGTCGTTTCTCCTCTCCGGCCTCCTCGACCGCTATCCCGGCACAGCTGTCTATGTGGTGATTAACGACATCCTTTCCGACGACGTCACCCACTCAATGCAGACTATCTGCGACTACTATGCTGTTCCTTATATCCAGCTGCACGATATTGACAAGCAGAGTGGCCATCCCTCCATCCTCGGAATGCAGCAGATAGCCGAGCAAGTGGCTGCGGCAATCAAGTGAGAGAGGAGCGCCAATAAAGAATTTACGCGAGAATTTTAAGAATTCTCGCGTAAATTCCTAAAATTCTCGCGTAAATTTTCTGAGCTCCGGCGACGTAGACATTGTTCTTCGTCGCCGTTTTTTGTCTTGTTGCTACCCTTCGGCCGTCTTACTTGTCGCGCGACGTGAAGTAGGAGCGGATGTCGCTGGTCAGCGCACTTTGGAAGAGCGAGCGGCCTTCGCTCTCGCAGTTGTCGATGAGCACGTCGGTCGCGCTGACAAGGGTGCCCAGCTCGGAATAGAGCTGTTGCGTATGGCTGCCAAACTCGCCCACGTTGCCGTTGGGGCTCTCGCAGAGACGCACGGCTTCGCCCGCCTTTGCATAGATGTCGGTGAACTTGCCCTCCAGACTGGCATACTCTGCCGGTGCTCCGCTCATTGCACGCAGATGAGTGGCAATCTCGTCCACCCAGTTGCTCATCTTCGTGATGACGCCTTCGGTCATATAATATGAGATGCGCCAGTTTACGGCTTCATCGAAGTCTTTGCATTTCACTTTCTGGCTGTGCTTGTTATAGCCTTTTCTGCTGTTGATAGCCATTCGCCAGTTGAAGTAGTAGTCCTCCAGAATGAGATGTGACAGTTCGTTGATGGCGATGGCGCGTTCTTTCACGGCCTTTGCGTGTGCAACATAGGAGGTTCCGGTGCTGGCCTCTTCTGCCACCTCGCTGTCACTGTTGATGCTGTGGATGCCTATGCTGACGAGCCCGCAGACTACAGCTATTGCCACCAACCGCAGCGGAGTGAGTTTCAGCCACGGCTTCTTCTGCTTCTCCGTCGTCAGTGCTGCTGCGGCTACTGGCTGGGAGGCTGCTCCACCGATGCGCTCGTTGCAGTAGGGGCACACCTCTGTTCCCTCTTCCACAGCCTCGCCGCATATAGGGCAGTCTATCATCGTTTTTTCTTTCTTCTGTTCAGCCTTCTCTTCCAGCCACTCGCCGCAGTGCTTGCACTTTTTGGCAATGGCCAAGATTTCTTCCCCACAATAGGGGCAACGTTTGGTTTCTTCCATATTGCTTATGGTTTTATTGGTTATTGACAGGTTTCTTCAGTTCGTTATAGGCCTTTGTGCAGCCAACTCCCAGCAGGCCGATGGCGCAAAGGACGACCACTGTAAAGATGATATGACCGGCAGTCCGACTGAACGTATAGAATGAATAGCCCAGATACCACGCGCCGTAAGCCTCATAATATTCGCTGTTCAAATAGAGGTATACGGCAATGGCAGCCAACAGCACGCCGGTGGCGAGCAGCAGCCACGTGCGGCGGCTCACTTGTTTCCAGTCTTTTTTAGTCTTTTCGGGTTGTTGCTTGTGGTTAGTCTGCTGCTCAGCTGCAGCGGTTGGCTCTGTCAGCCACGTTTTGCAATGCCTGCACTTCTTGGCCGAGGCCAAGATTTCTTCCCCGCAATAGGGGCAACGCTTTGTTTCTTTCATATTAGTTCTTGGTTTTATTGTTGTGATTATAGTTTCTGAACGCCTATATGCAGCCAGTATTTTCCGCTTTTTAGATTGGGGACGGCACGCAGTCCGCTGTATTGCTTAGGGCCATCTACCATAAAGCGGGCACTTTTCCCATTCTCGTATTCTAATAAGAATAGCCTCACGTTTTCCCATCGTCCCTCGTCAATCAGTTCTCCCTCTGCATTGACGAGCTTCAGTGTCAGCGTGGTCTCACCCAGTCCGTAGTATAGAAACTGGATGTCCGCATAGATGACGTTGTCAAGCAGCGTAGCGTCGCTAAGGTCTTCTTTCGTAGAAATTACTCCGATTTCGAGCCGTTCGTTCCACGGGCAGGTCATCTCCGTTCTGCCTACGATGGCTCCCGGGTCGACAATGGGACTTTCGCCTTCGCTGGCCGTCTGTGCGAGTGTGGTGGTGCAGGTGGCCAAGAGGATGAGTGATGCAAGCAGTTGTCTTACTGGTATCATTATCTCTTTTAATGTAGTATTTGCGTGCCCGTGCAATACTGGTCAATGTGGGTTAATGATGACAGGGATATATACAAAAAGACGTGGGCACACCTCGCATCCACTCGTCCCACGTTTCAGGCCTTCGCATTGCCCATAGGTCAAAGACGAGCAATGCAGACAGCCCACGTAGTGATGATATATCTGCAATGGGTTTTCCTTCCCAAAAGGAATGAACCCCACGTGTTGGGACATATTCATACCACGTCGGCATCTGCTTTTGCTTCGTGTGACCTAATGGATCAAAGTTGCGAACTATGAAAGAATACGATAAACTTTTAAGCCATATTTGAAAATCAGATACTTACAGAAGAAAACCGCCATTTTGAAGACTTAAAACCAACCCTCAAAAAGAACGAAAACAAATAACAAAATTCAAGGGTATGGAACAGCAAATTTTCATTCGTGAGATGGTGGCTCATTTCAACTTACGAGAGCCAAAATCGGAAAAGCCGACACCTATTTATATGGTAATACGGATAGGAAGAAAACAATTAAAGTTTCCAATCGGGTGCAAAATTTATCCCTCTCAATGGAACAAGAAAACAGAGAGAGCCTTCATTTCTCCACTCCTGACAGAGTTAG
>JAFUZD010000042.1 GCA_017476785.1 Prevotella sp. | reverse complement strand
CAATTATTCAATAAAGATAGATGAAGACATAATAGAGCATCTACCAGAATTGGAAGAGAAAATGTTTGGCAAGAACCGCAAATAGTATAGCAAAAGACCAATCTGCATTAAAAAAGTATCAAGATTGACAACTTTTTAACGATAAATCTTGTGGGATTGAATTTAGAACCCTATCTTTGCATTGTAAAAACGTCAATATTGACAAAAATTTAACGTAAGCGATGGAGATAAAAAGAGATCGATATCTAAAAAAGCTGATTGATAGCCGTCAAAATGGCTTTATCAAAGTGGTAACAGGAATTCGCAGATGTGGCAAGTCGTATCTGCTGAATGTTTTATTCTATCACCACTTATTAGATAATGATGTAGCAGATGACCACATCATTCGTATTGATCTCGAAGACCGCATGAACAAGGAACTGAGAAATCCAGACGCCATGCTCCACTATGTTCATGACAGGATCAAGGACAAGAAACTTTATTACATCATCATCGATGAGGTACAGCTTATGGACGAGTTTGTTGATGTGCTAAATAGTTTCCGTCATATTGATAATGCTGATACATACGTGACAGGAAGTAACTCTCACTTCCTATCATCTGATATTCCTACAGAGTTCCGTGGCCGAGGAGAAACGATACATGTGAATCCTTTATCTTTTTCCGAGTTCTATTCTGCTATAGGTGGTGATAAACAAGATGCATGGCGCGAATACTATACTTATGGGGGGTTGCCTCTCATTCAATCTTTTGAAACCGAAGAGAAGAAGATAAACTATCTGAAGGGATTGTTCGAAACAGTTTATTTGGCAGATATTATTGAACATCACAAAATCAAAAATGATAATGAACTGCGTGAGTTGGTGCTAATTTTAGCATCGTCAATAGGTGCTCCATGCAATCCAACTAAATTATCGAACACATTCAAAAGTGTTAAGAATGTAAGTATTGGCAGTCAGACAATTAGAAATTACCTCAATTATCTGTCTGAGTCTTTTCTACTGAACAAAGCCATTCGCTATGACATAAAAGGTAAGAAGTATATCAATACACTTTCCAAATACTACTTCACTGACATCGGTTTGAGAAATGCCATCTTAGAAATGCGTCAACAAGAAGAGACGCATATCATGGAGAACATCATTTACAATGAACTTATCACACGTGGCTATAGTGTAGATGTTGGAATGGTAGAGATTAGGAAACCCGACAAAGAAGGAAAATGGTCTCGTACCCAACTTGAAGTGGACTTTATTGCCAGTTTAGGAAGCAAGAAGTATTATGTACAGTCGGCTTTGTCCATTCCTGATAGGGAGAAAGAGATACAGGAGTCTCGCTCACTAATGAACATCAATGACTCTTTCAAGAAGATTATCATTGTGAAAGACCATATTATGCCACGTCGTAACGAAGATGGCATATTGACCATAGGTCTTTTCGATTTCCTTCTAAAAGAGGATAGTTTGGATTTATAGAACAAATAGTCCCTTACGTGGGATTTCTATTTTTGTTTGGCTTTACAGCCTCTTTAACATACTCTTATCGTTCACGTTCATTTGTAAACACCTGATACTCAATATCGTTTAGATTTTAGGAAGTGAAATAAACACCGATAAGCAATGGATAATTTCTTAACCTCGGAGGAGCTTTATCAAGAGTTTGAAGACGACGACTTAGTGGATTACTACAACAACCACGACGTAGAATAAGCAAGCAGGATGCACCAATACTGGTGCATCCTGCTTTATTTGTAACGCCAACCTCTCTTTGCTGATTCAACAGAATTGCTTGTATCGGTCATTTGCGTTTCCGTTTTTGCTAATATCCCATTCGAGAGGTGTCCACTTCTTTCTTTTCCTTTCCTTTAAAGTTGCCGAGGCGATAGACATAGGTAAGAGAACAGTTTGCGTAGGGCATCCAGATATGCATAGCAAAGTCTTGATTGGCTATCGTGGAGTGGGTGCTGGCGCGAGCATTCAAGATGTTCTCACCCTGTGCCACGAGGCTCCATTTGCCGTTAACAGAAGTATAACGGAGCGTGGCTCTCAGGCGAAATATGGGGTCGATGTCGTAAACACCCTGAATGGCCTTTGTCTGGAAAAACGGGTTAAGCATTAGCTGAATATTGTGTCGCGAGAACGGTTTAATTGCTGCCATACCCCCGAAGATGCCCGAGAGACGAGTGCGGTCAATGGGCAAGTCGAAGAAACTGTCGCTTTTGTCGTGGCGATAGAGGGCCGTAGCCATAATGTTGCCGTTAAGCCAGTTGCCGAGGTGAAACTGTGCCGAGGCTTGCAAGCCGAAGTAGTCAGAATAGTCGAAGTTGGTCTCCTTCATCACGACGGCCATACGGTCAGCAGGCTGATAGGCAAGTTGTACGAAATAGTCGGGTTCAAGCATAGCAAAGGCTGTAAAACTGTATTTTCGGTTGAGTTGCCACATCAGGTTAATATCGTATTTCGACATTGGCTTTAGGGCAGGATTGCCCCATATCTCGCTGTTGGCCGATGCGTAGTAGATGCTGCTCATTGTACTCCAATAAGAGGGATAGACGGCCTCGCTACTGAACGAGAGATTGAGTACGTTCTTGTCGTTGACGTTCCACATCGCATTGAACTGCGGATAGATGCGCCACTCGTTCCATTGAGTGGTATAGTATTGTTCAGCGGTCACAGACGCCTCAACGCTCAGCGACTTGGCAATCTGCTTGCTGAGCCCGACATAGCCATTCAAGATACGCTCGTTGTAACGGGCGTGCGAAGTAGCGTCGGGCAGGGTTTGGCGGTTTGCATCGAGCGTAATCTGATAGCTGTCATTATTGGTAAACTGCGCCTTTCCGCCATAATTTATTTCCCAGCCTTTAGCCAGCGAGTGAGTCTGATCGGCCGTGAAGAGCCATTTGCCCACTTTCTGACGACTATCCACATAGAGATTACGGCTCATCTCATTCAGTTGCCCGTCAAGGGTCTGTGTGCGGGGTTCCTGATAATTGGTATAAGAAATGCCAAGCTGCAAGCCGAACGGAGCCGTATAACTGGCATCCACATTATGCAAATACAAATGCTGACGCGAGTTTTGCGTAGACTGCGCCGTGCCCGTGGTGACGTTGGTGGAACGCGTAGAGTTCCACTGCCCCGTATAAGTCAGGCTCAGACGGTGTTCATCGCTGATGGCATACTCTATCCCCATATGAGCGTCGTGGTCTCTGCCATCGCTTCGGTTACGGGTCTTGTCGCTGTAAGCAATACGTTGATTGCCCAGTGGATGGTTAGCCTTATGCTCCACCTGCCCGTAGCCCGTGCCATTAGTATAGAGATACGATGCATCTATGCTTAGTTTGTCGTGATTATAGAGGACGCTGGGACCCCAGTATCCTTTACCATACTTGCTCTGTTGCCAGCCCCACACAATCTGCCCAGAGAGTTGGTTTGTCCCTGTGAAGTCTTTTGTTACCACGTTGATGGCCATACCGCGCACGTGAAACTTGGCTGGAGCCGACGGCATCACCTCGGCCTTAGCCAGTACGGAGGCTGGCATCTGCTTTAAACGCTCCACCACTTTCTCTGCACTAAGTGTGGTTGGTTTGCCGTTGATGATAAGCGTCACGGCCTGACCAGAGAACATAATGCAGCCATTCATTTCACTTACGCCGGGTATGTTGATCAGTGCATCGTAGGCATTGTCTGCAGGAAGGATTTCCAGCAACTGTGGTATGTTGTACGTCAGACGACCATTCTCAGCCTTCACTATCAGTCGCTCGCCTTTCACTTGCACGCCGTTGAGGGTGTAGGTTTCCTGTTTCAGTCTGATTGTGCCGACATTCTCCGTCGTACATTGCCGATAAGTGGTCTTGTAGCCGATATAGGAGATGCGGGCAAGAACAGGGGATTGCTCATAAGGAATGGCAAAATATCCACTCTCGTTCGACACGCCACCGCCAAGCAGTGTAGAGTCTGCAGGATTGAGGACGGCCACATTGGCGTAGGCAATAGGCTGACCCTGCTCGTCAACGATGGTGCCTTTCAGATGGCGGTTGGTCTTATGGGTACACTCCACTGCTATCTCTTTGTCCTCAATGGCCACTCGAATGGGATAGAACCCAATCATCTGGCGGATGGCATCGGGGACGGACTTGCGACGAATGGAGGCTGTGACACGAAAGTCCTCCAGCTCGTTATAGAGGAAGCTGATGGTATATTCGTCAGTCTGCTCGTTCAGTTGGCGCAGAGCCTCACTGAGCGACACGTTTCGGTATTCGCGGGTAATCTTCTGAGCCTGAACACCTGCAAAGGTGAGGAAGCAGACAAGAATTAAAAAGAATCGTCTCATAGCCTATTTTACTGTTATCTTAGTGTTATTCAGCTCTACGATGACGCTCTCAAAGAGGTTCATCCTGTGCAACGTGACCTCCAGTCCCTCTTCTGGCTTCCACACGAAATAGAAGCGGAACTGGCGGGCATCATCATTCACGAATTCCACCTCTTTATTATAATAGGCTGCTATTTGAGGCAGCATCTTTTCCAATGGTGTGTTGTCGAACACGACGGACTGCATAGCAGATACCGTGTCGGCTTTGGCTGTATCTGCTGGAAGCGCCTGTGGATTTGAGATCCGCGCCTCTTGAGTCGTGACCTTCCAATCCCCTCCAGCAGCATTGCGCACGATGTGGATGGTAGCAAAAGCGACACCTGCCGTAAAAAGAATGCCAATGATGCCAGCAGCAACTTTATAGGGGATAATGCCCATCAGGGGCTTGACGACAGCAGTCCGTGCCTCATCTTTGCCAAAGCCTTCTATCTCATCAGCGTAATCTGCTGCAAATCTCTGCCACTCCTCTTCCACGGGAATGGCTTCATTGTCAGTCTCTCGTTTCACAAACACCCGCTTTGTCAGTGCCAGCTGTTCCAACAGTTCCATCAGCTCGGGGTCATCGGCAATCATCTGCCGAAGCTGCTCGTCGGAATACAGCTCTGGATGTTCCTGCATTGACAGCAGGAGGCGGATTCTTTCTTCGTGTTCCATCTTCGTTATCGTTTTGCTGTTTCTGTTTTAAAATGCTCTCTGATGCGCTGCAGCGACTGCGACAGGTGGTTATAGACCGTCACCTTGCTGACTCCCACCTGCTGTGCCACCTCTTCGTAGCTCATTTCGCGGAGAAATCGCAGGCGGAATATCTGTCGGCTGAGCGGCGGCAACGTTTCTTCAATGAATTGCATCAGTCGCTCCAACCGGTCGTCATCAGCCGTGTCTGATAGATATGACGCATCCTGCAAGAAGAGTTTTTCCACCCGTTCCCGTACTGACTTATGGGTCAGCAGGTCGCGGCATCTGTTCCGAACGGCAGTCATCAGGTAGCCCTCTGTCTTTTCCTCCGCAGGCAGCAGTCTGCTCTGCAACATCCGTGCAAAGACATCGCTCACCACGTCCTTGCTTTCTTGCGGGTCGTACAGCATCACGCGTGCCAGACGATACATCTGCGCATAATGCCGACGGTATATCTCTTCAAAATCTGTCATACATAATCAATAACGATTCAACGGGGCAAAAAACTAAGCAAAACAACAACTTTTTTTACTTTTTCTTCATTTTCCCACATTCCTTACGGCTTTTACTGAAGATTTTTCACTAACTTTACACCCAACTACAAACCTCAAAGATTTGCAAGACACTGAATTGATGAACAAACAGCGCATACTATCCAGCGTATTCGAGCTAATGAAGATGAACAAATCCTATTTCGTAACTATCACTGCAATGAGAAGAGCACTGCTACTATTAGTCATCTTAACGACGGCGAATGCCTATGGACAGCGGACGGTGCCGACAGATACGGTGGCCGACGTGCGCATCGGCTATACCAGCGGTTCGGAGCGCACGATGGCCGGTGCCATAGAGAAAGTGACAGAGGAGCGTATGAACAAAGGCCTCGTGACATCGTCGCTCGATGCACTCAGTGGACAGGCAGCCGGCGTACAGGTGCAGACGGGTGGCAACCAAGAGGCGATGGTAAGCGCAGTGCGTGTGCGCGGTACGACATCGCTGACTGGCGGCAACGACCCGCTGGTCATTATCGACGGTGTGACGAGCGACTTATCGACGCTGTCGACCATCTATCCTGCTGACATCGAGTCATTCACCATTCTGAAAGACGCGTCGGAGACGGCACAGTATGGCAGCCGTGGTGCGGCCGGTGTCATTGAGGTGGCCACCAAGAAAGGCCGTTCGGAACAGTTTCACATCTCTTACGATGGTACCATAGGATTTGAGGCGGTATCGAAGCGTATTGAAATGCTGTCGGGGCCGGCATTCCGTAAGGCTGCCAGCCAACTGGGTATCAGCATCATCGATATGGGCTACGACACAGATTTCCGACGCAGCATTGAGCGTACTGGGTTTGTCCAGAACCATCACGTAGCCTTTGGCGGCGGCACCGATGTGGCCAACTACCGTGCCTCACTGGGCGTGATGGACCACCGCACGGTCATCCAGACCAACAATCTGCGCAACTACATTGCCAAGCTGGACGTGTCGCAAAAAGCATTCGGCGACCGACTGACCGTAGACTTGGGGCTGTTTGCAAGCCTGCAGAAGACCAACTATCTGCCGTTTAAGCAGAAGCTGTTCTACTCAGCGGCTACGTTCAACCCTACTTTTCCTGCCGGAAGCAATGCCGACGGGTCATTCAACCAAGTAACCGAAGCCCTGTGGATCAACAATCCCAACTCGCTGCTGCGGATGAAGCAGGACGAAGACAACGCGCACTTCAATGCCCATCTGCACGCCACTGTGAATCTCGCGCCGGGCCTGACGCTGACCGGCTTCGGCAGCTACTCCTACAACACGGTAACGGGGGCTCACTATTATCCTACCTTCGTATGGAGCCACGGCGAGGCCTACCGCGGCGATGACCGCAGCGAGGAGCTGCTGGGCAACGTAGCACTGAGCTATACGCGTAGCTTTGGCTCGTCGACCCTCAACCTGATGGCACTGGCCGAGGCACAAAGTCAGAAAGGCAAAGGCTTTTACACCACGGTATCCAACTTCTCTACCGACGATTATGGCTACGACAACCTCTCGGCCGGTGCCATCAGGTTGTGGGAGGGCACCAACAGCTACGCCACCGATGCCCATATGGAGTCGTTTCTCGTGCACGGCCAGTGGACCCTGAAAGACCGCTATACCCTGACGGCCAACATCCGTGCCGACGCTTCGTCGAAGGTGGGGCGCAACCACCGTTGGGGCTATTTCCCCTCCATCAGTGGAGCGTGGATGATTTGGGAGAACAAGCAACCTCAAGACGGGAAGCACCAGCCCGCAGGATTTCTCGACTTCCTCACCTCGCTCAAGTTGCGTATGGGCTACGGACTGTCAGGCAATCTGGGAGGCATCGACAGCTACAACTCCATACAGTCTGTCAAGCCCAATGGAGTCGTGTCGATGGGCGGCACACCCGTCACTACGCTGGGCATTATCCGCAATGCCAACCCCGACTTGAAGTGGGAAGTGAAGCGCACGTTCAACATCGGCGTGAATATGGCTTTCTGGCAGTCGCGCATTGTGCTGACAGCCGACTTCTACACGTCGCACACCTCTGATATGCTCTATGTCTACGACGTCTCCGTGCCGCCCTTTGCCTACGACAAGCTGTTGGCCAACCTCGGCGCGATGCGCAACCACGGCTTTGAGCTGGGATTCGGTATCACGCCAATCAGCCAGCGAGACATAGAGCTGACTGTGAACATCAACTGGTCGTTCGAGCGCAATCGGCTGGTGTCGCTCAACGGTTATCACCAAGGCGAATACCTAACCGCGCCGGCAATGAAGGGCATCAGTGCCCTATACGGTGCTGGTTTCCACGGTGCCAGCGACGTGGTGATGCAGATAGTGGGTCAGCCACTGGGCGTATTCTATCTGCCCCACTGCACGGGACTGAAGGTGAATGCTGACGGCTCGAAGACGTACGAGTTGGACGAGGGCGGCAGCCGTATCTGCGGCCAAGCCACTCCTAAGGCGATGATGGGTTCGAACATCGCCCTGCGCTATCGTCAGTGGGACATCACGATGCAGATGAACGGTGCCTTCGGCCACAAAATCTATAACGGTACGGCTCTTTCGTATATGAATATGCTGTCGCTGCCCAACTACAACGTGATGAAGGGTGCACCCGCCGAGAACATACAAGACCAGACCATCAGCGACTATTGGCTGGAGCGTGGCGACTATGTGAACATTGACTATGTCACCATTGGATGGAATGTGCCACTGCACACGCGCTATATCCGCAACCTGCGCCTGTCGGCCTCGGTCAACAATCTTGCCACCATCACCGGTTATTCCGGACTGACCCCTATCATCAACTCGTCGGTGGTGGATGGCACGCTGGGCATAGACGACAAGCGCACAATGCCCGTCTACCGCTCCTATTCCATTGGCATCAGCATACAGTTTTAGCAACCTAACAAAGAACGATGAACACTACGAACGATAAACGACACAAGCAAATGCTTACATTCTTGCCTGCGGGCTGCATCGCCCTGCTGGCTGCCACCATACTCTGCGCCTGCTCACTCGACGAGCATCCGACGGACCAAATAGCCGAGGAGAAAGCCTATACCACGGCCACGTCACTCTATCAGAATACCGTTGCCACACTGTACAACTACATCGGCGGCTCTGAAGACGGGCAAGGCCTTCAGGGCACGTGCCGCGGTGTCTATGACCTGCAGACCTTCGGCAGCGACGAGGCTATACTGCCCACACGCGGCGGCGACTGGTACGACGGCGGTCTGTGGCAGGCAATGTACAAGCATACGTGGAGTGCCGGCCACGACTTGCCAAAGAATGCGTGGCTCTATCTCTACAAGGTCATCGTCCTCTCCAACCGCTCGCTGGAGAAGCTGGACGAATATCGCCATCTGTTGACCACCGACGAAGCGCAAGCCTACCAAGCCGAGGTGCGCGCCCTAAGGGCCATCTACTATTACTATCTGATGGATCTCTTTGGCCGGGTGCCACTGGTGCTGTCGTCTGAGACACCTATGCAGCAGGTGCGCCAGAGCAATCGGGCCGATGTCTGCCGCTTCATCTACGACGAGCTGACCACTGCCCTGCCCCTGCTCCCTGCCGAGAACAGCACCCAACCGGGCGACTACTACGGACGTGTCACCCGCCCCGTGGCACTGTTCGTACTGGCTAAGCTGGCACTCAACAGCACGGTCTACGGCTGTACGGCCATCTTCGGCAGCGATTCGCCGTTGAAGGCCTGTATCGGCTACTGCAATCAGATAGAAACACTCGGCTATCGCTTGGCGACCAACTTCGAAGACAACTTCGCCGTCTACAATGAGACGTCGCCCGAGAACATCTGGACCATCCCTATGGACAAGAACCTCTATCGCAACCAGCAACAGAACCTCTACCGTTCTTACCACTACCGCCACGCTGCCGCCTATGGCTTCACGGCCGAGAATGGCTCGTGTGCCACGCGCAGTGCCTTAGACATCTTCGGATACGCCACCGACCAGCAGGACAGCCGCTTCGACAAGTCCTACTATGCCGGCATCGTCTACGACCTCAATGGCAATGTCGTCGTCGACCGCACCGGGCAGCCATTGGCCTACGTACCCGAAGCAGCCGACATCGACCTCAGCGGCAGTCCCTACGTCGAGGTAGCCGGTGCCCGTATGAAGAAATACGCCGTCGACAAGAACGCGCCAAAGGACGGCAAGCTGATGGACAACGACATCGTGCTGTTCCGCTATGCCGATGTGCTGCTGATGCGTGCCGAGGCGGCACTGGCCGACGGCGATGCCACCAGTGCACAGGCCGACTTAGACCTCATTCGCCAGCGTGCCGGTATGCCCGCTATCCCAGCCACTCTGAAAAACATTCTGGACGAACGGCTGCGCGAGCTGGCTTGGGAGGGCTGGCGCCGTCAGGACCAGATACGGGCCGGGCACTACCGTAGCCTCTATACAGGTGCCGACGCCATTGACGAGAGCGACGGGCACACCAGCGTGTTCCCCATACCAGCCGACGTAATGGCACTGAACACCAACCTGCAGCAGAATCCCGGGTACTAAACACGCTGAGGTGCAGGAGCGAATCCGTGCGTACTTTTTTAAAAGATTGCCAAAAAATTAAATTATATTCGCTATCTTTGCAGAAATTATCTACTGAATATGATGAGGAAGGAGACTTTTCCACAAAACGGTGTCATTCTGAAAATTGACTATTTGCCACGCGTAAACTACTCCATTATGAATAGTGGCATCACCGTTTGCAATTCGCTTGTCTTGGAAAATGCAAGCGACAATGACTGGACCCAGCTTTCCGTTGAAATAAGTGGCCAATATATTAAGAAAAGCTACTGCAGGCTGGAGAGCCTAAAGAAAGGACAGTCTATACAGATTAACACGATAAAGATTGAGCCCGACCTAAAAATCTTATACGAAACGACAGAGGCTGTCAATACAGACTTTGTCATAAGCATCAAATGCCACGACGACATACTCTACGAGGACAGTCATCCCATCACCCTGCTATCATACGACGAGTGGGCTGGCAGTGCTGTAATGCCAGAACACTTGGCTGCATTTGTCGTTCCCAACAACCCGCTTCTTTCAAGAATAAAGCTCACCGCTGCCAAGTTCTTGGAAAAATGGACCGATTCCGCAGCGCTTGATGAGTATCAGACACAAAACAGAAACAGAGTTCGCGCTCAAGTAGCCGCAATATATGAGGCACTACGGTCAGAGGGTATTGTGTACGCTGCCCCTCCCGCCCACTTCGAGGAGACCGGACAGCGCATACGTATGGCAGACAAAGTGCTGACAGAAAAAGTGGGAACGTGTATTGATACCAGCTTGCTAATAGCCTCCTGTCTGGAGGACATTGGCATTTACCCCATCGTATTATTGCTGAAAGAACACGCAATGGTGGGCGCTTGGCTTATTCCGAACGTCTTTCCACAGATGGTCTGCGACGATGCCAGCTATCTCCTTAAAGAGATGGCTGACGGCAATAACAACATCGTCCTTTTAGAGTCTACCGCCATCACATCGTCAGAAAGAGTCAGCTTTGAAGACGCTGTGAGATGTGCCGAGAAAAATCTAAGCGACGAAAGCCAATTCCTCTATTTCGTAGACATCCATCGCTGCCGACTTGGCAACATCAAGCCTTTACCTCAGCGAGTGCAAAAAGATGGAACGTGGACACTTGTCAACGAGGGTGTTGACCACCAAAACGCGACAAAAGAAATAGAGAGCCTCAACCACTACGACATCAGACTTGAAAATGCCGACGGCCCAACCACTAAGCAAACCATCTGGGAGCGGAGGCTTCTTGACCTCTCGTTGCGCAACAATCTGCTGAACACACGGCTTGGCAGGAAAGTCATCCCCTTTATTTCATTTGAAATCGAACATATAGAAGATCATCTGCAAAACGGTGAAGACTATTATATCACGCCATCGCCAGTCAAGAGGCTTGAGCCGAATGCTGACGGGATGTACGACTCCAAGCAGCAAGCATACGAATGCCAAGACTATGTGTCCGCGCTAATCCGCGACCATAAGATTGCTTCTTACCTGACAGAAGCAGAGCTGCAAGATTCGCTGAAGTACATCTACAGGACTGCCCGCACGTCATTGGAGGAAAACGGTGCCAACAGCCTCTTTCTTGCACTGGGAATGCTCAAGTGGTATGAGACAGTCAAAAGCGAGCAGCCCCGCTATGCACCTATCCTGTTGCTTCCCGTAGACATCATCCGCAAAAGCGGCAACAGCTACATCATCCGCAAACGGGATGAAGAAATCATCCTGAATATCACGCTGATAGAGTTGCTCAAACAGGAATTCGACATTAACATAGACGCTCTGAAAGAGCTCCCCAAAGACGAGAGCGGTGTTGATGTAAAACTCATCTTTACCTATTTCCGAAGAGCCATTATCAAGCAAAAGAAGTGGAACGTTTTGGAAGAGTCGATGATTGGGCTCTTCTCCTTTAACAAGTTTGTGATGTGGAATGACATTCACAGAAATGCAGACAAGTTGAAGGAAAACGTGATAGTAGCTTCGCTGATAGAACAGCAAGACAAGCAACAAATAAGTACAGAAAACATTGATGCAAGAACTATTGACAAAGAAAATGAACCAATAGATTTCGCTATTCCGCTGGACGTAGACTCTTCACAAATGGAAGCCATCGTTGAGTCAGGGCGAGGCAAGAGCTTTATTCTTCACGGCCCTCCGGGAACAGGAAAGTCACAAACCATTACCAATATGATTGCCAATGCGCTGTACCAAGGCAAGCGGGTTTTGTTTGTGGCAGAAAAGATGGCTGCGTTGTCGGTTGTCCAGTCGAGACTTGAGAAAATCAACCTCGCCCCATTCTGTATGGAGCTTCACTCCAACAAAGCCACCAAGAAGCATTTCCTCGAACAAATGGAGAGGGTCTTGAAGGTGACAAAGATTAAGTCCCAAGAAGACTATGCCCAAAAGTCGCAAGAGCTTTACGCCGAACGCAAAGAGCTGATTAACTATATGGAGGCCCTTCACCGCAAGAATCCCAGCGGGTTGAGCCTGTACGAATGCATTTCAGAGTTTCTTTCCATATCAGAAGAGGAGTTCAATGGACAGCTTCCTCCAAAAGAAGCGATTACAACTCATTACATTGAGCAATGCCGGGCACAGATTGGCCCGATAGAAACAATACTCCAGATTGTGGGTCAACCCGACCAGCATCAGCTGTTCGGATTAGAGCCTACTGACAACAAGCAAGAGACAATAGATGCCATTTTAGCACTGCTAAAAGAATTCACTGGCAGCAATGACAAATACCAGTCCCTGCTTGAAACATTGCACAATGAGATTCCTCTTGGCCTAAAGACAAAAGCTGATTTGAACTGGCTGGAAATGTTTGCAGGGTATCTTGCTGACAAAGCCAAGAATGAGGATTTGCGGAACAATCTTACCGCATCCTATTCGGAGGACATCCTTCTGATAAATGTGGATGCCAATCGCAGAGAATGGAACAATATCAATTCCAAATGGTTTATTCCGCGCTATTTCGCCAAAAAGCAATATTTAAGCTCACTGAGTGCCTATGGGCAAATTTTTGAGTCTGACATTGACGGATTGCTTGATGCCATTGGCACGTACCAAAGCCAATGCGCTGAGCTGAAGAAACGGGCAGAAGAAATAGAAGTCTTTGCCTATGCCAATGGTATCAGCCACCAAGAGCGAGAGAAGGCATACAATGACTATCTGGGCCATCAAGCCACCGCTCGTCGTAAGGTTTTCCTCCGCGCTGCTGAAGCCGTCCTGTCCTGCCACCACACGCTAAGCGCGCTGACGGAGAAATTGAATACGCTCACCGTATGCCGCATTGAGACAGAAAGCGTAGCTAACGACTGTGAGAGATGGATTCGCCATTACCACCAGATACGAGACTGGTATCATTGGGTGGGCAAGAAACAAGAACTGATTCAGATGCATCTCCTGCCGGTTGCCACAATGATAGAGGCTGGAGCAACACCTAAGAATGCTGTAAATGCCTATCTGAAGGGAATGTATCATCTGCTGATTAATGCCGCCATTGACGAGAACGAACAACTTAGGAGTTTCAATGGACTGAAATTCCGCCAGCAGGTAGAAAAATACAGGCGCGATACTGCCCGATTCCAAGAGTTGAGCAAACAAGAGCTGTATTGCAGGCTGGCCGCCAGAGTGCCGTCGACATCGGCTGCTACCGCGGGCGGTTCAGAAATAAGCATTTTGAAAAGGAATATCGCCAACGGCGGAAGAGGCACGTCTATCCGGTCCATTATCGACAGCATCCCCACGTTGCTGCCAAGGCTCTGCCCGTGTATGCTGATGAGCCCCATCTCTGTTGCGCAATACATAGACCTCAATGCAGAGAAGTTCGATTTGGTAATCTTCGATGAGGCGTCACAGATGCCTACCAGCGAATCCGTCGGTGCCATAGCTCGCGGGAAGGCCCTCGTCGTAGTGGGCGACAGCAAACAGATGCCACCTACCAGTTTCTTCACCTCTACCCAAGTTGACGAGGAGGATGCAGAGGTCGACGATATGGAAAGTATTCTTGACGACTGCATTACGCTGTCACTCTGCGAGCATCAACTCAACTGGCACTATCGCAGCAAGCACGAGAGCCTTATTGCCTTCAGTAATTCCCAATATTACGAGAACCATCTGCTGACATTCCCTTCTGTCGACGACCATACAGCAAAGGTCAGGCTGGTTCCTGTTGACGGTGTCTATGATAAGGGAAGAACCAGAAGCAACCCGACTGAATCAAGAGCGATAGTGAATGAGATTATCCGAAGGCTCTCTGACCCGGAACTGCAGAAATACAGTATTGGCATCGTGTCATTCAGCAAAGTACAAAGTGACAAGATTGAGGATGACCTGACAGAAGAACTTGACAGACATCCCCAGCTGAAAGAGATTGCCTACAACAGTAAGGAGCCTATCTTCGTAAAGAATCTGGAGAATGTGCAAGGTGACGAACGCGACGTCATTCTGTTCTCGGTCGGATACGGTGCGGACAAGAATGGGAAGGTGTCTATGAATTTCGGCCCACTTAACAACGCTGGTGGTGAGCGTCGGTTGAATGTGGCGGTATCACGTGCCCGCTACGAAATGATTGTGTTCTCCACGCTGAAATCCAGTCAGATAGACTTAAAGCGCTCTCAAGCTAAGGGCGTGGAAGGCCTGAAGAATTTCCTTAGCTATGCTGAGACGGGAAACCTGCCTATGCTCTCAAGCACCAACTACGAGTCCAACACGAACGTCATCGTATATCAGATTTGCGATGCTTTGGCACGAAAAGGGTACATCACAGAATCATTCGTAGGAAGATCGAACTTCAAAGTCGACATTGCCGTCTCCACTCGTGAACAGCCTGACAAGTTTATTCTGGGCATTCTGTGCGACGGCAGGACTTATTACGAGACAAAGACGACGAGGGACAGGGAAATTGTGCAGCCCAACATCCTGCAGATGCTTCACTGGCGGGTAATGCGGGTTTATTCCATTGATTGGTACGAGAACAGAGAGCGGACATTGTCACAGATTCTCGAAGAACTGAAGGCTGCCGAAACAGGAACGCCGCAAGAGGAGGCACAGGAGGAGACCGCTTCTTATGTGTTCGACACTGAAAAGATAAAAGAAGCCGAACTGGCTGAGCCGACTGCAAGAAACCGGGCGCTTATACCTTATACAGAATATAAGATAAAGGTGACGCCCGTCGACAAAGAGACGTTCAACCCGTATGACAAGAAGTGCTCGACCATCATCAAAAGAATCTTGAAAGACGAGCAGCCGGCCACTGAGACCTATCTGTGTAAACGTCTGGCCAAGGCTTTAGGATTCGGACACGCCGGTGCCAATATTCAACGGGCGGTGTCGTTTGCCATATCCGAGCTATATCAAGACCCGATGTCGGCAGGAGGCATACTCAGCTTTTGGATAGATGAGGAAAGCGCAAAAGACTATCATAGCTATCGTGCCCCGTCTCCTCGCAGCATCACGGAAATTCCAGCTGTCGAAATAGCCAATGCAATAAAAGAGGTTGTCGAGGAAGAATTCTCCCTGCCCAAGGACAATATCGCTACGCTGGCAGCCAGAAAGCTGGGCTTTTCAAGCGCAGGCACAAAAATAACCGAAATGATAAACATCGTCATTGATATGCTTGCAGAGAAATCCGTCGTCACCATCAACAACGGGGCCGTATCGCTGAACGAGAATGGATGAGGCATAGGAACAACGAATAAAATGCAATAATTTCTAATCTATAAACATAACTAACTATGAAAAGAAGACTCTTTATCGCACTGCTGATGATGCTGTGTCCCGCTCTGTCAATGTGGGCCGCACAGGTGGTAGTGCAGACCAAAAGCATCTCGCTGGTGCTTGACGTAGAAAACGGACAGCAACCCAAGTATGTGTACTTCGGTGCAAAGCTGAATGCCAATGAATTGCAGCACCTGCAAACGCCTGTGAACGGACGGATGGAGGCTTACCCTGCCTATGGGCTCAACACGCCGGCCGAGGCTGCGCTGGCAATGCGCCACACGGACGGCAACCTGTCGTCGGCATTGGTGGCCGAAGGCGTCAGCACCGAGGGACAGCTGACCCGCATCCGAATGAAGGACACGGTATATCCCATCCAAGTAGACCTCTGCCTGAAGGCCTACGAAACTGAGGATATGATTGAGATGTGGACGGAAATCACCAACAACGAGAAAGGCATCGTCACGCTGACCACCTTTGCCTCGGCAATGCTGCCCATCCGCCGCGGAAACGTGTGGCTGAGCCATCTCTACGGCTCGTGGGCCAACGAGGGCCGCGTAGTGGAAGAACCGTTGGAGCCGGGCATCAAGCTGCTGAAGAATAAGGATGGTACGCGCAACTCGCATACCGACCACGCTGAGGTGATGTTCTCGCTCGACGGACGCGCTCAGGAGAACACGGGCGACGTCATCGGTGCTGCCCTGTGCTACTCGGGCAACTACCGGCTGAAGATCGACACCGACGACACGGAGTATCACTACTTCTTTGCCGGCATCAACGAAGACAACTCCGAGTACCACCTGAAGCGCGGCGAGCGCTTCGTCACGCCGCCGCTGGCCGTCACCTTCTCGCAGCAGGGATTGTCGGGAGCCTCGCGCAACTTCCATAAGTGGGGGCGCAAGTACCGGCTGGCCAACGGAACGACCGAGCGCAAGATTCTGCTCAACTCGTGGGAGGGTGTCTACTTCGACATCAACCAGCAGGGAATGGACCAGATGATGGCCGACATCGCCTCGATGGGCGGCGAGCTGTTCGTGATGGACGACGGATGGTTTGGCGACAAATACCCGCGCAAGACCGACAACTCGAGTCTGGGCGACTGGGTGGTGGACAAGCGGAAGCTGCCCGACGGCATTGAGGGGCTGCTGCGCGATGCCCGCAAGAACGGCGTGAAGTTCGGCATCTGGATTGAGCCCGAGATGGCCAACACGACGAGTGAGCTCTACGAGGCGCATCCCGACTGGATTGTAAAGGCTCCGAAACGCGACGCCGTACTGGGTCGCGGCGGCACGCAGGTAGTGCTCGACCTGAGCAACCCGAAGGTGCAGGACTACGTGTTCGGCATCGTAGACGGACTGATGACCAATTATCCAGACAGCGCCTCTATCAAGTGGGATGCCAATATGACCATCCTCAACCACGGCTCGCAATACCTGACGATGGCCGACCAGAGCCACCTCTATATTGAGTACCACCGCGGCTTCGAGAAGGTGTGCCAGCGCATCCGCGCCAAGTATCCCAAACTGACCATCCAAGCCTGTGCCAGCGGTGGCGGTCGTGCCAACTGGGGCGTGCTGCCTTACTTCGACGAGTTCTGGGTCAGCGACAACACCGATGCCCTGCAGCGCATCTATATGCAGTGGGGAACGAGCTACTTCTTCCCCGCCATTGCAATGGCCAGCCACATCTCGGCCACGCCCAACCACACCGTCTTCCGCACCACGGCGCTCAAGTATCGCATCGACGTGGCGATGAGCGGCCGACTGGGAATGGAGATTCAGCCCAAGAATATGACCGAGGCCGAGAAAGCGCTCTGCCGCAATGCTATTGCGCAGTACAAGCAGATACGCCCCATCGTGCAGTTCGGCGACATCTACCGCCTCGTCTCGCCCTATGAGAAGAAGGGACTGGCCTCGCTGATGTACGTCACCGAGCCGAAGGGCAAAGCCGTATTCTACTGGTGGAAGACGGAGTCGTTCCAGAACGAGCATCTGCCTCGCGTAAAGATGGCGGGGCTGGATGCCACGCGTATGTATAAGGTGACGGAGCTCAACCGCATCGACTTGCAGCCGCTTCCGTTCGAAGGTCAGCAGTTCAGCGGTGCCTACCTGATGAACCACGGACTGGACGTGCCCTACCGCAACGAGCCGGAATGGTCGCAGAAGAACGACTGGTCAAGCCGCGTGCTGCTGCTCGAAGCACAATAAGGCGCGCGGCTATGGCCGCGCTACGCCTTAGCGGCTTGCAGGAAAGCGCATTTTGGCAGGCAACAGACAACAACCTACAACCAACGACTTCACACAACAACGATGGAACCATACGAAATCACCCAGTTTCAAGCGGTTTACGACTGCCGGAGTGACCACTGGCAGTATGCCTTCGACGACATCATCTTTGCTTGGCAGCCTGCTGCCGAGCTGAAAATCATTCTCAAAGGCGTGCTGACAATCCACAGAGACACCCCCATCCCAATGACGCTCTACATCTACGACGACCATAACAATGAGGGTGACACCGAAGGGCTGCGGCTGCTCGACAGCCGCAGCATCGACGACCTCGTGCCCTACGAGGATGGCGGCTTCGACGCTGTGATTCACACAAACAGGCCATTCCCCAAGCCCCATACCGACGGTGAGTTTCATTTCTACACGTTGCAGGTGGAGCTCGACGACACCACGCTGTCGAGCCCTTACGTCATTGTGATAGCCAATATGCCGAAGGATATGACCAAGCTCATCCGGCCCACGCTCGTCAACACGCGCTACGTCAACTTCTACCCCAACACCGACCAAACCGCGCCTCAAGTGCAGCTGGAGCTGGAAACCGAAGCGGGGTGCACGATGAAGAGCGTCGTGGCAGCCTATCTGGCCTTCCTGCCCGACGGTGAGTTGCTGGGCGACGCCCCAGACCAGATGGTGACGGGACTGACGGAGCTGGCTGACTTCAGCGAGCAGAACACCGTCACACTGACATTCAACTTCCCCCTCATCGACGACTGGATGCAGACGCGGGGCAACTACACGCTGTGGCTCTACGTCACCCACGGGGCCAAGACCATCCTGCGCGTGCCCTACTTCGTGGCGTCCCACCGCCTGACGGGCAGCACACTGAGCGAATACATCGTTCACGAACTCGACAAGCTGCTGCCTGCCCCGCACTTCCACTATGCCACACAGCAGCCGCTGGCGCCACCCGCCATCATCGAGTTGCTCGACTTCCTCGACAAGCGCAGTGCCTTCGACGCCATACGCCACGAGAACTCCGGCATCTGGAAGCGCCGACATCTGGTGTTCACCGGAAAGAAAGGCACCGGCAAGCGCACGGCGGCCCGTGCCGTCTACGAGAAGCTGGCCGAGCGCGAGATCGTGGCCGACATCGCCGAGTACGATGCCATCGAGCTGCTCGACCCCGTGAACGGCTATTCGCCCAAGATTGAGGACACGCTCGACCAGAACGAGCACAATCTCGTGGTCATCAACAATGCCGAGGAGCTGGCACTGAAGGGCACCGTGGGCGTGCTCAACGGTATGGAGATTCTGGCCAGCAAGCTGCGCAAGATGGACAACATCGTGGTCGTGCTCACCGGCCGTACCAGCCAGATGCAAGAGCTCATTACGATGTGCGAGCCTGCCCGCGAGCTTTTCTACACGTTCTACGAGTTTCCCGACGTGCCGCCCGAGCAGATGATGACGCTGACCAGACAGCGTCTCAGCGAGCGTAACTTCCTGCTCACACCCGAAGCCGACGGTGCACTGAAGCAATATTTCGAATATGCCTACAACCTACGCGGCAACAACTTCGGCAATATGTACTTTGCGTGGCAGACGCTCGACGACGAGGTGCTGCCGCGACTTATCCGCCGCACCATCAGCGACGAGATGACCCAGAAGGACGACGTGGGGCTGATTCTGCCCGAAGACATCCCGCAGATTGAGGAGCGCGACCCATCGAAGCCACTGGCCAAGCTCGAAGAACTCATCGGACTGGACAACGTGAAGGAGAGCATCATCAACCACACCAGCCTCGTCAGACTGAACAAGATACGCGCCGACCGCGGGCTGTACAACCGGATGCCGCCGATGCATATGGTGTTCACCGGCAATCCCGGAACGGGCAAGACCACCATCGCCAAGTATCTGGGCGAGATATACCGCGGCATCGGAGCTCTCTCCAGCGGCCATCTGGTAGAGACCGACCGCTCCAAACTGGTGGGACAGTACATCGGCGAGACGGAGAAAAACACGCTCAATGCCATACAGCGTGCCTCGGGCGGCGTGCTGTTCATCGACGAGGCCTACAACCTGTTCGTAGAGAGTCAGGACAACCGCGACTTCGGTATGCGCGTCATTGAGACCCTGCTCACCTACCTCTCGATGGAAGACACCGATATGATTGTCATCCTCGCGGGCTATACCAACGAGATGCGCCGCCTGCTGGAGTCCAACCCGGGCCTCAAGTCGCGCTTCCCCTACATCTTCCACTTCGAGGACTACTCGCCCGAGCAGCTGCTCAACATCGGCAAACTGGTGCTGCGACGCGAGCAGTACCGGCTGACGCCCGAAGCCGAGCAGGCACTCTCGCGCTACATCATCGAGGAGTACAACCAGAAAGACGAGCACTTTGGCAACGGCCGCTTCATCACCCGCCTGCTCACCTCGCACATCATCCCCTCGCTCAGCCAGCGCCTCAGCCGGCTGGGCAGCACGGAGCTGAGCGACGAGCTGCTGAGCACCATCACGCCCGAAGACATTCCGCAGCACGACGGAACCGCCAAGCTGCAGCCTGTTGACGAGACCATACTCAGCGAGACGCTGGCCAAGCTCGACCAGCTCGTGGGACTGGACAACGCCAAGAAAGCACTCCACGACTACGTCACCGTGGTGCGCGAGGAGCGCCGGCAGAACGCCGTAAACCCCAGCTCGAACAACCTCTATTGGAACTTCATCGGGCAGACGGGCACGGGCAAGAGCACCGTGGCCGAGCTGCTGGGCAAGCTGCTGCAGGGACTGGGAATGCTGCGGCGCGGCCATACCGTCATCCTCAACATCGAGGAGCTGGGCGTGGGCGACACGTACCAGACGCTGGAGAAGGCACTCAAGCGCGCCGCCGACGGGCTGCTGTTTATGGATATGGACTCGCCCCGCTACAAAGACCAGCCGCACGACAACATACGGATGTGGATTGTCAACAAAATCAACGAGAGCAAGCAACAGACGGCCGTGGTCTTCGCTGAGGCCAGCGACGGCAACGAGAACATCGCCAAGGACCTCGCCCTCAACGGCATTGCCTCGCTCTACCACTCTATCATCTTCAACGACTACACCGTGGAACAGCTGACGCAGCTGCTGGCTTCAATGCTGCTGAGCGACTACCGCCTGCGACTGACGCCCGACGCTGAGAAAGAGATGAGCCGCTACATTGGCAGCATACACAGCGCGGCCAGCCGCAACAACCCCGTCAACGCCCGCACCATCCAGCTATTGGCGCAGACGGTGGCACAGGTAGCGCGCTTGCGCATTGCCGACAGCGGCGCAGAGACGGCCGAGGAAGTGCTGCTGCAAGACGTCAACCACTTTGAAGGGACGCGCCATACGGGCCGTATCGGCTTCTGACGGCACGCTCCCGACATCGACTTCCCTAAGCGGCTTCAGACAATTCTCGCGAGAATTTCCGGAATTCTCGCGAGAATCCGTCAAATTCTCGCGAGAATTCATTATCTTTGCAGCCACTTTAGTAACACAGGAAGACGATTTGAACCTCACATTCTTCAAGAAGAAAGAACATACCGACCTACTGGCATACATCCGCGAAGGCCGGCAGATGACGCAACGCGAGAAGCTCCGCCTGATAGTACAGCTGAGCATTCCCTCGGTGCTGGCTCAGTTGTCTACCATCCTGATGTTCTTTATCGACGCCGCGATGGTGGGACATCTGGGAGCCCGGCAGGCCGCCAGCATCGGACTGGTAGAGAGCACGTCGTGGCTCTTCGGCGGTCTGTCGAGTGCCTGTTCGATGGGCTTCTCCGTGCAAGTGGCCCACGCCATCGGGGCCAACGACTTCGAGCGGGCCCGCCGCATCCTGCGTCAGGCCGTCACGTGCTGCCTCGTGTTCAGTCTGGCACTGGTAGCCATCGCCGTCGGCATCCACCGTCCCCTGCCATTCTGGCTGGGTGGCGGCGAAGACATTGCCCACGACGCGTCGCTCTATTTCCTCATCTTCTCGTGCGCCGCCCCGCTGTTCCAGTTAGAGAGTCTGGCGGGCTCTATGCTCAAGTGCTCGGGCAATATGAAGGTGCCCAGTATCCTGAACGTGATGATGTGCTGCCTCGACGTAGCCTTTAACTATCTGTTCATCTTCACGCTGGGCTACGGCGTGGCAGGTGCGGCACTGGGCACCACGGTGGCCGTAGCCATCACTACGCTGCTGATGAGCTATTTCCTCTTCTTCCGCTCCGACATCCTGCACCTCGTGGGCCGCCCGGGCTCATTCCGTCCGCGAGCCGACGTGGTGCGCAACGCCTTCCGCATCGGTGCACCGATGGGACTGCAACACCTGCTGATGGGCGGGGCACAGATTGTGAGCACCACCATTGTGGCTCCGCTGGGCAACGTATCCATCGCGGCCAACACGTTCGGCATCACCGTGGAGAGCCTCTGCTATATGCCGGGCTACGGTATTGCCGAGGCAGCCACCACACTCGTCGGACAGGGCATCGGTGCCGGTCAGCGGTTGCTGACGCGCTCGTTTGCCCGTCTGTCGGTAGGACTGGGAATGCTGATGATGACCCTGATGGGCGTTCTGATGTATGTCTTCGCCCCCGAACTGATGAGTCTGATGACACCCGTCGAGGCCATTCGCGAGATTGGAGCCCAGTCGCTGCGCATCGAAGCCTTTGCCGAGCCTATGTTTGCAGCGGCCATCGTGTGCAACGGCGTATTCATCGGAGCAGGCGACACGCTCAAGCCAGCCATTATGAGCCTGCTGTCGATGTGGGGCGTGCGACTGACGCTGGCTGCCCTGCTGGCCGCCACCTACGGCCTGCCGGGTGTGTGGACGGCAATGGCCATCGAACTGACGTTCCGCGGCACCATTTTCCTCGCCCGCCTGTTCCACGGCGGCTGGATGAAGAAGATGCCCGAGCCCACTGCCGCAGCAACCCAAGCGGATGCAGCCCACTGACCCTGACCGTCCCAAACGCCTAAAAAGAGATGCAGCCCACAGGCAATGACCTGCAGGCTGCATCTTTCTTTACTATAAATTTAATAACTAAGAAACTTTCTCACTGACGGGTAAGACCGGCGTCTTACTTCTCTATGCCCCTCTGGCATACCATTGCGGTAATTGCAAAGAGGGCGAACATCTCTACTACTAATGCTATATTCATCTTTTTACCCTTTCTTATTTTTACCCTTTTACCTTTTTACTTTTTCACCTTTTACTCTTTTACCTTTTCACCTTTTTACCTTTTCTTTTTACCCTTTTACTCTTTTACCTTTTCACCTTTTTACCTTTCCTTTTTACCTTTCCTAAAGTTGTGGTGTGTTATCCTTCATCCACATTCCTGTTGCAGCGAGGGCTGCACACAGGGTTATCCAAGTCATCATCATCTTTTTACCCTTTCTTTTGTTTAATGTGTTACCCTAAATAGTGTTTACTTACTCTCTTTTACCATTCTCATACCTTCAGGCTCCACGCTGTGCTGACAGCCTTCAGGGGGACGCGCGTCCGTTACCTATTGAAGTGTTTTGACGATGCAAAGATAAGCAGAATGTCATTCCGCCGTACACCCAAGCCCCCTTTTCAACCGAAAAAGGGGCGGTTTATTGACTGAAATCAATTATTTGTGTGCGAGCACAGCTGTTCCTCTACCCGATTGGTCAGCACCACAAACTCGTCAATAGAGAGCTGCTCGGGGCGACGCGTCATCATCGCATCGTCAAAGAAGGCGGGCGAGGGAGCGGCGGCGCCGCTGAACAGCTGGCGCAGCGATACGCGCAGCATCTTGCGGCGCTGGTTGAACACCGTCTTCACCACGCGTTTGAACAGCTGCTCGTCGCAGCCCAGATGCTGCACCGCATTGCGCGTCATACGGATGACGGCGCTCTTTACCTTCGGCGGCGGATTGAACACATCCTCATCTACGGTAAAGAGATACTCGATATCATACCACGCCTGCATCAGCACCGACAGGATGCCATAGGCCTTAGTGCCCGGCGCAGAGGCCATACGCTGAGCCACCTCGCGCTGAATCATACCCGTGCAGCAGGGAATGAGGTCTCGGTTGTCGAGCATCTTGAAGAATATCTGCGACGAGATGTCATAGGGATAGTTGCCCGTGAGCACAAAGGGCTGGCCGTCGAACACGCGTGTGAGGTCCATCCGCAGGAAGTCTTCGCCTAAGATGTTTTCCCGCAGACGGGGGAAATGCTCGTTCAGATAGGCCACCGACTCGCGGTCTATCTCCACCACTTTCAGTGGCCGCGGCTTGTCTACGAGGTATTGCGTCATCACCCCCATCCCGGGCCCCACCTCCAGCACGGGCAGGTCGGGGCACGCATCCACCGTGTCGGCAATGCGGCGGGCGATGTTCAGGTCAACCAGAAAGTGCTGACCGAGATTCTTCTTAGGTCTTACTTGCTTCATTCTGCTGCAAAGGTACGAAAAACAACGGATTTTTTACTTTCCCATCAAGAAAAATATGATGCCGATAAGTAATATTTGAATAGAAATGAATACCTTTGCATTCGCTTTGTCAATCAAAAACCGATTCGATGGAAGAGCAGAGTAACGACATAGCACAAGAACTGGCACTGCTGCACTCACTTAACGGGGGTGACTATTCGCGACAGGTGGAGTTTATAGCCCAGCGCAGCGAGTTTCATCCACTGGTGGGTGAGAACAGGATATTCGTGTGCGGTGGTGACAACGACTCCGACTATGGCAATCTGCTGAATGCTGCCCGCAAAGCCGTCTTCCACGGCTATAATGTCTACATCTTACCTAATCCCAAAGGACTCCGAACGCCAGACTTCATCTTTGAGCGCAAAGGCATCTATCGTGTGTACGACTTAAAGACCATCATTGGGAAGAATTCGGCCATCAACAGGATGCGCGAATCCATCGGCCAAGCCAACCGTGTGCTGCTGAATATGAGAAGCAACTATAAGGCCAAAGTGCTTGCACTTGATATCCAGTCCTATTTCCAGACTTCACCCGAAGCTCTCGAAGTGCTTATATTTAAGGGACGCAAGCATATCTCAATCAAAAGGAATATGGCCAAAAGCCGTCAGTTCCTTAGCACTTTCCGTAAACTGTATGAACGATAAAAGTCGCCTCTTACGAGACGACTTTTAATAAAAATGGAGCAGAAACGTTCTGTCTTACTCCCCGCGTAAAGCGGCGTCTGGGATGGCCGAAGCCTCCCGCCCAGTTTTTGATACTGCGGCATCAGAATCCTGTTCTGACGTTGCAAAAATACAAACTTTCCGCGAAACGTGCAAGCATTCCACTCCTTTTTTGATGATTTTAGGCGTAAGGATATGTCAAAATCCTAACTAAATGATTAGAACAGCTGGTATTCCACCGTTACGGATGTCAGCACGTCGTTGCTGTCAAGCGTGTATTTGGTAGGAAACACCCTCATCTGCTGGATTTCCTTGTCTGCCCCAGTCAAGAATCCCACTGCATAGCCGTGGCCGGGTTTGAATTGACTGCAATCATCCATTTGGGATCCTAAATAGCCACCAATTCTAATCTCGCCATTATAATATTTCCGAGAACAGCAAAGAATGAGGGGAATATGTGCTTGAAAACGCATCGCGGCCGAACCACTGATGGCTCGGCCGCGATAGACTTAATATAAAAAAAACTTATCGTTTTGTGAAAATCCTGTTGAAAAGGGGTTTAGATTTTGCCCTCCAGCTTCATATCTACTACGAGACCAGTTGCTGTAACTGCGGCAAACAAAACCGTGGCGATTGCCAATACTTCAAATACTACCATAATTGTTATCCTTTCTTATTACTTTAAAATAATTGTTGTTACTACTTACTTGTTGAGGTTAATCTTGCGGTTCACGCTGACAGCCTCTGCGATTGTAATGGCCACGATGGCCAATGAAAATACTGTTACCATCATTTCTTTTGTCCTTTCTCTTTTTTGTTATCCTTCAATCTTTTGTCTTTTGACGATGCAAAGGTAAGCATTATTCCCAAAAGGGCATCCACTGCGAGGCCTTTTCGGTGTAAAAGTGACATTTATTTGACGTGCGTCAAAGACTTGACCTATATTAAGCACAGCGCCCACGGAAAGGGGACATAAGACAGTGATGTGGGGCTTATTTAAGCAATTTTAAACGGCAGATGCGGCAGAATATGCCCCGAAAGTATTATCTTTGCAAGTGGATATGAAGATTGGCAACATCATCATCAAGATACTGATGCCGCTCGCACTGGGCGGCGCGATACTCTACTGGATGTATCGCGGCGAGGACGTGCAGCAGATTCGCCACGTGCTGACCGACGAGATGGACTGGACGTGGATGCTACTGTCGTTTCCCTTCGGCATTCTGGCGCAGGTGCTCCGCGGGTGGCGATGGCGGATGACGCTCGACCCCGTAGACGAGCACCCGCGGGTGTCTACGTGCATCAATGCCGTCTTCCTCAGCTATGCCGCCTCACTGCTCATTCCGCGCATCGGTGAGTTCACGCGGTGCGGTGTGCTGAAGCGCTACGAAGGCACCTCGTTTCCGAAAGCACTGGGCACCGTGGTCACCGAACGGGCCATCGACACGCTGCTCGTGCTGCTGATGACGGGGCTCACACTGCTGCTCGAGATGAGCACATTCGGCACCTTCTTCCGCCAGACGGGCACTACCGTCGACTCCATCCTGCACCGTTTCTCCGTCACGGGCTACCTCGTGGTGGCTGTCTGCGCCATAGCGGCAGCCCTGCTGCTCCACTTCCTGTTGCGCAAGCTGTCTATATATAATAAGGTGAAGGCCACGTTCTCGGGCATCTGGCAGGGGGTCGTCTCGTTGCAGGGGGTGCGCAGCATCCCGCTCTTTGCCGTCTTGACGATAGGCATCTGGCTCAGCTATTTCCTGCACTACTACCTCACCTTCTTCTGCTTCGACTTCTCATCCCACCTCGGACTGGGCTGTGCGCTGGTCACGTTCATCGTCGGCTCCATCGCCGTCGTCGTGCCCACGCCTAACGGTGCCGGCCCGTGGCACTTCGCAGTGAAGACGATGCTCATCCTCTACGGCGTGGCCGACGTCCACGCACTCTACTTCGTGCTCATCGTGCATACCATCCAGACGATGCTGGTGGCAGGACTGGGCATCTACGCTTGGATGGTACTGAACTTTACAAACATTCGGACTAACCCTAAAAACAATATCGATAATGAGTGAAATCAAGAATCTGAACCCGCAGTGCATCTGGAGCAACTTCTATGCACTCACCCAAGTGCCGCGCCCCAGCGGCCATCTGGAGAAAATCCAGCAGTTCCTGCTCGACTTCGCCGTCCGCGTCGGCGTTGAGGCATTCAAAGACCCGGCAGGCAACATCGTGATGCGCAAGCCCGCATCAGCCGGAATGGAAAACCGGAAAGGCGTCATCCTGCAAGCCCATATGGATATGGTGCCGCAGAAGACGCCCGAGTCGACCCACAACTTCGAGACCGACCCCATTGAGCCGTGGATTGACGGCGAGTGGATTAAGGCTAAGGGCACGACGCTCGGTGCCGACGACGGACTGGGCGTAGCTGCTATTATGGCCGTAATGGAGGACAAGACGTTGAAGCACGGCCCCATTGAGGCCCTGATTACCGCCGACGAAGAGACGGGAATGTATGGTGCCAACGACCTGCCGGCCGGCGAGTTGCAGGGCGACATCCTGCTCAACCTCGACTCCGAGACGTGGGGTAAGTTTGTCATCGGCTCGGCCGGCGGCATCGACATCACCGCTACGCTCGACTATCAGGAAGCTGACACCGACCCGCAGGATGCAGCCGTACGCATCACGCTGAAAGGTCTGCGCGGCGGCCACTCGGGACTGGAGATACACGAAGGACGCGGCAATGCCAACAAGCTGATGGTGCGCGTGGTACGCGAAGCCATCGAACAGCTCGACGCACGGCTGGCCACGTGGCAGGGCGGCAATATGCGCAATGCCATTCCCTTCAAAGCCGAGGTGGTGCTCACGCTGCCGAAGGAGAACGTAGAGGCACTGAAGGAGCTGACAGCCGACTGGCTCGACGACTTCACCGATGAGTACAAGCAGATAGAGAGCGGCATCGAGCTGACGGCCGAAGAGGTCGCCGTGCCGCAGAAAGAAGTGCCCGTAGAGATTCAGGACAATCTCATCAATGCCATCTATGGCTGCTACAACGGCGTGGTGCGTATGATTCCCGCCTACCCCGACGTGGTGGAGACCAGCAGCAATCTGGCCATCATCAATATCGGCGACGGCCGTGCCGAACTGCAGATTCTGGCCCGCAGTAGCCGCGAGGATATGAAAGACTACATCGTCAAGACGCTGGAGAGCACGTTCAATATGGCCGGGATGAAGGTCGAGACGGCCGGCAGTTACGGCGGCTGGGATCCCAACCCCGACAGTGAGATACTGCATCTGCTGCTCCGCGAATATAAGGAGCTGTTCGGCGAGGAAGGCATCGTACAGGTCGACCACGCCGGTCTGGAGTGCTCCATCATTCTCGGCAAGTATCCCCACTTGGACGTGGTGAGCCTCGGTCCCACGCTGCGCTCGCCCCACACCACCACCGAGCGTGCCCTCATCGCTACGGCCGACCCCTTCTGGACGTTGCTGAAGAAGACGCTCGAGGACATTCCCGAGAAATAAAAAGACATCACGCTCGTCTCTCAAAGAGAAGCGGCCGCCGGCATTCTGCCAGCGGCCGCTTTGTTCGTTTGGGTATGCCCAGTCCGGGCAGATTACTCGACCACGTATTTCCGATGGCCGTGGATGTAGAGGCCTTTCCGGCTGGGCCGCGCCTGAAGCCGTCGGCCGTCCACCGAGTACCACGGAGCCTGCTGCCACGGTGCCACAATGCCCCTCATTCCGTCGGTCACTTCCCAGTCGGCATCCCAGTAGTCATTCAGGTCTATCGACGGGTCGTCCTCGTCGGCTCCCAGCTCCTCGGCCGTCAGGTCGCGCACCTTCGCCGTTCCATACACCTCCAGCTCGTAGATGCTGTAGCCATAAGCTGTCATCTCGCGCTGCAGTCCTTGGATACGTACATAGCGTGCCTCCACCTCGGCAAAGGCCTGCGTGTCTGGACCGGCGGCATTGAGCACAACGGTCTTCACCGTCTGCCACGCCTCGCCGTCGACCGACACCTGCACCTCATAGCGCTTGGCACGGGCCGCTTCCCAGTTGACCACCACCTTATTGACACGATACACGGCCTGTAAGTCGACCGTCAGTTGCTGGTTGTCTTCGCCCCACGCACTCTCCCAGCGGCTTCCATTGTCGCCATCGACCGCCTTATCGGCCGTGGCATTACCATTGGCCGACGTGGCAACAGCCGGTTTCAAGTAGGCCAGATTGATGTCGGCCAGCTGGCGGGCGGTGATGAACACGGTGTCGGCGGCAGTCAGCCCCGTGGCTATCAGTGCATAGTCGCCCTCGGCACTGACGGTCAGCGTACGGCTGTCGGCATCAAAGATGCCCGCATCCACATCGGTCATTGCGTAGATGTTCTTCTCCCGGTTATAGTCGTTTGGATTGTTCCACGTGCCCGTCACCTCATAGGTGCACAGGCGGAACGTCAGGTGGTCGAGGTTCGGATTCATTGCGCCGCGGAACTGGTCCTGCCCGGCAAAGGTGTAGGTCTGTCCCTCGCCGTTCACGACGACCAATGCCTGCCGTGGCTGCATCTCCAGCTTGTCCAGATAGAGTGCCTCTTCCACGGCCAGCTGTTTCTCCACGCTGATGCTTCCGTGCTTCACGCCAACCGTTACGGTGCCGTAGTTGCGCGGGGTGAACAGCCCGTCTTCGGTCACCACACCGTCTTTCGAGGTGTACGTCACGGCGGGATGCTCCACCCACTGCCGCCCGCAGGTCAGTGCCGTCACCTCCAGCTGTGCCGGCTGATACTGCTTCAGCACTACGGGCGTGCTCACTATCTTCAGGCCGAGGATATCCCCATCGGCGGCCGACAGCCGTCGGCCGTTGACCTCCAGCTCGTAGACAGAGATGCCATAGGCAGTGGCGCGTGTCACGGCTTCCACCTTAATATATTGCGCCCTCACGTCGCCCATCATCACTACGTCGTTTCCGCCGCTGCTCGTCACCGTCTGTACGGGTGTCCAGTCGGTGCCATTGTCAGAGACGAGCACGTTGTACTTGCTGGCATAGGCCGCCTCCCAACGGATGGTCAGCTTGTACACCTCCACCAGTTCTCCCAAATCGACCGTTATCCACTGGCCGTCCTCGTGCTTGCTCTCCCAGCGGCTGCTGCCGTTGCCGTCCACGGCATTCGTGGCCGCCTCCAGCGCACTGCTGGCCGTCACGGGGCGATGCAGGGCCAGATTCTCCATCCCTACCTCCTCACGCGGGTCGGCCGTTGCACTTTCGGTCACAATCTCCGTCACGGCCTTCGAGGTCTGCCCGCTCACGGCCAGCTGGCGGGCAGGCACCATCAGCGAACCGCCGTCGCTGAAGGTGACCGTCAGCGGCTGGTCGGTGGGATTATAAGCCATATAGGTTTTCTCACCATTGTCTTTCTTGTAGACGCGCGCCGTAGGTACCGAGGCGTGCGTGGTCCAGTCGATGTCGCCATACGTCAGGTGCGAGTGGGTGACGAAGTAGCTGATGCCATTGGTCCCAAAGGTCGTAAACTCCGGTTCGCCCTTTGCCCAGCAGTCATCGAAGATGCGTGCGGCCTCCTGCGGATTGCTGCGCTGCAAGTAGCTCAGTGCCACGTTTCCCCAGCCGCCCGAGTCGCCCAGATAGCCGTCGGCCGTGCGGGTGTCTTTGGTCCATCCGCCGATAAACTTATCAGCCCAGAGCCGCTGGAAGTCCCACGCTGCAAACTCCTTATCCTCACTCAGGTAGTCGAGTGCCGGCGAGATGGGCATCCACTGTATTCCCTGCATAAAGATGGCATCGAAGCCGAAGTATGTCCACCAGCCCACACCGTGGCAAGTCAGGTTGCTGTTGTAAGGCGGTGTCATCCTGTGCTCCACGCCGTCGCGCTGGTAGCCCGCCGAGAACTTGTCGTAGGCAATGTTGTAGCCCTCGGTGGTGCGTGTGTGGAAAGTGGCCATATTGCGGGCGGGGTCGGTATGGCGGTCAAACCAGTATTCGGCCGTGCCGCGCGCCTCGGTCACCCATCCGAAGATGCCCGCGTCGCGCATCGCGTCGTTGCCCAGAGCCACTCCCAAGAGATAGAGACCGCCCCATCCCTGCATTGCTTCGCTGGTCGATTCCTGCCCGTTGCCGTTGCCGTCGCCCAGACCACCGGCAAACGAGTGGCCGGCCCACGGGTCGAGCATACGCAGGAAGGGGAAGCGCGTGTCGGAGCGGTCCCAGTTGGCATAGTCTTTGGCAATCAGTGTCAGCAGTTCGCCGTAGCCGTCGCGGAAGTCATCGTCCACCAGTGCCAGCAGGGCGGCTGCCAGTGTGTAGTAGCCATAGTGGAAGTGGTGGTCGTTGAAGGTGTCCGAGTCGTAGCTGGTGGCATAGCCCATCATTCCTCCCCAGCGGGGGAAGTAGGCAAAGAAGCGGTTCTGCTCGCCGGGGGTATAGGTCAGCCAGTCTACCAGTGCCTCTTTCAGTCGGTCGCGGCACTGGCGGAACAGCTCCGTCTTTCCCATCTCGCGGGCAAACGTCATATAGAGTGCCATCTGGGTGAGTCCCTTACCGCCCCAGTAGGTGTCGTCGCCGAAGGTGCCCGTGTCGGCATAGCGTTGCAGCATAGCCGTCATCTTCACCTCGTCGTAGGGGGCACCGGCATCGTCTTCTTCGCTGGGCACCGCATAGTAAGGCAGCATTCCGTAGAAGTTGTACACCACACTGAATTCCGTCCCTTCGCAGAGCTTCAGCAGGCCGTGGGGGGTCTCGTAGCTGATGCCGTCGAAGGGCAGCGTGCAGGCATTGCCCGTGTCGCGGTACTGATGGGGCAGGAAGCCCTGCATCACGCCGACGGTGCCGTCAGCCTCGTCTTCCGGTTCTGCGGCGGCGCGGCGTGGAGCCTGTGCCTCGCCCGTATAGCCGCCGTCGCCGATGCCCACGTCGATGAGCCCGTCGTCAGCGACGTCGGGTTCGTCGTTAGGCTGCGGCGCGGCATCCTCGCCACCGATGCCGGGCATCGCGACGCCCGTACGCAGGTCGACGGCCTTCACCGTCCACGTGGTGTAGAGCTTCCCTTCGGCTCCACTGTACCGCCACGTCACCCGCGTGGCCCTCGGCACGTTATAGGCATAGCGGGCAAACGCCTGCAGCTGGTCTTTCGACTTCAGGATACCGATGGACACATACTGCTGACTGCCGCTGAAGGCAATGCTTACCACGCCGTTCTCTACCACCACGTCGGTTCCTTCGGGCAGGAACACGCCGTAAGTGTCGCCGCCCTTCTCGATGGCAAAGGCCGAAAGGCGCGTAGTGGTGGTCAGCTCATTGCCGTTGGGGCCATAGACGTGGATGGCACCATTCTTGTCGTAGGTATTGCCGGCACCGAGGTCGGCATTGGTGTCTTCAATGGTGACGGTGGGCTTCACGTTCTGCATCTCTACCCACGTGAAAGGCATTCCGTGGGCCATCGTCACATACATCACCTGTCGCTTGTCGCGCAGCGAGAAAGCGACGTCCCAGTCGTGCCAGCGCTGGGCGATGGCGGTCTGGGCGTTGAAGCCTACGCCGCGCAGCACCAGCTTTGTGTTGCACTTCATCTCCGTGCCGTCGCTGATCCACGCGTTGGGCTGCTGCACGTCAATGCCATAGGTTCCGGCCTCTACATACTGCGGATAGCTCCACAGATGCCCCGACAGCTTGCCGTAGTGCGTATCGTCGGCGTTGATCAGGTTGGTCCACCAGTCATTGGTGGGGATGGGCTGGCCGCTGCGCTCGTGAATCTTCAGCGTGCGGGTCATCATATATTGGCTCTGGTCGCCGCCGTGGTCGCTGCTGCGGCTCACGCTCAACGGGGGATACGAGGCGTAGCTGCCTTTCCCCAGCGTCACCACCTCTTGTGCCTGTGTGGCTCCTGTCGTGGCCAGCAGTGCCAGTGCTATGGCGACAGCCTTTCTGTATATCTTCTTCATAACCGTTACTTCATTACTACTTTCTTTCCGTTGATGACATAGACCCCGCGGCGCGGATGCTCTACGCGCCGGCCGTCGAGCGTATAGCTGTGGGGGCGGCTGCGCTGAAGTGTTGCAGGGGCAAGCCCTGTCGTTGCACCGCCCAGACTGATGCTCAGCTGCGGAGCAGCAAGCGTGCTCAGTGCCACACAGCCGTGGAAAGCGGGAAGGGTGGCACCGGCCGCCGTCTGGTGGAAGAGCCCGTCGGTGCCCAGCACGTAGCTGCCCTCGGGGGCTGCCGTATGCTGGTAGGTGCCGTAGGCGGTCACGCCGTCGGCTGTCGGGATCCTGCCTACGGTAAAGTCCATCTGCACATAGGAATTGGATAGGAGTTGTATGGGAGTTGCATAGGAGCTACGCAACAGATAGAGGCGGCCAGCCTCGAGGGTGGCCACCTCGCCGAAGGTCAGTCGGGTGCGGGCGTTATCGCCCCAGCCCAACAGCTCGTAGGCTTTCACACCGTCAGGGACGGCACAGCCAAAGGGCACCATCACCGTGGCCAGTCCAGCTGCCGGCAAGGTGCGACGGAAGGTGGCACGGTCGGCCGTGATGCAGAGCGAGGTCAGCACGTCGTAGCCGTCGGTCAGCGACAGCTGGTCAGCGTGCCAGCCGTCTGTCTGCCGCACCACGAGGTTAGAGACGTCGCCCAGCTGGGCAGCCTGCTCGCTGCTGACGATGAGCAGCGCGTTGGGATTCTGCGGAGCCACCAGTGCTCCCACGCCGTCGCCGTCTATCGTCACGCGCGTCAGGTCGAAGGCCAGTCCCTCAGCACCGTTGAGCACGCCCACCGTGGCGGTGCTCAGCGTGCCTCGCAGGGGAACGAGCCCCAGCGCGTCGGGCTGGTAGGTATGCAGGGAGCCGTCGGTCACGTCGGCCGGAACGCCGTAGACCGCCCACTCGTAGAGCTTAATGCCATAGACCGTGGCGGCCCGGGTGGAGCGGAACTTGACGTAGCGGATGCCGTTGACAGGCGCATCGAAAGCGGCCAGATAGTCGTTCCAAGCATTGATGCCGTCGGGATGGGTCACCGTCTTGGCCGTCTGCCACGTGACGTTGTCGGCCGACACCAGCAGTTCGTAGGCAGCCGACGAGGCTCCCTCGAACGCCAGTTGCACCAGCGTCAGGTCATAGGCGGCTCCCAGATCGAGCGTAGCCCACGCCTCGTAGGCCCTGTCCTCCTGTGCGGCGTGCAGCACCCAAATGCCTCCCTCGGTCCGCCCGTCGAAGGCATAGGCCAGCGTGGCGGTCTCGGCCCCATCGCTGGTGGCGACGACAGCCGAGGCAGCAGCCAGATTGGCCCCCTCGTAGCCCACGATGGTAATGGCATTCGATGTCACGCCCTGCACCGTAGCCGTCAGCGTGGCCGCCCCGTTCTGCAGTGGGGTGTAGTGCCCCTCAGCATCTACGGTACCAGCCTCTGCCGGACTGACGGCATAGTGCGGGAGCTCGCTCAGCGCATAGTCGGAGCCATACTGGTCTTGGGCGGTCAGGGTCAGCGTGGCCGCCGTGCCCAGTGCCACGACCTCCGCTCCTGCAGTCAGCTGCAGGGTGGTGAGCACGGGCTCCGTCCGTTTATAGACGCCCAGCTCGTAGAAGCTGTAGCCATAGGGCGTGGCTCGCTTCACTCCCTCGAAACGGATGTAGCGCGCCTGCACGGGCTGGGCCAGTGTATAGTTCTGCGTATTGGGAAATCCGCCCAGCGCAATGCCACTGCGCTCCACGACGGTCACCGCGTCCGACAGGCTCTGCTGCGTGGCGGCCACGATGCGGAACGACTCGGCATAGGCGCCCTCCCATACAATCTGTATCAGGTCTACCTCCTGCACCGAGCCCAAGTCCACCTGCCACCACTCATCGTCGGTCGAGGCCGACTCCCAGCGCGAGTCGCCCGTGGTGTTGCCGTCTACGGCCTTTGCTGCCGTATGGCTGCCCGCAGCGGAGCTGGCCGTGGCCGTCCGCCCCAGTGCCAGATTGGCCTGTTGCGCCCGTGTGCCTGCCGCTACTGCCAGCAGCATCAATAGTGTGAATAGCTTTCTCATCTTGTGTGGTTAGTCTGTGTTTAATACGAAGAAAAAGAGGGCGCAGCACTGGTCGTAGGCCATAGCTGCTCCCTCTTTTATGATGTGATGATGACTATGGCTTAATAAGCGTACTCACCGTCTTCGTCGTCATCCCAGTTTTGGTTCTTGTTAAACCCCACCTTCAGCCGATCGCCACTTGCAGCCAGCATAGATTGAGTCTCAATGCGGATTTCGGTCACTTCGGGCTTGATATATTGTTTGCGTATCATAATCATTCTTTTTACGGTTGTTACACATTTTACTTAATCACCACTTTCTTGCCTGCGTGGATATACAGGCCCTTCGTCGGGTTCACGACGCGGCGGCCGCTCAGGTCGTAGTAGATGCCGTCCTCGACATTCTGCTGACGGGCGGCATTGATGCCGGTCGTACCATCCTCGCCGTTATAGATGGCACTGAACGAGGGAGCGGGGCTGGGGCTGCTGACAGTGATATAAGCGCGGAATGCACCAATCGTCACGCCCGATTTGCCTTTCTTGAAGTTACCGCCTGCACCCAGCAGGTAGGTTGATTCAGAAGCATTGATGCCGGCGGGGTCATAGTTTCCGGTGAGGGTTATGGTACCAGACGTAGAGGCATTTACAGATGGCATAGTGCTCCAATTGAAGTCACCAGTCTTTACATCTGTGGTCAGCTCGATGGCAGCAGCCGTCGTGTTCTCAATGATGTAGGGCACGTTGGCATTCATCTTCTCCACTTTGTGGAAGGTAATATCATTGTTTTCTTCATCATAAGAACCGCTCTGCAGCTCATAGGCTACCAGTCCATCGGGAATCGTGGTTACGTCAACAGGATAGACAGCAGTGACTTTGCTGTTGGCAGGAATGGAACGAGTAATCCTATAGCCGATTTCGTGGGTACTGATAAACGTCTGTACGCCACCTTCGCCATTCCAGAATTTTGCGCCGCGGGTATCGGTCAGCTGGAGCTGTCCGACGGGGAAGAGATAACCGCCAGACTCCACTACTTTGTTATTGACGGTCAGATTGTCATATTTTGCATCAGCAGTAGCAACATTTTCAGTGACCGTTCCTGCCACACGCACAATTGCATTGGGATTCAGAGGAGTGATGGTGACCTCTCCGTTGACCGTTGCAGCCGTGAGGTCAATCCAGAGCACATCGGCAGCATTGATATCGCCCACTGTCTCTGAAGAAATTTCGCCGATAGCCGTTGCCGCACTGCCCACCACATTAACCGTCAAAGCACTGGCTTTAGAGAAGTAGACATTAGCTATCTTCAGGTCGACAGCTGTCGTGGCCTCAGCTTTGTCTTTATGGTAGACCTGTATCTTTCCACGCGTCGCCACATCGCTCGACAAGTCAATGGAGACGGTATTCCAGCCTGCTGCGAGTTCTATGGCCTTGTCTATCGACGCTGCACCAGCATTATTGACGTCAAAGCCAATTTTATAGTCGGAAGTGGCGGTCTCCGAATAGATATCAATCGAAAGCTTTGCATATCCCGTCATATCATAGGCATCCGTGTTCCAATCCGAGGGACCGACAGACACCCACTTCAAGGCTTTCCATACCTTTATCATAGAAATTCCGTTGTAGGTTTCAAAGCCTCCATCCGTTGCGCCGCCATTATACTCAGCATTCCAGCTTGCAGTGGCGTGGTCGGCCGTGAACACATTATAGAAAATGTCGGTATGAGACGGCAAGACCGTGACACCAAACTGCAGCAACTGGAATTCTGAGATGGTTTCGCTCCACTGGTCGTCTGCATTCTTATTGGCTAAAGCCGAAGTATAACGTACATATTGTGCAGAGACTGAAGAACCAAACGTAGCCGAGACGGTCTTTGTCTGATGGTCATCATCAATGCCAGTCTCATAAGTACCAATCGTTGTCCAATCGCTGCCATTATTGCTATATTCTAAAGTAAACTGCGACACGTAGCGATTACCTTGAAACGAAATGGAGAAACCGTTAAAGGTCTTAGCGGAGCCAAGATCCAGCTTAATCTCAAGTCCAGCCGCCGTCTCGCTATTTCCTTGCCAGAATGTAGCATTGTTGCCGTCTACCATATCCGCAGGTGTACCGGCATTATCATTTGCACCTATCACTGTCACCGTTGCACCCTGTGCAACGTTCGCATCTTGTGCAACGGCAGATGCCATCGACGCCACAAATGCGCAAACCAATAATAAAAGTTTTTTCATAATAAATTGTTTTGTTGATAATAGTTATTAATTTGTGAATTTTCAGTTATTAACCGCAAAAGTAGTCGTTATGCGCGAAACCAGCGCAAAAAGCACCTCACAAAAACCTCACTTCCGAGGTTTTGGAGAGAAACCGCCCCGAAAAGCAGCACGCCTCTTTCAATGGCAAAGGGCGGCCACTCTCCGGGAATCGGTTGGTGCCGAAGCATCGCTTGCTTATTTAACTATCACTTTTCGGCCGTTGTGGATATAGAGTCCCTTAGCAGGCTGGCTGACGCGTCGCCCGTCGAGGGAGTAGTAGGCACCGGTGCGCTCCGCCGGCTGCTGTGCAGCAACGCGGATGCCCGTGGGCACACTGTTCAGGAAGTAGATGTTGTCGAAGGCAACGACAAGACCAGCCGGTGCATCGAAGAACTCGAGCTGATCGACATTGGTGATGTCCATCGCACTGCTGAAGTCGCTCACCGGGATGGCAAAGCTGTTCCAGCCCTCGTTCAGTGTCAGCGCCTTCTGTGCGGTATGGGGCTCGGCAGTCTGGTTGATGGGCGAGAAGCCGATGGTGGCAGCTGCATCGCTCCAGATGTCGAGGTGGATGCTGACCACGCCAGTGAGGTCGTAGCTCTGGTCGAGCTGCAGGCCGTAGTAGCTGAAGCCCTGCTTGGTGTAGATGCGGTACAGCTGGTCGGTGGGCGCATCGCTGGCGGCCACTTCCTCGGCCAGCACGTCGACAGCGTGCCAGTTCATAAACTGCACACCGGCTGCAGGAGTGGTATAGGCATCGGAGTAGAAAGCCGTCACGTAGTCGGCATCATCGGTAGGAGCGGGTGCGCCGGGGATGGCGGGCAGGCTCTTGGTGGTGAAGTTGACTACACGGGGCTCGCTGGCATTGCCGGCGGCATCGGTGGCAACGATGGCTACGGTATAGGCGGTGCCCAGCTGCAGCTCGGTGAACGCCACTTCGGCCGCATCACCGCTGGCGGCAGTGGCCGTCTTCTCCACCCCACCGGCGGTGAAGGTATAGCTGATGAGACTGTTGCTATTGTCGGTAGCGACAACGGTAACGACGGCTCCTGTATAGGTAGGCTCGGCAGTAGCGTCGCTGATGACGGGTGCCTCGGTATCGACCGTCTTGGTGAAGTAGACATTGTCTACCAGCACCTCGGCGCCCTCGCCGCTGAACTTAATCTTAATCCAGCTCGAGGCGGCAGCACCACCCTCGAAGGGCACGTCGACACTGACCCACTGACCGGCCTTAGCCTCGAAGGCAGCCTCGGCATTGATGCCCTCGAGCACCACTTTGCAAGCGGCATCGTCGACGGTAGAGAAGAGGTCGAGGTGGAATGTGTTCAGCGAACTGAGGTCGTCGGCCGAGAGACCGGGATTGGTGAGGTAGAGCGTCTTCACGTTCTGGGCGTGATAGGCCACAGTATGGTCGGCATAGACGAGGTTGGGCAGGGGCTTGTAGCCGCCTTCCCAGTCGGTGCCGCTGCCACTCTGGCTCTTGCCCGACTGCAGAATCTCTATGTCGCCGGCACCGTCGGTACGGTCGGGAGCAGCCACGGCATAGACGGTAGCCGTAGCCGTCTCAGCCCCCTCGTGGGTGGCCGCCGTGACCATCAGCGCACCGGCAGCGGTGGCCGTCAGCTGGTTGCCGACCAGTCCGTCGGCAGTATAGGTAACGCCCTCGGTGATGGCTACGCCCTTATTGTCGGCAGCGGTCAGCGTCAGCTCGGTCTCTACGCCGACAGCCACCAGCTGCGGGTCTACCGTGAGCGACACCACCTTACCGGCATCGGGGTTGACCTCAGCCTCAGTGAAGTAGATGTTGGCCAGCAGGATGTCGTCGGCATTGTCCATACGGACCGACATTGCCTTAATGAAGGTCTCGCCGTCGAGGTCGACCACGACATCGGTCCACTGCCCAGCGGGCAGGCTGAAGGCATTGTCGGCCGCAATGCTATGGGTCTGTTCGAGCACCACCTTACCTGTGGCCGCAGTGGCAGCGAACAGGCTGACGTGCAGCTCGCCCAGCCGCTCGGCAGCGGGATTGATATTCACATTATATATATCGGCCCAGCGGGCTGCGTTGGTAAAGAAGACACAGCGCGCAGCCTCGTAGGGCATCGCCTTTGCCGTGCCCAGCGTCAGTTCCGTTCCCTGAACGGCACCACCATTGTAGACCGACTCCCACGTGGCGGCCTCGTCGGCCGTGTAGACGGGGACGAACACCCCAGCCGGGGCTGCCGGTGCATCGGCATCGGCCAGTGCATAGACCGTGGTGACGGCAGTATGGCCGGCGGCATCGGTACCCGTAATGGTAATCAGACCACCCGCCGTGGCGGTAAAGGGATTGGCCAGCGGCTCGCCGCCGACGGTGTAGGTGATGCCAGTCATCGCGTTGTTGAAGTTGTCGATGGCCGAGAACACGAGCGTGGTCGGCTCGCCCACCTTCACAAACTTAGGGCTCACACTGATGGAGGTCAGCTCGGCAGCGGCATAGTCGATGTCGTAGACCTCGAGCTCATTGATGCCATAGCCCCACGGGCCACGCTCCTGCAAGTCGAGGATGATGTAGCGGGCGGTGACGGCAGCGTCGAACTGATAGACATCCTGATGGTTGTCGGTGCCCGCCTGCTCGGTCAGCACGGCCGTGCCGGCCGTCTTCGGACTGGCAGCGGGGTCGGCCGTAGCATAGCGGACGGCAAACTTGTGGGGAGCCTGATTGTCCCACGTGATTTTCAGCGTGTTCACCTCTACCTCGGCACCGAGGTCTACGTAGAACCACTGGGCAGTCTTCTGCTCGTCGGTCATCGAGGGATCGGCCGTGCCATAGTTGGAGGCCCACTTGGTACCAGCATCGCCGTCGACGGCCTTATCGGGCGTCAGCGTGGCGTTCTCGTCGGAGACCGAGCTGGCAAAGGCCGGACGGTTCAGCGCGAGATTGGTCTGCGCAACGGCGGTCAGTGTGACCACCAGCGCAAGGAGGGTCAGTAAAGTTTTTCTCATCTTGATATTGATTTATGTAATGAATAGTTGATTTCAGCGGACTACGACCTTACGCCCCTGCTGAACGTAGATGCCGGGACGGCGGGTCCCCCCGACGCGCTGTCCGCCGAGGGTGTAGCAGGCCTGCGGTGCAGCCTCAGAGCGGGGTGCATCGATGCCGTCGGTGACGGCCGAGAGCCGCAGGCCGTTGATGAAGAATGACGGCTGGGCACTGAATACCGTCAGCTCGCTCTTCCCGGCAGGCAGGCTGAGCGTCAGCGTCACTTCTTTCCACTGGCCGCCGGTAGAGGGCACCTCCTCGCGCAGCAGCCGCTGGAAGTTGTCGCCATAGATGCCTATCGTATTCGTTGCGGCCGACTTGGCCCGCAGGGTCAGCACGTAGGTTCCAGCTTCGGCAAGCTCTACCAGATAGGTAGTGTAGGCACTGGCCACCAGCTCCACCTGCAGCGGACAGCTGCTGGCGGCATCGCTGTTGGGGCGCAGGCGGACGGCCTGCTCGCCCGTAGTGGCATTGACATAGTCGGATGCCTGAATGAGCTCACCGGGTTGGTAATACTTCGACGTGTCGAACGACGACATATAGACATAGACCGTACCCAGTGCGGACAGCTCGCTGTCGGACGTATTGCGCTGGAAGAGGCTCATATAGGGCCACGCCGTCTCGCCGCCGGCGGGATTGGCCATAAACCACGCGTAGCCTTCCACCAGCTCGCTCTGCTCAAGCAGCTGCACCTTCTGTGTCATCTGGTCAATCTGGAAGTCGAGCGTGATAGCACTGGTGTAGGGATACTCATTGCCCTGATAGGAGCAGAATTCCGTGAGAAACATCTTAGGATAGTGGCCGTTGGCCGCCTGATAGGCTTCCAGATAGGCCACGAGATGGGGGTACTGCGCACGATTGGCAGCGGTAAGAAGGTCGGCGTCGTCGGCATCGCTGTAAAAGTAGCGCGAGGCCACCCAGTCTACGGCCGAGTAATAATTCATATAGGTATGGAATGCCAGAAAGTCGACACCGGCATCGGGGCAGAGGCGGAAGAACTCGTCGTACCACGCGAAAGGCTCCCAGATGCGGCCGCCCACGTTGTCGCCCGTGAAGTTGAGCGCCGGGGCCACCAGCTGCAGATGGAAGTCGGCAGCCAGCTGCTTCACCTTAGGCCACGCTGTGGCAGCCTGCTGTGGTGTCATAGCCGAGCCGCCCACGCTGCCCGAAAGATTGGGCTCGTTGAATGCCAGCAGATAGCGGGCACCGGGATGAGCCGAGAGATAAGCGCGGAGCTTCGCCTCGTCGAAGTCGCCGTTCCACGTCATCGGCAGGAAGGCGATGCCGCCGTCGGCATCGAGCAGCGACGTCTGCCCCACGGGTGTCTCGCCCCACGTATAGAGCCAAGCAATGCCGGGCGACATCTTCGAGAGGGTGGCGTCGGTGAGTGTCTGCGTCTTCTCGTCCCAACATACGCCGCGCTTGGCACTGCGTTGCTGTGCCAAGGCGGGTACGAGGGGCATTAATACTAACAAAACTATGAAGAAAACTAATTTTCTCATAAACTTAGCGGGTGACTGCAATCTTCTTTCCGTTGACTACATAGATGCCTTTCGGCAGACGGCCGCTCCGAAGGTCGGCAAGCCGTGCCACGCGCCGTCCCTGCAAGTCGTAGACAGCATCGGCATAGCTGCCCCGTGCGGCCGGCTCGGCTGCAACGGCAGTCTGAATGCCCGTGGCATCGGGACGCTCGCGCCAGAAGAACACGTTGTCCAACTGCAGCTCGTCGCCCGTATTGCCGCCACTCATAAACCATACGAGGTTGCCTTTCCAAGCGGCCTGCCCGCCATTGTTCTGCGGATAGAGGCTGGGGAAGGTCTGCTTGATGTAGCTGTACGGGATGTCGAACGAGTACCACTGGTTGTCGCGCAGATAGTTGCCTACCACCGGCGTGTTCTGGTCGAATGCCGCCGAACCGATGGTGAAGCGCGACTCGGCAAAGCCGATGAGATGGTTGCAGGCATCGGTGCCGCGCATTGCGAAGTGCAGGTACCAGTCGCCCTCCTCGAGAACGGTCAGGTCGGCACCGTCTTCGGCCAAGAAGCCACCACCCGACCATCCTTTCGAGCCGACCACCCAGTCGATCCAGCCCTGTCCATTGATACCGAAGGAGTTGACGGCATCGCCGCTCTTGGTGCCCGAGAGGTAGGTGTTGCCTTCCCAGTTGTTCAGCGTATAGTAGCCGGCAATGATATTCTCCTCTTCCGTACGACCGGCAGTCTGCATCTCGATGGTAGCCTCGGAGACACTGAAGTTGATGAAGTCGCGATTCTCGAATACGAAGTCGCTCTCTCCCTCGCCGTTCAGGCTCTGATAGCCGTAGTCGCCCAAGGCACTGACTTCCGGCTGCGTGCCGTCGGCCTTCTTCCAGAAGAAGACATTGTCGAACGAGAAGAAGCTGCCATTATAATAGGTATCCATCGTGTTGAGACAGAGCAGATAGCCCTCGGGAGCCAGAATGCCGTTGGCATCTTTCTTGCTCCACAGCTGGCCCAGCCGCTTCAGCTCGGCCACGGGAATATCGAACGAGTACCACTCGCCGTCGCGGGGGAAGTCGGCAAAGATGGGGTGTGTGCTGTAGGCACCAAAGGTCAGGATGGCGTCGGCATCTTCGCTTCCCAGACGGATGCGCACGGGGACGTGGCCCACGGCCGCATCGGAGCGCAGCGAGAGGTGCAGGTAATAGGAGTCGTCGATGACCGAGAGGTCGCGCGGCACCGTGGTGGCGATGCCCATTCCGTTCCATCCGGGATTGAAGGCCGAGGCCCACGAGGTGATGCCGCCGGTGTAGATGCCCGTGGAATTGGTGACGCTCTCATCTTCCATCCGGCTGATGAGCGTATTGTCGCCCCACACCCAGAAATTGTTGTCGAGCGTATAGTCGCGGTCGCGCTGTACCAAATCGGTCTCCAGATAGTTGCCCTCGCTGGTCAGTCCTTTCCACAGGTCTTCGGTCAGGGTGATGGGAACCACCGTCCCTACCTCGTCGAACGAGAATACGGCATTGCCGTCGTCGTCGAGCGACTTGTAGCCGTACTTGCCCAACCGGCTGGCATCGGTGTCGGCATAAGTGGGAATCTCCTTAGACTTGCTCTTATAAAAGAAGATGTTGTCGAAGGAGAGCTCGGCATCGGTGACGCCACCGCTCATAAAGGCGATGATGTTGTCGTCGAAAGCCGTCGCCGGACTCTTGAGCACGGGATTGGCAAACTGACGGATGGTCTTGACGGGAATGTCGAAGTAGTACCACTTGCCGTCGCGCTTGAAGTCGCCGATGCTGGCCAGCTTGCCGTCACTGTTGCCGACGATGCAGTTGGCATTGCTGACGGTCACCTGATGCGAGGTGTGCAGCTGCTGGTCGTCGGCCTTCATTGCGAAGTGGAGCCAGTAGGTATCGTCAATGACCGAGAGGTCCTCGCCCTTGACGCTGAAGCCCAGTCCGCTCCATCCCACGCTGGCCACGGTGAACGTGTTGTAGCCCTCGTCCCAGCCGAAGGAATTGGTGCGCCCGTCGCGGCTGACAGCCACGTAGGTGTTGTCCCAGATATACAGATTGCGGTTGATGTTGTTGACGTTCATATCGATCACATCGGCACCAGCCGAGAGCAGGTTGCCGCGCACGCCGTCGCTGGTAGAGATGAGCACGGCCGACTCCACGTCGCTGAAGTCGAAGGTGGTCTCACCGTTCTCGTCGAGGGCCTCGGTAGCAAAGCCCGAGAGCTCGGTCAGATTGTCGTCCTGATGCTGGGGCTCCGGGTCTTCGGGAATGTTGGTGACGGTGTTGCCGTCGGCATCGACATAGAGATACTGGGCATCCGCGTCGTCATCAGCCTGATAGACGCGCACCCAGTCAACATACATCCGCGCCTCGTCGCCGGCATTGGGCAGGGCGGTAATCTTGGCGGGATCATAGATGTTGGTATAGCTGCCGCCTACGGCCAGATTGAAGATAAAGAAGAAGGGCTTCTGGAAGTAGGTGCCCGGTGTATAGGGGTCGGTCGACGGCTCTACGCCGTGGGAGAAATAGGTCGCATTATTGAGGATGCCGGGATTGTTCTCCTCCCACTGTACGAGGGTCAGGTCGTAGTACATCTCGAGCACGTCGTTGTCCCAATAGACGGTCAGCAGGTGGTACTCATCGTTCTCGAAAGGCACGATGTTCTCGAACTGCTCGCGTGTGAACTCCTGTGAATATTGCTGGTGTGCCTCGTTTGTGGCATTGGGGCCATAGTGCAGCGTGCCGGAGAAATAGCGGTCCTGCCAACCGGCATAGACACCGGTGATGGCGTTGAAGTGACCCATCTCCACAATGTCTATCTCGCCGCAGCGAGGCCATCCGTAGCGATCCATATCGTTGCCCATCATCCAGTAGGCGGGCCAGAGGCCGTTGGCGGTCTTCGGCATCTTGATGCGTGCCTGAATCAGACCGTGCTTGAAGGCCGTCTTCCGCTTGGAGTTGATGCGGCCGGAAGTGAAGCTGCGCCCCTGAAAGTCCTCGCGGCGAGCCGTAAGGACGAGGTTGCCGTCGGCCACGCTGACGTTTTCGCGGCGGTAATACTGCAGCTCCTGATTGCCGCCACCCGAGCCGCTGACCTCAATGGTCCACGTGTTCTCGTCCAACTGGGTGCCATTGAAGTCTTCCTGCCATACCAGCTTGAAGCCGTCGGGCACATAGTCGTGGGTTTGCGCAGGGGCAGCAGTCGTCCCGACTGCTGCCATCATTGCGCTACATAGAATAGTTGATATTTTCATTAGTCTATGTCGTATGAGTTATTGGTCTTTAGTATAGGTTTCCTGTGTCTCTCAATCCTCGGTCTGTTATTTCAGCGTCACCTTCTTGACGCCTTTGGCCGTCTTCACGATGTAGACGCCGGGACGGTTCATCTCCGTGCGACGGCCGGTCAGGTCGTAGACCGCCTGCACTTCGTCGTCGGCCGTGTCGCTGACGGTTCCATTGATACCCGAGGTGTCTTTCTTATAGAAGAAGAAGGCATCGATACCTGCCGCCGACTTCAGACTGGACACGGTGTAAGTGTAATACTTATTGCCCGGCTCCAATACCGTGCTGACCGAAGAGGCCGTCCCCTTCTCGAATCCGAACTGGAAGAAGTTGTTGTCCGTCATCTGCTTGGCACCGAAGCCCGATGCGCCAAAAAGACTCTTCAGCGTGGACACGGGAATCTCGATGTAATACCACTTCTTGTCGTAGTTGACGGAGCCTACCTTCGTATAACCCGTGACGCGGCTGGCAGAACCCAAGAAGAGCTTCACCTTACCGTCGGCGAAGATAATGTGGAACTGGTCGCCACTGGTGACGTTGCCATTGTCGCAGAAGCCGATGTGCAGGATGTGGTCGTCGGTCAGCATCGAGAGGTCGAACTTCGTGGTGATGGAACGGAAGCAGGCATAGCCTACTCCACCCCACAGGCCAGTAGGCGTGATGTTGAAGCAATCATCGCCGCCCCACGAGTTCTTCAGACCGGCATCGGCATTGCATACGCTCAGGCCGGGGCCATTGTCATCGCCCCAGTAGTCGCACGTACTGACAATGCCGTCAGCGTCGAGCTGCTGGTTGGAGAGCACCTTCGAACCCATCTGGTTCACGATATCCTTCGGAGCGTAGAACACGATGTAGTCGGTTCCCGTATTAATGTCGAAGCCGCCTGCGGGAGCTGCAGTAGTGTACTGTGCCTGTGCCGGAGCCGAAGCCATCAGCAGCGTGGCACCGAATGCCATTGATAATAAGTAATTCTTCATAAGATGTAATAATTTTAAGTTGATAGTTAAATAAATTTTCGACGGCAAAGATATACCTTATACTATTATATGCCAAGAAAAACAACTCGCAAAAAACTCACTTTCGGGCTTCTACGCCCTCATTTCCGGCTTTCATCTTCCACTCCCTAACGACCGCAGAAGTGGCTTTTTATCAGCATTTCGGCCGTCTGCCACCACCTCAATATCCACTTTTTTACACCTCACAACGACTGCTGCGCCGCGAGCAAGTCCCTCTGGACAGGATTCCTGCGGGGCAGCAACCCAATGGGGTGCCGGCCCTGTATTCAATGTGTAAAAAGAAAAAGAGGGCCACCGATGCAACGCCGTAAGCAAAAAAACACAATCTTTGCAGCGTCAACAAAACATTGGGCCGATGGCAAACAAGCGATTATTACCTATTATATTAATGTGCGCGCTCGCGTTCGCGTGTGTCTGTGCACGCGCGCAATACTACCAAGTAAGAAACTTCAGCACATTCGACTATCGTGCCGGCACCCAGAACTGGTGCATCGCCGAAGGGCCCAACCACCGCATCTTCTACGGCAACAACCAAGGCCTGCTGGTATTCGACGGCGAGATATGGAGCACGAAGTACATCGATAACTACTCGGCCATACGGGCGCTCTACTACGACAGGGAGACGGAACGGCTCTATGCCGGCGCATCCGACGAGCTGGGCTACTACCAAGCCGACGAGAACAGCTGTCAGGTGGGCTACCACTCGCTGAAGGCACTGCTGCCCAAAGACAAACGCACCACGGGCGAAGTGTGGAACATCCTTAAGCAAGGCAGGAACATCGTGTTCCAGAGCAAGACGTGCCTGATGGTCTACGACGAGCAGCAGCAACGCATCGCCGTGCACCAGAACGGACAGCGCATAGAATGCGCCGCACGGATAGGCAACCGAATCATCACAGCCGGGCCAAAGGGCGCATCGGTGCTGGAACCCGACGGGCTGAAGCCCCTCAGCGGCACCGAGCCGTTGCGCGGAAAGACCATACGCGCCATTCTGGAATACGGACGGCTGACGCTGTTCCTGACCAACAACGACGGCGTGATGGCCTACGACGGCCGCCAGACTACGCACCTCGACCTGCCCGTCACGCCCTACCTGAAAGACAACCAAGTGTTCAGTGCCGACATCGACGGCGACAACATTGCCTTCGGCACCATCCGCGGCGGACTGGTGCTCTACAACCTGAAGACGCAGCAGACCCACTACTCGAACACCGCCACGTGGCTGCAGAACAACACGGTGCTGGCCACTAAGTTCGACACCAACCACAACCTTTGGCTGGGACTGGACAACGGCATCAGCTACGTGGTGTGCGACTCGCCGGTGAACTCGCTGTTCCACAGCAACAGCCACATTGGGACCGGCTATGCGGCCAAAGTGAGCGGACAGCGGCTCTACGTGGGCACCAATCAGGGACTCTTTGTCACGGGATGGCCCATCAAGAGCTCGCCAACGCCACCCCTGCCACAACTGATACCGGGAATGACGGGACAGATATGGTCGCTCTGCGACATTGAAGGCACCCTGCTCTGCGGCAGCGACAACGGCGCTTACGTCATCAGCGGGCTGACGGCCGGACGCATCGGCGGCACAGAGGGCACGTGGAACTTCGCCGCCCTGCCCCACCACCCCGGACTGGCACTGGGCTGCGACTACCGCGGCTTCTTCGTTCTGGAGCGGCAGGGGGCTTCCTACCGACTACGCAACCGCATAGAAAACGCCGGCTTGAAGAGCGGCAACTTCTACGTAGACGACGACGGCACGCTGTGGGTAGGCCACTGGCAGGAAGGCATCTACCACCTCTGGCTGGACGAGGCACTGCAGAAGGTGGTCAAGAAAGAGTATTTCCACAAAGGCAACGGCCTGCTGATGAACGAGAGCAACGTGCTCTGCCGCATAGACGGGCGCATCTGCATCTCGTGCGTCGACGGATTCTACTGCTACGACAAGAAGAAGCACCAGCTGGTGCACGACCCAAAGCTGAGCCACATCTTCAACACCTACGGCACGCCGCTGAACATCTTCCAGACACCGCGCGGCGACCTATGGGCCTTCAAGAAGAACTTTCTGGCACTGGCCACACGCCGGCAGGACGGCACCTACCACCCCGACAGTCTCTCGTTCCAGTATTCCAGCCACGAGCTGCACGTGGGAACGGGCGATATGTGCTATCTGGACGACCACCACACGCTGGTCAACGGCAACTCGGGCTTCTTCATCCTCGACAGCAACTACCGCTACAAACGGCAGACCGTGAACACCTATATAAGAAAGGTGGTGGGGACCAACGACACCGACACCCTGCTCTACCTCAGCTTGACCAACACCAAAGCCGCCCCGCTGGTGCGCGTTCCGCACAGCCTGAACAGCCTGCGCATAGAGTTCATACAGCCGGAGTTCCGCGACGACCGCGCCGTCAGCTACCAATGCAAGCTGGAGGGCTACGACCGCAACTGGAGCCAGCCGCAGCGCAGCACCTCGAAGGAATACACCCAGCTGCACAAAGGCACCTACACCTTCCACGTGCGCGCCATCAACCGGCTGAACGGCCACACCGACGAGACGTCTATCCGCATCGAGATTCTGCCGGCGTGGTACGAGACGTGGTGGGCCTATACCGTCTACCTGCTGCTCGCGGCACTGGCCGCGTGGTACCTGCTGCGCCTCCTGAAACGCCGCCAAGAGCGCGCACTGGCAAAGGTAAGAAAGGAGCAGGAACGCCAGCTGAAAGAGCAGCAGGCGCAGTTCTCGCTGGAACAGGCAGAGAAAGAGAACGAACTGATGAGACTCAAAGCCGAACAGCTGGAATACGAGATGAAGCAGGGTGCCAGCAAACTGGCCGACTCGACGATGAACCTGATGCGGAAGAACGATATGCTCACAACCTTAGACACGCAGATGGAAGAACTGTCGGAGAGCGTGCGCCGTGAGGATGCCAAGAGCAGCATCACCAAGAAAATCAAAGACATACGCCACGACATACAAGCCAACATCAAGGACGATGAGAACTGGGAGAAGTTCGAGGAGAACTTCAACCTCGTCTACGACAACTATATGCGGAAACTGACCAGCCGCTTCCCCGACCTGAAGCTGAACGAGCGCAAGCTGTGCGCCTACCTGCGGATGGGGCTGAGCTCGAAAGAGATGGCATCGCTGCTGAACACCAACGTGCGCAGCATCGAGACTGCCCGCTACCGACTGAGGAAGAAGCTGCAGATGGAGAGCGGCGAAAACCTGAAAGACTTCATACAGAACATCGACAAGTGACCCCACACCGACACCCTTTCCAGCCGCGGCCGATGCCGCGGCTGGAAAGATTTTACGCATTTTCCGGCGTTGTGTTCTTGGCATCTCGAATATTTTTATTACCTTTGCAGCCGTAAACCAAAATTTCGAACTTAACAATGGACGACTACCCGGCGGAAAACTTGAACCTTTAGCGACGGGAGGATGCGCGGCAGAAGAACGGCTAATCCTCCAGCCGCATCAACATTTTTGTGGAGGATTAGCAAAATGAAGACTTACTGGAATACAATCGGTGGGCTGAGCCAACTGGACCAGTGGCAGCCCAACTGCTGGATGCAAGTGACGTGTCCCACAGAAGACGACCAGCGGATGCTGGAGGAGGAGTATGGCATTCCCGACTACTTCCTCTCCGACATCAGCGATACCGACGAGCGCGCGCGCTATGAATACGACGACGGATGGATGCTCATCATCCTGCGCATCCCCTACGTGAAGGAAATCCGCTCGCGCACGCCCTACACCACCGTGCCGCTGGGCATCATCCACAAGCGCGACGTCACCATCACGGTGTGCTACTACGAGACGAATATGATGATTGACTTCGTGAGCTTCCAGCAGAAGCGCGGCGAGGGCTTCACCGACTACGTCGATATGATCTTCCGCCTCTTCCTCTCGAGTGCCGTCTGGTACCTGAAGCGCCTGAAGCAGATCTCGATGCTCATCGACAAGGCCAAGCGCAACCTCGACCGCGAGGTGAACAACGAGAGCCTGATCGGCCTGAGCCGCCTGCAGGACTCGCTGACCTACTTCATCACCTCCATCCGCGGCAACGAGACCCTGCTGTCGAAACTGAAGTTCAAGTTGCAGATCGACGAACTGGATGCCGACCTCATCGAGGACGTGAACATCGAGATGAGCCAGGCCCGCGAGACCGCCAGTATCTACTCCAACATCCTGGAGTCGACGATGGACACCTATCAGAGTATCATCAACAACAATATGAACACCGTGATGCGTACGCTGACCTCGGTCACCATCATTATGATGATCCCGACACTCATCACCTCGATGTTCGGTATGAACCTCGTAAACTATATGGAAGACAAGTCGTGGGGATTCATCGTCGCCATCCTACTTTCTGTGACTGTTTCGGGCATTTGTTGGTGGTTTTTCCGTCACAAACGACTCATTTAAGTGCTTTTCTGTCATAAAAACAGTTAAAAATTAGGTCAGTTCAATAATTTGTATTAATTTTGACCCGATTATGCGACGATGCTTGCATCGTAATACGAATATCAATAACTTAATTGGTTAAATGATGGACTCTCAAGACAACATCCTCGTAAACGGCACAGCCGCTTCGCCAGTCGAAGAACAGGGGAAAATCGAAGAAGAAGTAATCCAGGAAGCCCAGGCTCCTGAAGTAGTTAATGAGGAAGCAACGGATGAGGCTTCACCGGCAGCAGAGGAAGAACCCCGGAAGGTCTACGAGACCAAGACCGAGGTGCTCGACCGTATCAAGGAGATAGCGCACGGTGACGAGAACCCCGAAAAGGAGGAGATCGACTATCTCAAGACTTCCTTCTACAAGTTGCACATAGCCGAGCGCGAGGCCAAGTTGAAGGCCTACATCGACGGTGGCGGTGATCCTGAGACTTACCAGATCACCCCCGACGAGGACGAGGAAGTGTTCAAGGCCGAGATGGGCATCATCAAGGAGAAGCGCCAGAAACTCTTCAAGGAGCAGGAGGCCGAGAAACAGGTCAACCTGGAGAAGAAACTGGCGATCATCGAGAAGATCAAGGGTATGATCACTTCTCCAGAGGAAGCCAACAAGGCCTACCAGGAATTCAAGGCCCTCCAGGCTGAGTGGAAGGAAATCAAGAACGTGCCCGCCGAGAAGGCCAACGAACTGTGGCGCAACTACCAACTCTATGTGGAACAGTTCTATGACCTGCTGAAACTGAACAGCGAGGCCCGTGAGTACGACTTCAAGAAAAACCTCGAACTCAAGACCAAACTTTGTGAGGCTGCAGAGAAACTGGCCGACGAACCTGACGTCATCAGCGCCTTCCACCAGTTGCAGAAACTGCACGGCGAGTACCGCGAGATCGGTCCCGTCAGCAAGGAACTGCGCGACGAGATATGGAACCGCTTCAAGGCCGCTTCCACCGTTATCAACAAGCGCCACCAACAGCACTTCGAGGGCATCCGTGCCAAGGAAGAGGAGAACCTGGCCCGCAAGACCGAACTCTGCGAGAAGGTAGAGGCCATCGCTGCGATGGAGAACAAGGGCAGCGGCGACTGGGAGAAGCATACCAAGGAGATTATCGACATACAGACGGAGTGGAAGACCATCGGCTTCGCACCCCAGAAGATGAACGTGAAGATCTTCGAGCGCTTCCGTGCCGCCTGCGACGACTTCTTCGGTCGCAAGGCAGAGTACTTCAGGGGACTGAAGGACACGTTCAAGGAGAATGCCGAGAAGAAGCGCGCCCTCATCGAAAAGGCCAAGGCCCTGCAGGACAGCACCGACTGGAAGGCTACTGCCGACAAGATGATCGCCCTCCAGAAGGAGTGGAAGACCATCGGTATGGTGCCCAAGAAACTGGGCGACCAGTTGTGGGAAGAGTTCCTCGGCACCTGCAATAAGTTCTTCGAAGCCCGTAATGCCGCCGGCGCCGGACAGCGTAGCGAGGAGCACACCAACCTCGAGAAGAAGCGCGAGGTCATCGCCAAACTGCAGGCCGTTGCCGAAGAGGCTGGCGAGGGCATCCAGGACAAGGTGCAGAAACTCGTGGAGGAATACAACGCCATCGGCCACGTGCCCTTCAAGGAGAAGGACAAGGTCTATGAGGAGTACCACGCCGTGCTCGACAAACTCTATAAGGAACTGAACGTGAATGTGGCCAAGCGCCGCCTGAACAACTTCAAGCAGAACCTGAAGCAGGTGGCAGAGCGTGGCGAGAACGCCCTCGACAACGAGCGGGCCCGCCTGTTCCGCCAGTACGAGGCCATCAAGCAGGAGGTTCAGACCTACGAGAACAACCTCGGCTTCCTGAATGTTTCGTCGAAGAAGGGCAGCAGCCTCATCGACGAGATGAACCGCAAGGTGCAGAAACTGAAGGACGATATGAAT
>JAFUZD010000004.1 GCA_017476785.1 Prevotella sp. | reverse complement strand
TTCCCTTTGTGCTGAAAGGTATGCAGCGCGTAGATGACACGCCAGTTCACAAGATTATTCGCGAGGCGGTTACGAATAGTTGCGCACATTCCGATTTTTATGGTCGTCGGGGGGTGGTCATCAGCAAGAGCAAGGACGGCTTCACCTTTGCCAATCCTGGCAGTATGCGAATGGCTAAAACTGTGGCGATTGGCGGAGGTGTCTCGGATCCTCGTAACGGCACAGTTCTGAAGATATTCTCTCTCATCAACTATGGTGAGCGCGCAGGTAGTGGACTCAACAGTATCTTCCATATCTGGGAACACGTTTACCACACTCCTGCAGAAATCTATGAAGAGGTAGGCGTTGACCGTGTAATCGTAACGCTACCCAATGGCGGACACGAGCAAGATGTGAAAGCTATGCTGGAGCTTTATGACAATCCCGAGGAACTGACATTCCCTGATGAAGAATTGTCCGATAAAGTGTCCGAAAACGAAGAAATTGTCCGACAAAACTATGGTTTGTCCGACAAATTGTCCGATAAACAGATTCTAAAGGACAAGATCAAGGCAGAATTGTCCGACAAAACCAAAATTTCTGATAAGTTGTCCGATAAGTTGTCCGATATTGTTGTATGGGCTGCTTCGGAAGAATTTGTTTCTACCAATATGGTGGTTTCAAAGTTTGACATTGACGAAAGAAACGCCAGACGATACCTAACCCGTCTTGTCGATTTGGAATTCCTATCGGCTGAAGGAAAAAACAAGAACAAGAAGTACCGTTATAGAAAATAAACTATAGTCATTTGATAATGAAAAGAAGTAACGGGATGACTATCTTTCTCCTGCCAACTTGCAAAAGAAATCTGCGGGATAACGGTAAATCACTGTTGAAAGTTTATTTTGTAAAGCTGATTATGTCAGTGCACAGAATAGAATGAAGGGGTGCAAAGAATCCGCATGGTATAATGAATGAAACGTAATAGGGAGAGCTTTGGAGCTCTCCCTATTACGTTTCTTGGCGGAGAGAGAGGGATTCGAACCCCCGGTACCTCTCGGTACGGTAGTTTTCAAGACTACTGTAATCGACCACTCTACCATCTCTCCAGTGCTCGAAAGCGGTTGCAAAGGTACAAACTTTCATCAAAAACAAAGAACGAAGAACCAAGAAATAAGACAACCTTAACAAGAATTAACAGCAAAAGGGCTTAAAAACTCTTAACTCTTCACCCTTAACTCTTAACTTCTTCGTACCTTTGCACTATGATTTACCCTAACAACTACGAACAAAAAGTAGGCTTCGACGAGATACGCCGGATGCTGCGCGAGCGATGTCTGAGCACACTGGGCAGCGAACTGGTGGACGAGGTGGGTTTCTCGGCCGACGCCGGTGCGGTGAACGAGTGGCTGCAGCAGGTGCGCGAGTTCAGGCGACTGCGCGAAGAGAGCGAGTCGCTGCCACTGGACTTCTTTTTCGACGTGCGCGAAGCCATCCAGCGCATACGGATGGCCAACACGCATCTGGAGGAGAACGAGCTCTTCGACCTGCGCCGCTCGCTGGAGACCATCGGACTGATAGTGAAGCTGATTCGCCCCGACGCCCCATCGGCGGCAGGAGGAGGCGAGGCGGACTCGTCGGAAGAGGAAATGAAGAAAGCGGCCGGCGGTGCACTGGCCCGCCTGACGGAAGGCGTAGAGACCTTTCCGGCAATGATTCGGCGCATCGACTCCATCCTCGACAAGTATGGCCGCATCAAAGACTCGGCCTCGATGACGCTGGCTGGCATCCGCCACGAGATGGCACAGACCGAGGGCAGCATCTCGCGCACCCTCTACACCATCCTGCACACGGCACAGCGCGAAGGACTGGTAGACAAAGACGCCTCGCCCACCGTGCGCGACGGGCGACTGATGATACCCGTGGCGCCGGGAATGAAGCGCCGCATCAAAGGCATCGTTCAGGGCGAGAGTGCCACGGGAAAGACGGTGTTCATCGAACCCGCCGAGGTGGTAGAAGCCAATAACAAAGTGCGCGAGCTGGAGGCGCAGGAGCGGCGCGAGATAATCCGCATCCTGACGGTATTCTCCGACGAGGTGCGCCCGCAGGTGCCCGCCCTACTCCACTCTTACCACTTCCTCGCCCAGATAGACCTCATACAGGCCAAGGCCACGCTGGCTGCCGACATCAATGCTTATGAGCCTCGAGTAGCCGACGTGCCCCGCACCGACTGGATACGTGCCGTCCACCCGCTGCTGCAACGCTCGCTGGCCAAGCAGGGGAAGGCGGCCGTCCCGCTGGACATCACACTGACGCAGGAGAAGCGCCTGCTGATTATCAGTGGCCCTAACGCCGGCGGCAAGTCGGTATGCCTGAAGACGGTGGGTCTGCTGCAGTATATGGTGCAGTGCGGGCTGTCCGTCCCCATCGGCGACCGCTCGCAGGTGGGTGTCTTCAAGCGCCTGATGATTGACATCGGCGACGAGCAGTCGATAGCCGACGACCTGTCGACCTACTCGAGCCACCTGCTCAATATGAAGAATATGATGCGCCAAGCCGACGGCCACACCCTGCTGCTCATCGACGAGTTCGGCGGCGGCACGGAGCCTACCATCGGCGGTGCCATTGCCGAAGCCGTGCTCAAGCAGTTCTGGAAGAAGCAGGCCTTCGGCATCATCACCACCCACTATCAGAACCTGAAGCACTTTGCCGAGGACCACGAGGGCGTGGTGAACGGTGCGATGCTCTACGACCGCCACCAGATGCAGGCCCTGTTCCAGCTGGCCATCGGGCAGCCGGGCTCGTCGTTTGCCATCGAGATAGCCCGCAAGACGGGCATCCCCGACGAGGTGATTCGCGACGCGAGCGACATCGTGGGCAGCGACTACATACAGAGCGACAAATACCTGCAGGACATTGTGCGCGACAAGCGTTACTGGGAAGGCAAGCGCCAGACCATCCATCAGCACGAGAAGTCGCTCGAGGGGCGCATCGCCCGCTACGAGACCAGCATCGAGGAGATAGAGCGCGAGCGGAAAGCCATCCTGCGGCGCGCTAAGGAGCAGGCCGAAGAGCTGCTGCGCGAGAGCAACAAGAAGATAGAGAACGCCATCCGGGAAATCCGGGAGAGTCAGGCCGAGAAGGAAGAGACGCGCCGTATCCGCGAGGAATTGAACACATTCCGCGAGGAGGTCAGCGAGATTGACACGAAGGCCAACGACGAGATGATAGCGCGCAAAATCAGACAGATACAGGAGCGGAAGGCGCGGAAAGAAGAACGGAAGCGGAAGAAGAACAGCGAAGCGGCCGCGGCACAGCCCGCCGCGACGGCTGCCAGCACCCCGCAGCCGGTTCCCGGTCCCCAAATAAAGAAGGGACAGACCGTGCGCATCAAAGGGCTGACGTCTGTCGGGCAGGTTGAGAGCATCGACGGCAAGATGGCCACGGTCATCTTCGGCGGAATGCGCACCAAGATGCGCACCGACCGGCTGGAACCGGCCGAGATGCCGAAGCAGGAGCAGCCGGCAGCCTACGCATCGGTGGGCCGCGTCACCCGCGAGACCATCGACAGCCGCCAGCAGAATTTCCATCAGGACCTCGACGTGCGCGGAATGCGCGGCGACGAAGCGGTGAATGCCGTCACCTACTTCATCGACGATGCCATTCTCGTAGGAATGTCGCGCGTACGCATCCTCCACGGCACGGGCTCGGGCATCCTGCGTCAGCTCATCCGGCAGTATCTGCACACGGTACCCAACGTAACATCGGCCCGCGACGAGCACGTACAGTTTGGCGGAGCCGGCATTACCGTGGTCGACTTGGGATAGTTTTTAGTTTGATAGTTAATAGTTGACAGTGAAGAGTTAACAGTGAGAATTCAAAGATAATATAGCGATGAGAAAAACACTGACACTGATGAGCCTGCTGCTGATGTGGGCCATCGGAACGACGGCAAAGGACACCCTGCTGAAATCGCCTGACGGCAAGTTGCAAATCACGATTCACACCGAGGCCGACCGGCTGACGTGGGAGGTACGCCACGGGCAGACGACCGTGCTGACGCCCTCGGAAATAGGGCTCAACGGCCATCTGCGGATGACGAAGGTGAGCGTGGCCAAGAACGCACAGACGGCTACGGTGAGCAACCGCCGGCTGGCGGTGGAGTTTCGGGCCGACAACGACGCGGCAGCCTATCGCATCGTCGACCTGACGAAGAAGCCCTTCACCGTCAGCAGCGAGACGGCCGAGTTCAACTTCGCCGCCGACTACGACGCCTTCATCCCCTATGTCAACGACAACCGCGGCGGCGAGCGCTGGTGCTACTCGTTCGAGAGCTACTACGACGAGCAGCCCCTCTCGAAGATGTTTGCCGACTCGCTGGCCATCAATCCGCTGGCCGTCCGCCTGCCGGAAGGCAAACTGGCCGTCATTGCCGATATGGGAGCCGTGGACTACCCGGGAATGATGTTGCTCAAGAACGGCAGCCACGGGCTGCGCGCTGCCTTTGCCCCCTACCCGCTGGCCGAAGAGATTGGCGGCTACAACCGGCTGAACCTCGTGCCCACGCAGCGGGCCGACTACATCGCACAGAGCAACGGAAGCCTGCAGATGCCGTGGCGCATCGTGATGGTGACCGAGCGCGACGAGCAGCTGCTGGGCGCACGCCTGCCGCAGCGCTTCGGGCCGAAGTGCCAGCTGAGCGACACGTCGTGGATACGGCCCGGACAGGTGGCGTGGGACTGGTGGAACGCCACGATGCTCACGGGCGTGGACTTCCGCGCCGGGATGAACACCGACACCTATTTATATTATATAGACTTTGCCGCCAAGAACCACATCCCCTACATCATCATCGACGAGGGATGGAGCACGGACGAGAGCCTGCGCTCCGAGCTGAACCCCGACATCGACCTGCTGCGGCTGCTGCCCTACGCCGAGCAGAAGGGCGTGGGCATCATCCTGTGGACATCGTGGCGCAACTGCATCAACCAGACCGACGAGGACTTCAAGTATTATGCCGGTCTCGGCGTCAAAGGATTTAAGGTCGACTTCTTCGACCGCGACGACCAGCGGGTGATGCAGTCAGCGTGGCAGATAGCCGCTACGGCTGCCAAGTACCACCTGCTGCTCGACCTGCACGGCTACCGCCCCACGGGCATCCAGCAGGCCTTCCCCAACATCGTCAACTTTGAAGGCGTGAAGGGACTGGAGAACTCGAAGTGGGAGCCGCGCGTGGGCGACGGGCCGCTGCACAACCAGCCCCGCTACGATGTCAGCGCGCCCTACCTGCGAATGCTCGTCGGCCCGATGGACTACACGCCGGGAGCGATGACCAACGCCACGCGCGACTGCTTCTTCGGCAACAACGACCACCCGATGAGTCAGGGCACGCGTGCCCATCAGGTGGCTATGTACACGCTCTTCGACGCGCCGCTGCAGATGCTGGCCGACGCACCGTCGAAGTACATCCGCGAGCAAGAGACGACCGACCACATCGTGCAGATTCCCACCACCTTCGACGAGGTGCTCCCCATTGATGGCAAACTGGGCGAATACCTCGTAGTGGCCAAGCGTAAGGGCACCACGTGGTACATTGCCGCAATGACCGACTGGACGGCACGCGACCTCAGCATAGAGCTGTCGATGCTGCCTGCCGGCACCCACCGGGCAGAAATCTTTGCCGACGGCCGCAATGCCGACCGCGACGCGACAGACTACCGCAAGCAGACCGTCAGTGTGAAGCGAGGCGACCGAATGGCCCTCCATCTGGCACCGGGAGGCGGCTGGAGCGCCATCATCAAAGCAGAGTGAGAAAGAATTTTCGCGAGAATTTCGGGAATTCTCGCGAGAATTCTGAAAATTCTCGCGAGAAT
>JAFUZD010000041.1 GCA_017476785.1 Prevotella sp. | reverse complement strand
GCCGTCTATGGACTCAAGAAGACGGACGGCCTCTACTTCTACGACACGCAGGGCGATGTCGTCACAGCCTACAAGTACCAGCCCATCCGCATCCAGCTCAGATACGGCTACGACTTCCGCCTCACCGACTTTCTGAGCCTCGTGCCGCAAGTGGGCGGTGCCTTCAACATCATCAACGGCAGTGCGGTGGAAGGAGTGGCGGCCAACACCAACTACAAGAGTGCCAGCTCTTTCTCCGCATTCGGTGCATTGAGACTGACAGCTGCCTTTAGCGACTACTTTCGTCTGCAGATAACGCCCGAATACGACTTCGGGCTGAGCAAGAACGCCAACTGCAAGATGATTTCCAACCACGACAGCACCTTCAAGAGCTGGACTGACGGTTTCAATCTGAACATAGGCCTAATGATTTTCTTTTAACCAAAAGTAGCGCAAACTATGAAAAAGTATATATGGTTAGTAATGATTGCCTGTATCGCAGCTGCCTGCGGTGGCGGTGACGACGCTATTGACGACGGAGGCTCAAGCATCAGCAAAGACTACATCAACGTGACACCCAATCTCGAGTTGTTGGCCGACGGACAGCAGGCAGAAATCAGAATATCAGCCAACTGTAACTGGACGGTGACGAAAGATGCGGATGCCAGCTGGCTGTCCATCAGTCCATCGACAGGCAGCAACACGCAGAGCATAGCGATAACTGCAGGAAAGAATGCCACAGGAGCCAGCCGTATGGCTATCCTCACAATCAAAGGAGGAAATGCACCGGAAAGGAAGGTTACCGTTACGCAGGCTGCTGCGGACGAAGCCTCTACACCCGTCAGTAAGCAATTGACCGTCAGTCCTGCTATATTGGAATTCGAAGCTGGGACTTCCAGTGCAACCTTCCAGATTGCGAGCAACACCACGTGGAAAATCACCCACCCCAGCTGGTGCAATCTCAGCAAGCAGGAAGGCTCTGACTCTGAGACCATCACTGTGACCGTAGAGGCAAACAACAGCTATGAGGAACGGACTGGACAAATCATTCTGAACGGCGAGGACGTAGACCTCAAATATGTTACTATCAAACAGAAAGCCAAAGTAGCCATTCAACTGTCGGCCAGCGTCAGTCAACTGGAGTTCGACTATACGGCTGAATCGAAGAATTTCGACGTCACAAGCAACACCACGTGGACTATCAACTGTCCTGAGTGGTGCAGTGTCTCGCCGGCGTCAGGTTCCAACTCGGCATCAGTCAGCGTGACAGTAGCCGAAAACGAAAAAGCAGAGGAACGAACCGGGCAAATCGTATTGACGGGCAATGGTGCCAGCAACGTCTCCATCAGCATAGTGCAGAAAGCCAACACGGCACCGCGCGAACCAACAGAGGATGACAATCAACCACCTCAGTAATACCACACCACAACCTTAACCAGAGAATCCCTGCCAACTTACATTCTGACGGCAGGGATTTTTTTGTCAAGCCATTGCTGCTAACTTATCAAAAGACTGCGGAATGCGTGCAAAAGAACGGCCCGGCGCTCCAATAGTCACAGACATCCATTTGCAAAATTGGCATTCTTACATTTTGTTTTTGCCCCTCGCCTTCCAAGTCACCACCCACGTTTTCGCGGGACAAATAAAATTTTTGGCCTGTAAATTCTTGGTTTCTCCATTTTTTCATTACCTTTGCGTATTCAATGAGCAAACGATAATGGCAACTGATAAAATAAGGATTAAGGACATTGCTGCACGGGCAGGCGTGTCGGTGGGTACGGTGGACCGTGTATTGCACAAGCGTCCCAACGTCTCACCGGCTGCACTGGAGAAGGTGGAACGAGCACTGAAGGAGATGGACTATATGCCCAATATGTATGCCTCGGCACTGGCCTACAACAAGAGCTATACGTTCTATTGTATCATTCCGAAGCACGAGAGCGAAGCCTATTGGGAGGAGGTTGAAGAAGGGGCCGTGGCGGCCTGTGAGCGCAGACGTGACTTTAGCATCAATCTGAAGATGATGTACTATAACCGGTTCTCTGCCGAGACATTTGTCAGGAAGACCAACGAATGTCTGAACCAAAACCCTGACGGCGTGGTAGTAGTGCCATCGAAACTGGATGTGACGCGGCGTTTCACGGACGAATTGCACAACCGTGAGATTCCCTTCCTGCTGCTTGACTCATATATGCCCGACCTAAAGCCGCTGTCATTCTATGGACAAGACTCGTTCTCAAGCGGTTACTTTGCTGCGCGAATGCTGATGCTCATTGCACTGGGCGAGCGAGAAATAATGCTGATGAAGCAAATGAGAGACGGCAATGTGGCAAGCAAGCAACAGGAGAACCGCGAGATGGGATTCCGCCACTATATGTACGACCACTTCCCTGACGTGAAGATTACGGAAGTGAACTTGCCGCTGGATGAGGAGCCTGCGTGCTACGACCGTATATTGGAGGATTTCTTCACCAGCCATCCGCACGTGCATCATTGCATCACGTTCAACTCAAAAGCCCATTTGGTGGGTGAGTTCCTACAGCACAGCAACCGGCGCAACATCCAGATTATGGGCTACGATATGGTAGAGAAGAATGCTGAGTGTGTGCGTCAGGGCAGCATTTCATTCCTTATCGCCCAGCACGGCTATATGCAAGGGTATGCCTGCATTGAGACGCTGTTTGATGCCATCGTGCTGAAGAAAGAGGTGAATCCCGTAAACTATATGCCCATAGAACTACTGACTAAGGAGAACGTGGAATTCTATCGACGGACGAATATCGGATAAAGAAACTAACAAATATTTTATGGAACTGAAAACTTACTTAAAAATTAATCCTGCAGACTCGGTAGTGGTCTGCCTGCAGCCCAAGAAGAAGGGTGAAGTGATTGAAGTGGATGGCCTGACGGTGACGGTCAATCAGGACACGCCTGCCGGTCATAAAGTGCTCATCAAAGATGTAGCCAAAGGTGAAGACATCATCAAGTATGGCTACCCCATCGGCCACGCACGGGAAGACCTGAAAGCCGGCGACTGGGTGAATGAGAACAATTTGAAAACCAATCTGAAAGGCACGTTGGAATACACCTATCAGCCTGTGAACGAGGAGCTGAAGATTGCCGACGAGCATCGTACGTTCAAAGGCTATGTGCGCAAGAACGGCGACGTGGGTGTGCGCAATGAGATTTGGATTGTGCCCACGGTGGGCTGTGTGAATGGAATTGCAGAGAAACTGGCCGACCGTCTGCGCCACGAAACCGGCGAGCAAGGCATTGATGCTGTATGGTCGTGGCACCATAACTATGGTTGCTCACAGCTGTCGGGCGACCACGAGAACACGCGTAAAGTGCTGCGTGACCTCGTGCTTCATCCCAATGCAGGCGGTGTGCTGGTGCTGGGGTTGGGATGCGAGAACAACCAGCCCGACCAGTTTGAACAGCTGCTGGGCGACTATGACCGCGAGCGTATTAAGTTCCTCGTAGTGCAGAAGGTGGAAGGCGACGAGCTGGAAGTAGGAATGGACATTCTGCGCGGGCTCTACAATATAGCTAAAGAAGACAAGCGTGAAGACGTGAGCGTCAGCAAGCTGCGCGTCGGCCTGAAGTGTGGCGGCAGCGACGGTTTCAGCGGCATCACGGCCAACCCGCTTGTGGGTGAGTTCAGCGACTGGCTGGTGGCACAGGGCGGAACAAGCGTGCTGACGGAAGTGCCCGAGATGTTTGGTGCCGAGACCATTCTGATGAACCGTTGTAAGACGACGGAACTGTTCGACCAGACGGTGTCGATGATCAACAACTTTAAGGAATACTTCCTCTCGCACGGCGAGCCTGTGGGCGAGAACCCCAGTCCGGGCAACAAAGCCGGCGGCATATCGACCCTTGAAGACAAAGCACTGGGATGCACGCAGAAGTGCGGACGCGCTCCCGTGAGCGGTGTGATGGAATATGGAGACCGCTTGCAGACACCGGGACTGAATCTGCT
>JAFUZD010000040.1 GCA_017476785.1 Prevotella sp. | reverse complement strand
TTTGCCGACCTGCTGACGAGCGAATACATCAAGACCAAGACCTCCACCGACGGGCTGGGCATCGAATACTCGTCGGTGCTGAAGAATGTCTATGCCATCGCAGCGGGCATCTGCAGCGGCTTGAAGTTCGGCGACAACTTCCAGTCGGTGCTGATGGCCAATGCCGTGCAGGAGATGGCGCGCTTCCTGAAGAGCGTGCACCCCATTGAGCGCAACGTTGACGACTCCGTCTATCTGGGCGACCTGCTGGTGACGGGCTACTCCAACTTCTCGCGCAACCGCGTGTTCGGAACGATGATTGGCAAAGGCTACTCCGTGAAGAGTGCGCAGATAGAGATGGAGATGATTGCCGAGGGCTACTTCGGCACCAAGTGTATGAAGGAGATCAACCGCCACTGCCACGTGAATATGCCCATCCTCGATGCCGTATATAATATATTGTACGAGCGCATCAGCCCGCAGATTGAAATCAAGCTGCTCACCGATTCTTTCCGCTGAGCAACAACGGCAAGCGCCGCCGATTCGTTAAAAAATCTAAGAATATTGCGTCATATTGCTACTTTCTACATTGTTTTTGTTACCTTTGCACGATTTTTGTAACAAAAACTGACATTATGATGAAAAGACTTTTACTTTTATTCTTGATGATGACCTCGGCCATCATCTCATTTGCCGCCTCAGCCAGTGACTACAACTTCGTCACCGAGCAGCCCGCAGGCGAGCTGAAGACCTACGACCGCGCAGGCTGGGCCTACTACGTGACGACCGATTACGTGCGCTACGGTGCACAGACGGGCACCATCGACATTGTCTTCGCTGCCAACAACAAAGTGTGGTTCAAGAACCTGATGTCGAAGCTGGAGACCAATACGTGGGTAGAAGGCACGCTGAGCAGCGACGGTACGACCATCACCGTACAGCTGGGACAGGCTGTGCAGTTCGACTCTGAGGTCGGACAGGCATTGATGCTCAAGATGTTCACCTACGACGAGGATGACGAGGAGTTCTATCTGACCAACGATACCGAGGTGAAGTTCACCATCGACGGCGACAAGATTTCGCTGCAAGGCACTTCGCGCTACGGCAAAGTGCTGGGACTGGCTTGGGCTGAGTCGAACGAGTGGGCAGGCTTTGCCGACGTTGGCAGCGTGTACACGCCTGCCGTGACCGACGTGCCCGTAGAGCTGCCGGCAGGCATCAGCAGCGAGGTATACAAGTTCAAAGGCACCGACTATATAGGCGGCACTGAGCTGAACTACAATGTCAACATCGCCTTCGACGGCAACGATGCCTACATTCAGGGCATCTTCGGCGATACGCCCAACGCTTGGATTAAGGGTACGCGCGAGGGCAGCGCCATCAAGTTCCCCTCTGGCCAGTACCTCGGACTGGTGGCCACCCGTCCCTACTATATGCTGGCCGTGAAGCTGGAGAACACCTATGCCATTGAAGACCTGACGTTCACCTACGACGAGACGACCGAGACGCTCACCAACACGACGCAGTATCTGGTGCTGAGCGCATCGAAGAACACGGTCTATCTGACGCAGGCCATCAGCGACATCACCATCACCAAGTCGAAGACGGGCAGTGCCTACGAGGTGCCCTATACGGAGAACTTCGGCTCGTCGGCCTCTATCAACGACTATACCATCATCGACGGCAACAACGACGGCACAACGTGGCGCTACAACGGTATGAGCGGCAACGTGGGCTACGACTGGTCGATGACCAATGCTGCCGACGAGTGGCTGATTACGCCCGCCATCGTACTGGAGGCCGGCAAGACCTACATCTTCACGCTGAAGGCACGCAGCTTCACCGCCTCGATGCCCGAGCGTCTGGAAGTAAAGATGGGTACGGCCGCCACGGCCGAGGCAATGACGGTCAACGTCATCGCTCCCACCGAGGTTGCCACGGGCGACCTGACCGAGTTCAGCGGCAGCGTTAAGGCCACGGCCGACGGCAACTTCTACTTCGGCGTGCACGCCATCAGCGATGCCGACAATATGATGCTGGTGGTCGACGACATCTCGATTGTATGGGACGAGGACACGCCCATTGACCCCGACGTCACGGGCATCAATGCCGTCAACGCCGAGAACACCGACAGCACCATCTACACGCTCGACGGACGCATTGCCGGAAACGGCAATCTCAACCAGCTGCCTAAGGGCCTCTATATCCGCGGCGGCAAGAAAATCATCGTACGGTAATTCCACGCCGGCCGCCCGGCTGTAATCACCGACCATCGAGAGTTAAGAATTATTTGCGCGTGGCGCGCAAATAATTCTTAATTCTTTTTTATTAATTCATCAGAAATTCGTACCTTTGCACGTAATCGTAAAAACCAATAACAACATCAACAACGTTATGAGCAACATCACTCTTGACATCACAAAGGCCGCTTGCTTTCTGAAAGAAGGCGCTGTGGCAGCATTAGAACCCCAAGTAAAGGCCGCTCAGGACGCCCTCGAGGCAGGCACCTGCCCCGGCAACGACTTCCTCGGATGGCTGCACCTGCCGTCGTCTATCACGCCCGAATTCCTCGACGAGATTCAGCAGGCAGCCAATGTGCTGCGCGAGAACTGCGAGGTGGTAGTCGTAGCAGGCATCGGCGGCTCGTATCTGGGTGCCCGTGCCGTCATCGAAGCACTGGGCAACTCGTTCAGCTGGCTCATTCAGGACCAGAAGAACCCCATCATCCTCTTTGCCGGCAACAACATCGGCGAGGACTATCTGGCCGAGATGACCGAGTACCTGAAGAACAAGAAGTTCGGCGTCATCAACATCTCGAAGTCGGGAACGACCACCGAGACGGCGCTCACCTTCCGCCTGCTGAAGAAGCAGTGCGAGGCACAGCGCGGTAAGGAAGAGGCCCGTAAGGTCATCGTGGCCGTGACGGATGCCAAGCGTGGTGCTGCCCGCACCTGCGCCGATAAGGAGGGCTACACCTCGTTCATCATCCCCGACAACGTGGGTGGCCGTTTCTCGGTGCTCACGCCGGTGGGCCTGCTGCCCATCGCCTGCGCCGGTTTCGACATCAAAGCACTGGTTCAGGGTGCAACGGATATGGAGAAGCTCACGGGCAAGGACGTACCCTTCGAGCAGAACATCGCAGCCCAGTATGCTGCCGTGCGCAACGCCCTCTACGGCGAAGGCGGCAAGAAGATAGAGATTATGGTCAACTACCAGCCCAAGCTCCACTTCGTCAGCGAGTGGTGGAAGCAGCT
>JAFUZD010000039.1 GCA_017476785.1 Prevotella sp. | reverse complement strand
GATTCACTCCAACGTCGAGGACAATATGCAGAACATCTGGATAGGTACCAGCTTCGGCATTACGAAACTGGAAATCGACAAAGGGCGTGTCACAGCGGTGCGCAGCTATATGTATCACGATAACGTCCCTAACGAGTCGTTTGTCAACGGCCGGGCAATGAAACTTGCGGATGGCACCATCGTGATGCAGTCGCTCGACCACGTCGTCGCTTTCAATCCTGCCAGCTTTCATACTGAGCAAATCAGGTCGCTCCGTCTCTTCCCCAAGCTGATTCGTGTCTTGGTCAACGGAAACTCCGTGATGGCAGGGACGCAGATTGACGGCAAGCTGATAATGGAGCGAGCCGTGACCCGCACGCGTGAAATCAACGTCAACTACAACCAGAACTCCATATCGCTGACTTTCTCGGCACTCAACTATTTCCGCCCCATTCAGACCTACTATCGCTATCGCATAAAAGGCGTGAGCGGTGAATGGCGGGTCGTCTCTTACTTCGACGGCGGCGAGACGGTAGACAATCAGGGACTGTTGCATCTCATCTTGCTGGGCTTGCGCCCCGGAACCTATCAGGTGGAGTTGCAGGCCTCGATGGAGGATGGCGACTGGACGACAGAGCCCTACGTGTGGATTATCAATGTTGACGAGCCTTGGTGGCGTACCACGGGTGTCTATCTCTCAATGGGCCTGCTGATACTCGGGTTCCTCGTGCTCAATTTCATCTGGTTCAACCGCAATATGCGGCTGCGGCTGCGTCGCAACAACGACGAGGCCGACTTGCTGAAGCGCATCAAGAACTTCGTGGAGCGTTGCGACAGCTATGGCGGTGAGGTACTGGCGCCGAAACCGGAAAACGGTGGCGACAACGCTGAGGAAAGCGGTATGGACAGCGAGTTTGTGGAGGCGATGCTGCGCGTGGTTCCTTATGTCAACAAGAATGCCGACCGCCGGCTGACGATGCACGAACTGGCTACTACGGCAGGTGTGGAGCTGCCTCGGTTCTACGAGCTGATATCAGCCAACCTGTATAAGAACCCGCGCCAGCTGGCTCAGACGTTGCGGCTGCAGCGGGCTGCCGAAATGCTTCGCACGACGGATATGAGCATTGAGGACATAGCCAATGAGTGTGGATTCGTTACGCCCAACTACTTTATTGCCGGCTTCTTCCACCATTTCGGTGCTACGCCGCAAGACTATCGCAACACTGCGCCACGATAGCCGACCAGCCGCCACGTTCGGTCGCCCATCCCTCGATAGTAGACCAGTGCCTGATAGCTGTTTTCCGTCTGATAGAAGTTGCCTTCGGTCGGGGCGGTTCGTTTCCGGCCATCGCTGCCAGCCAGCAGATATTGATACGAGTAGTAGCCCTGTTTCTGCATCAGCGTAGTCTGGTAGGTGCTGGATTCTTCGTCATAAGTCATCTTGTAGGCCTCTGGATTGGCATCCGTCGTCCAGTGGCCTTCAATGTATATATCGCCTACATAGGGTGACAGCAGCTGGTAGTGCACCCACACGTAGTCGCACGTATAGTCTATCTCTGTATTGTCGCTGTTGCGGATGATGAAGGCTCCGTCAGCATCGACATCTGTCAGGTAGTTGCGTCGTGGTGTACTGACGAAAGGGTAGGCGTGGTAGCGCTCGCCGTCCCAGCTGATACGGTCGATACCCATCGTAGGATGGCTCACGTCCAGTACCTCAAATTTGCGATATTCATTGCCGGCCTCAAAGATCAGAGCCCGGTTGTGCTCCCATCCCAGTCCCTGCTGATTGACGTAGTTCGGCCTCACGTCCCATCGTGCATCCTCTTCGCGCCAGTTCTGCATCACCACCGTCTTGACCTGTTCCTCCCAGTTTGTCACTCTCAAGTTGCCGTAACTCACCGTCATTCCTATCTGTTGGTGACTGCGGTTCACGTCAATGTCGGTATTGGTCGTTGCCGTTATTCCGATATTCATCAGCGGTTCAACTACGCGAAACTCTGCTACCAGCACCGCCTCCTCATCGCCGGCATCCTCGTCAATCACCGTTAAGCGGTAGTTGCCGCTCATCTTCAACCGGCAGTGCTCGTTGGGAATCTGCAGCTGGTAGTGCGTATACAGCACCGTCGTGTTCAGCGAGTTCTGGTAGTCTTCGATCACATTGTCGTTCATCCCCTCCAGCCAGTCGCTCTCAAACAACCCTTCCGATGGCGTCCAGTCTGGCTCGCAGTGTTCCAGTCGGTAGATGTATCGATGGTACGTATGCGAGAGCTCATCGAATCCTATGCTGAGCACGTCGTCTGTTCCCAGCGTCATTATGGGGGCATTCCTCCAGTCGCTGTTTACTACCGTCTGCAGGCTCTTTACCTGCGGACTTATGATTCGGTTCTTGGCCGTTGCTGCCAGCGACAGTGCGCAGGCTCCTATCATCATCCATCGTTTCATTGCCGACAAAGTTACGGAAAAACGAGGGAAAAGCCAAAATTATTTGGGCTTTTCCGAGTCTGTCCTATAACTCTATCACGTGTGGCTTAATGTCGGTGTCGTGAGTGGCGAGGCTCTCCATACAATTCGGGTTCATCGATTGCTCGCGAATCCACTGGAGCGACTTGCGCTGCATCTCTTTGTCGAGTGAAACGCCGCTGGTAATCATCTCCTTCCACGACTTCGTGGCATAGCCGCCGTCGGAGAAGAGCAGCACGTATTTACCATCTTCACGGGTAATCTTCACGGCACAGAGACCGTCGCAGTGGCCGGGAATGTTAATCATCTTGACAGAGCCGTCGCCGAAGAGGTCGAACGACTTGCCCGCAGGGCCTTCATTGCCGTTCCACTCGATGGCCTCCAGCGTGCAATCCTCCCACCATTTCTTCTTATAGCGAATGAAACCGTTCTTGCGGGCGCAGTCCAGTTCTTCCTGTGCTACGATGATATGCTTGGCATCCTTCACGGCACGCAGGCCGTTGGCGTGGTCGCAATCCAGATGGGTCAGTAGCACGTAGTCGAGGTCGACGGGCTTGATGCCCATTGCGGCCAACTGCTCATCGACAGCTTCGCCAATGGGAATCCGTCCTTGATTCACATTATATAATATACGCGAACCGAGAGATTTTATTTGGGCTGCTTTGTCGTAGACACCTTGGGGTGACATATCGCGGTGCCAGCCCGTGTCAACAAGAATCAGGCCCTTCGAGTGTTCAATCAGATAGACCGATACAGGCAACCATATCCAGTCTTCTTTTGGGGTCGTCATACCCGATGCTTTCAGCAAATTACAGTTGTCGCCGCCAAACGGCAGATAAGGTGATACGCGGACTTCGCCGGTATGCAAAATATGGATCTTCATCATCTTTATAGTTTAAATTGCTCTTAACAGGCTGCAAAGGTACGGCGAATTTCCGAAACCTCAGTGTTCTAAATTCTAACGAAGTTCGCCGATTCTTCACTGCAAGCATTTCTCTCTGCGAAATTATGCTTTTCTCGAAATAAAAGCGTACCTTCGCAGCCGATTAGTGAAACAGGAGAAATCGTAATTTATATGAATGTAGAAGAATTCCGAGACTATTGCCTGTCGCTGCCGGGCGTGACCGAAAAGATGCCGTTCCCCACCGTGAACGACCCCTATAGCCGTGATGTGCTTTGTTTCTATGCAGGCTCCAAGTGGTTCTGCTATGTGAACATTGAGGTCTTTGACCGCTGCTGCCTGAAGTCAACGCCTGAGGATGCCGAGGAACTGCGTGCCCGCTACGACGGCATCCGTCCTGCTTGGCATATGAACAAGCGTATGTGGAACGATGTCTATTTCAATCAGGACGTGCCCGACGACGTTATTTTTGGCCTCGTCCGCAACTCCTACGACCTCATCGTGGCGAAACTGACGAAACGGGAGCGGGAAAAACTGCTTCGCCCATAATATTTTTATGCAAATACCCACCAACCACATCACCGACTACGCCGAGGGCGGCATCAGCCTGAGGAGCCTGACGATGGGCGGAAAGGCAAGCAGTCTCACGGGGCTGCATCGCGATGATTACTACCTTTTCTGTCTGCTCACACGTGGCGAACTGCGTCTCTGCGTGGACTTCAGCGAACAAGTCGTCCATACCCACGAAATAGGCTGCATACTGCCGGGGCAGGTACATCAGTTCGTCGATGCCCGCGACACGGAGGGCTGGCTACTGTGTGTTGACGGCGTACACATCGGCGAGGCCAACCGACAGACGATGCAGCGGTTTGCATTCTCTCGGCGGGTACTGCCCGCCCCCGAGCGTCAGGAGGCGGAGCTGGTGGTTCTATTCCCGATGCTCCACTGCCGACTGACAGACCCGAATGCCAAGGCTGCGGTTGAGCGAGAGAAGAATGATGCTTGCATCAATTCTTCCGAGCGTGAGCAGGCTCGGAAGAATGCCAAAGACTTCGCCCGCGTTGCCGTGGATGTTTTCACGGAGATTGTCAGTCAGAACGACGAGACGGAGAAACTCAATCCACGCCATCGTGAACTGCTGTTTCGCTTCACCTCGCTGCTCGACGCGAACATCGCCCGAAACCGTCAGCCCGCCTTCTACGCCGACCGTCTGAACATCACCGTGGGTTATCTCAACGAGATCCTTACCGCGTCCGTCGGCCTCTCCACGAGCCAGTACATTAACCGCGAAATCGTGCTATGCATAAAGCGCGAACTGGCTTACTCCACGCTCAGCATACAGGAGATTTCCCGTCTGCTTGGCTTCGACGACTATGCCTACTTCTCCCGTCTGTTTTCCAAGTCCGTCGGCATCAGTCCCAGCGCATTCCGTGCCAATTACCACGATTAGTCCAAACTCTGCCCTCATTTGTTCATACAGAGTTCCGTCAACACCCTGTACCTTTGCACCGTCAAATCAAAACATAGAACAAATGAAGAACTTGCAATCAAAATTCGTAGCCGTCAATCCCCGCCGTTGCGAGGCTTGCTGGCAGTGTGTCGAAGCCTGTCCGAAACAGATCATCGGGAAAATCAATCTTTGGGTACACAAGCACGTTTATATCGAGCATCCGTCAGCCTGCATCGGCTGTAAGAAGTGCATCCGCGTGTGTCCGCACGATGCCATCAGAGAGCGCAAAACCTCTGCCCAAAGAGTGTCGGAATAGCCCATTTCGTTAAGAGATTAGTCAAGTTTCGTTTTTCTCGCCCGGAAACGAATAACTTTCGGGAAAAAGTTGTAACTTTGCACCCGATATCAAACAATAATTGCAATTATGAACAAGACAAGTTTCCCCAAAATCACCGTCACCGTCCAGGCTGAGCCTTGGGGCGATGGTCATGTGGCACGATTCACTTCGACACGTCCAGTTCCGCAGACTCCGAGAACGCACCGTGTCATCACGTCAAGCATTCTGCCGCGATGAGTATTTTGAAGAAGAACTTCGGTAGTCGGGAGGATGCCATCATCACCGACTGCTTCGTGGTCATGCCCGACGGCGTGACCGATGCCGACGGCAATCGCCGCTACTGCAAGATTGAGAACGCCGCGTGGGACACGGGGGCGACCAATACGGTAATCACGCCTGAGATAGTCACCGCATTGGGTTTGAAACCGAGTGGCAAGCAAGCTGTTTCCACGCTGAACGGCATTATCGATGTCAACACCTACCTCATTGACCTCTGTTTCGAAAATGGCTACAAGATTGCCAATCTCCGCGTATTGAGCGGTGATGACTACAGCGAATTCGACTACGATGTGCTCGTCGGTATGGATGTTATCACGAAAGGCGATTTCGTTGTATCCACAGTCAACAACGAAACAACCTTCTCGTTCCGTATGCCAGCAAAGGGAATCACAATAGAATAATGTATAAAACGAAACCGCAAATGAGTGGATAGGACATAGTCCTCCTAAAAATCACATCGAGACTTGGCAATTTTCGTTAAGAGATTAGCCAAGTTTCGTTTTTCTCGTCCGATTATTTGTACCTTTGCAGGCGAATTGAAAACAGAGAAATCGGAATTTACGACATGGATGATAATGCCATTGCTTACCTACTCTCTTTGGTTGGAATAGTGTTGATATTTATTGAGCGACTTCGTATCAGCCGCGAAAGGAGCATTATAAGTATGGTAATATTTCTATCATATTCTGTTCCCCTTTACTATCTGATGTTCTTTAAAGGACAAGGAGGTGCCGCCTTTACTTGGTGGATGTATTTAGTTCTTTTCACGTCAATTCATGAAATTGTATTGCTTTATGGGATTGTAAAATCTTACATCAAGAATCATTGAAGCATAAATTCCAATTTACCGCCCTCTCCACAGGCTGCCGCCTTCGGCAGTTGCTGTAATTTCGCATCCTTAACTGTTCTATTCTTTGCAAATGGTGGCCGGAGTGCCACCTCAAAATCATATCCGCGACTAACGGGGATATTTGGAACACCGACTATCGCGGTGGAAGGATTAACTTTGCTCCCAAAATTCAAACAATCGATAGCAAATGAACAAGAAAACAGGAATTTTGGGACTTCTACTCTTGACACTGTTTCCGCTCTCGGTGCAAACTACTCAGGCACAAACCGCGCAGGCACAGACGGCGGAGCGAGGGCTGAAGGAGTGCATCCGTATGGGCATTGAGCGGAACCTCAGTCTGAAGAATGCCCGCATCGGGATTGAGGCGGGACGGACAACGGTGTCGCAGGCACGGGCGAACCTGTTGCCGCAGGTAAACGGAACACTACAGGCGGGCGACTACCTGAAGCGGCCTGTGAACGTGACGACAAGCACACTGTTGGGAGCCGACTTCCCCGACAACCCTACGTGGGGCAAAGTGCGCACGATGCCGCTGACGGCGCAGGGAGTCATTCAGGTGGGCTTACCTCTCTATAATGCCACCATCTATACAGCCATCGACGCAGCTAAGGTGGTGGAGAGCCTGAACCACACGTCCTACGAAAAAGCGCGGCTCGACCTCGCCGTACAGATTGCACAGGTGTACTTTATGGCACAGGCTACACTCGAAAACCGCTATCTGCTGGACGAGAACATCGAACGTATGGACTCGCTCTGCCGCATCACCCGCGCACTCTACGAGCAGGGCGTGGTGCTGGAGATTGACTATACCCGCGTGGACATCAATCGCAAGAACCTCATTGCGCAACGCAATCAGGTAGTGATGCTCTACGGGCAGCAGATGAATGTGATGCGCTTCCTGCTGAACCTCGACGCCACGGAACCGATTGACGTGGTGCGTATGCCGCAGGACATTACCAAACTGCCCGTCGGCGGACTGAACGAGCAGTTGCCCGAACTACAGTTGGCAGACCAGAAACTGACCTTGCTCGACCGCCAAATCCGTCAGACCCGTGCAGGCTATCTGCCCTCGCTGACGCTGGTTGGACAGATGGGCTATATGGGATTTCAGGAAAGCGCCGGCGACTTCTTTGGCTCCAAGAACAACTGGTTTGGCAATGCCTACGTGGGGCTGAACGTCAGCATCCCTCTCTTCGATGCCAACAAGCGGCGGCTGCAAATCCATCAGTATCGCCACCAGCAGGAGCAGGCGCGCAACAGCCGACTGCTACAGCACGCTCAACTGCAAGAGCAGTACGACAACGCCGTGCTGCAAATCGCCCAGACGGAGCGCATATTCCTGATCCAACGCGAGAATCTCCGTCAGTCCACTGATGTGTATGGTGTGACGGAAATCAAATATAAGGAGGGCGTATCGTCGATGACCGAACTGCTGCAAGACGAGATGCGGTTGCGTGAGGCACAGGGCAATCTTGTCACGGCGCACTATCAGTTCAATAAGTCACAAGTGGATTTGCTGCGATTGTCGGGAAACTTGGATACCATCATAAACGAATAAAACAATTACAGTTATGAACAAGACATATGAAATTGTGGGAAATGTGGTGGCCGTGGTACTGGTCGTGGCTGCCGTGGCAGTGGTGTGGAATATGCTTCGCAGCCGTGACTACGAGGCGACGGACGATGCACAGGTGGAGCAGTATATGGCTCCCGTCAACGTGCGGTCGGCGGGCTACATCAAGGAGATTCGCTTCAAGGAGCACCAGTATGTGAAGAAAGGCGACACACTGATCGTCATCGACCCGCACGAGTACGAGATTGCCGTAAAGGTGGCCGAGGCTACACTGATGGAGGCGCGTAACGGTCTTGGCTCGCTGTCGGCCAGTCAGCAGACTGTCGTGAGCAGTGCCGGAGCCATCGACGCACAGATTGAGGAAGCCCGCATCCGTGTGCGTAAGTTGACTGAGGACTACGCCCGCTTCTCGAGACTTTTGGAGCAGAAGGCCACCAAGCCGATGGTTGTAGAGGAATACCACACCAATCTGGAGATGGCGAAGGTCAGGGTGCAGGCATTGGAGAGCCAGCGCAACGCCGCCCGTTCGCAGGTGCAGGAGGTAGGCCAGAAACGCACCACCGTGGAGGCTGCCATCCTGAAAGCCGAGGCTGCATTGGAGAAGGCACGCCTCGATCTGTCCTATTGTGTCATCACCGCGCCCAACGACGGCTATTTGGGCCGCCGCACTATCGAGGAAGGCCAGTTGGTAGGTGCGGGTCAGACCGTGACCACCATCATCAGCGGCACGTCGAAATGGGTGACAGCCAATTTCAAGGAGACGCAGATAGAACGATTGCGCGTGGGGCAGCGCGTCAGCATCACGGTCGATGCCTTCAAGGGCCGGAAGTTCAATGGCACCGTCTCCGCCATCAGCAGTGCCACAGGCTCCAAATACTCTATGGTGCCCACCGACAACTCGGCTGGCAACTTCGTGAAAATCCAGCAGCGCGTCCCCGTCCGCATCGATTTCTCCAGTCTGTCTGATGAGGACAACCAACGCCTCGCCACTGGTATGATGTGTGAGATTAAGGTCAAAGTGGAGTAATGAAGGATAGCTATCCCTTTTACGCTTGGATGCCGCGGCCCGTAGGCTGTCTCGTGCTGTTTCTGATGTTCTTTCCCGTCACGTTCTCGGGCGGTGCCTATATGAACAATCTGGCGGAGATGGCGGGCGGACTGGGTGTTCACAATGAGAACATCCAGCTGGCCAGTTATACCACGAGCATCGGTATGGCACTATTTGCCCCGTTTATGGCGGGCTTTATGACCATCCGACGGGTAAAACATCTATTTATGCGGGCTATGCTGATACTGCTGGCACTGAATGCTGTGATTGCCACGACAGACAATGTGTTGCTGACCATCGTGGCGTGTCTCATCATCGGGTTCGTCCGCGTGATGCTGATGATGAACATCACGTTTACGCTCGTAAAGTACGGAATGGGCATTGATGCGCTGAGCCAGTTTGTGCTGACCGAGGAGCCGAGTCAGGAGGAACGGGCGAAGAGCGAACACGCACGCTCGTGGCAGATGGCAGGCTATTACGGCGTAATGCTGATGATTGCGCAGTTGGGCAATGTGCTGACGGCCTACTACGCTTACCACGCCACGTGGCGCCACGCTTACTACGTGGTGATGGTGATGCTGCTTGCAGCATTGCTGCTGGTGAAATTCACGATGCCCGACGAGGAGAAGACTGTCAGGTATCGGTGGGAGTGGAAGAAAATGCCCGTCGTCGTGTGTCTCGGCGTGATGATGGTGTCGCTCAGTTACATACTGGTGTGCGGCAAAACGCTCGACTGGTTCTCGTCGCCGCGCATCGTCTGGGCAACGGCTGTCCTGCTGCTGTCGTCGGCAGGCTATCTGCTCTTGTCGAACCGCTTTGAGAGTCCGCAGTGGCGTGTCCTTGGTCAGAAGAACGTCTGGCTGTCAGCCCTGCTGTTCACGGTGCTGATGGTGCTCTTCTCGTGCAGTATGTTCGTTTCGACGTTTGCCAAGATGACAACTAATGCGGGTAATTTTGATGCCGGGATGCTGTCCTCGTGGGCAATTCTTGGGTGTTTCATCGGCTTGCTCATTTCAGCAGCGATGGCCTTTGCACGTGTTCATTTCCGCTGGATTCTTTCCGTGGGCTTCGGGCTGCTGCTCGTGGCCGACATCTACCTCTATTTTCAATACCAGACGGAAGGCAGTTTCGAACACATAGTTCTGGTGACCGTCGTCAACTATGCCGGACTGTTTATCCCCTACGCTATGCTGGTGCCGCTGGGTATGAAGCATCTGCCTGTGCGCTATATGACCACGTTCGTCTTCGTGATGCTCTTCTTCCGCAACGCACTGGCACCAGTGGCGGGTATGTCGCTCTACACCAACTGGCTGCAGGAGCGGCAACAGCACTACATTCAGCGACTGGCCCAGAACATCGATTACGAAAACCAGCAGGTCGCCACTTACGACTACGGACTACGCCGTATGGGTCAGGTCAATGGCGGCAGCACCCTCGAGGCCCAGCAACTCTCGGCCACCGCCCTGCGAGGGAAAATCACCGCTCAGGCCACGCTCGTTGCTATGCGCGACATTACCGGCACCACCATTTGGCTGCTCGTCGGCACACTCGCCTTTGTGCTCTTTTTCCCGTATCATTGAGACGAGTTCGCGTAAGAGCCAATATCAAAGTCGTTTTAATACTTCGGACTGCCAGTTTGTAGGCTTCAAACTGACAGTCCGAAGCTCACATACCGATAGTTTGACGCTTACAAACTGAGTAAGACCAATCTACAGTGTTCGGCAAATAGGCTTATCTTCTTATCAGATGAGCCTATTGGGGCGTATGTTCAAACCAACATGACATCACTTCCAAATGGAATTAAAGAATTTTCCGCCCTATTTCGCAACAAATTTTGCATCAACCAGAAACTTTTCTGCCCTCACTTGTCGCAGTCTGCCAAATTTTCAGTACCTTTGCACTCGTAATCCGAAAGGAACGCAAAGACATATTGAAACAACGAAGCGTTATGCTCGACTTGCAAAAGGAAACGTGAGAAACTTCCAAATTGAACTGCAAGGACGGTGTATCGGCTCGCGCGTATAGCGTGGGCTGGTTACTCCTTCTCAGTTCAAGGTAATTCTCACGACCTCCTTTTGAAGAAGTGGTATATCAGTGCCACGCTTCTACAAAAACTAATGGTCCTAATTTGGTGCTGAAGGGACAGCTAAAAGTGTTATCATATGAAGGACTTTAAAACAATTATTCTGACAGGCACATTTTTACTTGGCGTAAAAAGTATTTCTTTTGCGCAGTACAACAAGGTTAGCGTGGATAAAATTCCGCCAATGATGGAAGTGTTGCAAGTTGACAACAGAGAATCAAGTACAATGGTATATCTAAAGTACACACGTCAAGAAGGTATAGATTGGAGTAATATCAATGAGAAAACTTTCGCAAGGGTAAATGGATCGTACAAGCAATATCATCTTATTAACAGTATCAATATGCCCATCAGTTCAGAAGCAGAAAAAATTGATATGCTCTTCGACTATCCGAATCAAGTTCATTGCTTTGCATTAGAATTTGAAAAGATTCCGAACGGTGTTACATTTGATGTTATCGAAAGTGAACAGAATTCCAATGCTTATAATATTTTTGGAATTAGGCCAGACACAACACAAGTTACAGAGTTTGTAAATTTGGATAAAATGGTGGAAGACTATCCTATTGTTAGAGAGAGGGGTATGTATTTAAAGAATAACGTTCTAATCCAATATGTCAAGGCTAAAGATATTGTTTTGACCATGTATGTACAGGCAGTCAAAGAATACGGAAAGTACTACACAGTGAATATGGATTTGCAGAATTTCAGTGGTAAGAGTATTTTATTTGCACTTAATAATATGTCTGCCGAAGGATATATTGTTCAAGAAGGGAAACCGTTAAAAACGATTCCACTTGAAGTATTAAGTTCTTATGAGTATGACAAGAAAGTGGCGAGAAAGCAGGCATGGAACAACTTTTGGGTAGCACTTGGAGAAGGTATGGCTGCTTCAAATGCGGGTTATAGTTCTTCGTCAACAACTTACTCAGGAAATAGTTACACGTCTGCATATGGTCATGCTTATGGCTACTCAGGTAACACATACGGTTATGCGAATGCATACGGTTCCGCATATACAACAACTTATGGAAAATCTAACACACAATCTTACAATGGTGCTGCTGCTTATGCTGCCCAACAGAACGCAATGGCTAATGTTGAAAGATATGCATCTGGTCAGTATGAAATCAGACAACAACTAAATGAGGGGTATGCAAAGAACAATACGATTCAGAATCAAGTAGAATACTCAGGCTTCTTCAATATCAAATATAAGAAGATAGACCATATTAAAGTCGAATTCTTAATAGACGGAATAGTATTCCCATTCATCTACTAAAAGTTAGGCCCATCCTAAAGAAGTCTGTTCTTTTCGGATGGGCATTTTATTAGTCTTCTAGCAAAATGTGTACAGGAGAATGGGGGTAATTCCCATCTTTTATGAGCTTTATCAAGTCATCTTTTGTCAAACCAAAAGAATCTGACACATAATGCAAGTGAGGTTGTGCCCCCGATTTGCCATGTTCTTTTCCTTGGAGGCCATTAGCATTTTGGAAAAAGCAATGCCAGTGCTTTCCATTGTCAAGAATACGAGCTACAAGAAAATTCGACGTGTGAACTAAGTCTTTCATTTGCCCTTCTGTCAAATTGGTATTCCCACCATATTCGACATTGCCGTTATCATGCAAATAAATAAAAGTTGGCAAATCCTTTTCATCATATTGTTTCGGCCTCCCTTCAAAACGATAGCTACTAAATTTGTATCCTCTCTTACCCGCTTGCAGAAACAATGTTCCCAGTTGTTCTTTCGTGAGCGTTACCCCCTTTAGCAAAGACACTTGGTCCTTCTTCTTCAAATCTAGCTCAAGTAATTTAATAATTTGAGGAGGTAATGGCTTGTTTTCAATGTCAGTCAGCAATTCTTCTGTCATGTCATCTGCTTGCTTCTTTATGCCTGCAAACAAGTTGAAAGGGAGCCATCCAAATTTTGCCTCAAAAAATCTCACCATTACAGGCATGATAGAGCGAACATGAAATGCCTTTAGCGCACTCCTTGCATCTGCATCTTCAACATCATCCATTACATTCCCTAAAATAGAGCCTTTACCCTTTTTGAATTCAAAATTTCCCATATTATTTATAATTAAAAATCGCGGCAAAGGTACTAACAGAATTTGGACTATGCAACAGGATAAATAAAATTGTAAGTGTCGCTTACAAATTTATTAATAGCAGAGCGAAAAGTCCCAATGGCAAACTTGTCTTCAGTTTTCTGACCTTTGTTCTCCCACATCATAATATTTTATTGGTTGTTCGTCGTGGTGGTCTTTTTTCTTTATTTCACTCCTCTGGAGATTAGTTGCTGACAATTTGTCTGTACATATTGGCAGGGAACGGTTTGGTACGGTGTTTGCTAATGAAACATTAGAACCTATAGGCTTTCACAAGCCTTTAAGTCCGAGAGGATTGTGATGGGATAACTCATCTTTACCTGTTAGCCAAAAGATAGCAGAGTACCTCTCTGCATAAAAAGGGGAATAAACATGTTAAACATTGAAAACACATAAGATGGCTACCAGAGATACATACAAATATCGTATAAAGGACGGCAATCGTATCGTTTACTACGGTACTACCAATGACCTTGAGCGGCGTGAAAGGGAACATCGCAGCGAGGGAATGGACTTCACTAAGATGGAAAAGATTGGTAATATCACCACGCCTGCGGCAGCAAGTGCTTGGGAAGAGGGAGAAATCAAACGATACAAGCAACAGCATGGCGGTGACCGTCCTAAATATAATCAGAACGATACAGGTAAATAATCGTAACCATTGAATGCAAACCTTTTCGATATGGTCGAGATTGTACTTTTCTGCGACTGTCATTTATAGGCTCTATGGCAGTCGCTTTATTTAATACATTGGTACACAATTATTGTATCATCTATAATCTTATTATGCGACAGCCTTTATTTCCACATCAACAATATTTTATAGGTCATCCATCCGTGGGCGGTCTTTTTTTTGTTCCGTTATCCTATCAAATCGAAAGTTGCCTAATCTCGCTGTAAGATTAGGCAACTTTCGTATAGCAATCAGGCATTTCTCTGTTTTCGCCCTATACATTTTATAATAATTACACCGTCTCGTCCGTCCGCATCACTTTCTGATTGATGGCCGCTTTAGCAGAATCATGTCACGGAACATCAGACGGGTCTCCAGAGGGCCGTCCTTCTCAACGTCCCAGTTGCGGTATTGCATTTCCTGCTCGAGAGAAGAAAAGAAAAGGTTGAGGCCGTTGCGCTGGTAGAACTCCAACAGGTGCGGCTCGTCGTAGGCATCGACAATAAGGTGGCGGCAACCAGACTTATTGCTGGCTGAGGTGAACCATCCCATCACGAAGTCTATAATCTGTGGGCCGAGGTGCTGGCCTTTATACTTGACATCGACACCAAGTTGGGCAAGAAGAATGGAGGGATAGTTGATAAGTCCCTTCTCATGGTGTACCTCGCGGCCAATCTTCTTCTGGCGGGCATTGGGCAGACGCTTGGTGAAGATGCTGGCATTGGCCACGGTGAAGCCTGCTACGATTTCAGAGGGACTATCTGGCAGACAGAAATAGTAGGTCTTGCCGAAAAGTTCGTCCTGATAGTCCTGCGCCTCATTGTGGAAGAAGTCATTTACAGACTTCCGACCGCAGTCGAAAGCCTGAATATTCAAACTAGGAGTTCCCTGAGGAACGAACTTGAGATCAATGATGTTCATTTCTGCAGGATGGGTGAACGTGCAATAATGTCTTTGTAGATGTCCTCAAATTCTCCGCGATATTCTGAACCGCGCAGATATTGTGCGTTGTACTCGCACTGCTCAATGAAGCGCTCTGCCACCTCACCCGTCAGCACTGGGATATTTGTTACTGGTATTGCCATAATTCTTTTCTCCTATTGCTATATGTGAGTGCAAAGGTACAAAATTTCCGCGAAACTTGTTGCTATTTCGCGGGAAATGTGATGAAGTGGCACGAAAAGAGAGGCCAAAAAGTATTTTTATTATAGCATTTTTGCGTAAAATATCGTACCTTTGCAGGCAAAATAGGACACGATGAGACATTTGGACTTTGACGAACTCTGGAAGAACCACCTGTTTGACTACAATGATGGCGACCTGCTGGTGATTGACGACATCACGCGGCTCACGCTGTCGGACTATGAGAACACGGCGCTTGACTTTATCATCACGCTGTTCTGCGCCGAGGGGCGTATGATGCTGACCGTCGAAGAGCAAGAATACCGCATCGAGGAAGGCTGCCTGTTTGTCTATCTGCCGGGGCAGATTATGAATAGTTTTATGCTCAGTCAGAACGCAAAGGTGAAGGTCATTGCCTTTGCCCGGCGGGCCATAGACCGCTCGCACTATCTCAATAAATACGTGTGGCAGCAGGTGGAATATATCCGCGAGCATCCCGTCTTCCTGCTTGATGAGCGAGAGCGGCAGATAACCAGCCACTACTACAGTCTGATGATGCTGAAGACGCAGGGCACGGATGGCTCGTTCCATCACGACGTGGTGCGTATGCTGTTTCAGACACTGATGATGGAGTTTATGATGCTGGTGGAAAGGAAGATGGGAGCCTTGGCTGATACTGATGCGGCGCAGGACAACAAAGATGCCAGCGTGCGCCAGTCAACACTCATCTACCGTCGCTTCATAAGTCTGTTGGCTGAGTCGGCAGGCCGTGTGCGCAGCGTGTCGGCCTTTGCCAATATGCTGAACGTCACACCGAAGTATCTCTCGAAGTGTGTTAAGGACGAGTCTGGCCGTGCCCCGCTCGATCTCATCCACGAAACCACCGTCAATACCATCCGCCAGCAACTGCGCTACAGCGACAAGACCATCAAGGAAATCTCAACCGATCTCGACTTTCCCAACATCTCCTTCTTCGGCAAGTTTGTCAAGGAGCACCTCGGCCTGTCACCTACCGACTACCGAGCAAGAAATTTAAATGAGGCATAGGGAGGCATAAAGATAGCCTCATTCATACTTTGCTGTTAATAATATGGTTAAAACAAACGAATGATTTTGCCAAAAGTGAAAATGGCAGAGCCGAGCACGGCGAAGCCAAAGTCCACTAAAAAGCGATTGTACTGCAAAGAAGCTGATGCGAGCATACGAATAGAAATATATCCAATCACCTTTATATAGTCCTCAGGGCAGTCTTTGTGAGAATCATAGTCGCCTGTCTTTCATTTCCGAGTTCGCGGAGGCTTTCTCCTGAGGCTGGGGAGTGATGCTCCGGAGGCTGCGGAGCATCGCTCCCCAGCCTTTGCTACAAATATTCCCAGCCTCAGGAGCATTTCTCCGCTGAAAAGAAATGACGGAGAAATTTGCTTTTCCGCCCACTTCTTTGTATCTTTGCATCCCAGAAGATATGAAGCGAGCGGTAATAGTATATGCGATAATCGTGCTGTGTGGTGTGACGATGCTGACAACGGCGTGCCGTCACCGCCCCTCGGCACAGGACTATGAACGCCAGATAGACAGCATACGCCGGCTGGAGCAGGCCGAGATGCTGCGGATGCAGGGGCTGAATCGGGCGACGGATCCTGTGGAGGCCGCATTGGATACGATGGGACGGTGCACCATTCCGCTGAGTTTCTCGGACGACTTCGTGAAGTTCCTGCCGGGTTTTAAGCCCGTTCCAGTCGAGTTGCAGCCGATATTCGGCAACGACGGTGAGGCCGAATTGCTGATGGTGACGATGCCGCCAGCGTGGCATAAGCGCGTAGTGATGCTGGCCGAGAGGCGGGACTCCGTGGCCGCGGCACTCTATCTGCTGACAATCGACGGGCTGTACGAGGTCATAGACCAGCTGTGCATCTACCAGCAGATGCCCGTGCGCGACGAGCGTGACCGCTTTGGTGAGGAGACGATGCAGTTCTTCATCACGAGCAACTATAATGTCACGCTGCTGCGCTACTTCCGGCCAGCGTCGGCATCGGCTCCTGCGGAACTGAAAGAGAGCCGTCGCTATGCAATCAATCGTGAGGGAATGTTTGAAGAGAAAATCATAGAACTATGATCGAAGTTAAGATAAAGGATGCAGTGCTGCGCCGCGCGGCCGGCGAAGGTCCGGATGCCTTCGTGGCGGCTGTATTGCAGGCGCTGCGAGAAGCGATTGGCGGCGAGCTGACGGCCGAGACGATGGCGCAGCTGACGGCCGACCAAAACACGCTGCTGGCGTGGGATATGCTGCACGAAGAGGTGATGGACGGCGGTTTCGTACAACTGATATACAACGGCTATGGCCCTTTCATCTTCAAGAATCCACTGGCCAAAGTGCTCAAGCTGTGGGGGCTGCGCGACCTGTCGAAGCTCATCTACGAGGCGCACACGCTCTATGTGAAGTATGGCAGCGAGCTGACGCGCGACTGCACGGACGACGAGTTTATGGCACTGTTTGAACAGTATCCTGAGTTTGACGACTTGGACGATGCCTTCGTGGAGAACGAAGAGGAGTGGACGGCTCTGATTGCGCACTATGTAGACGAGCACTTAGAGCATTTTGTGCAGGTAGACTTTGGTGAATAGTGGATGGTGATGGTGGATGGGAACTCCCTCCGCCTTCCACGAAAAAAGAATGAAATGAACAAAGCAGAAGAACAGATAAGGAAGAAAAGTCCTGTCAACATACGTAATAAGAAGGCTTCTTTTGAATACTTCTTTATTGAGACCTACACGGCAGGCATCGTGCTGACAGGCACGGAAATCAAGTCTATCAGATTGGGAAAGGCCAGTCTGGTAGACACGTACTGCTACGTCATCAACGGCGAGATGTGGGTGAAAGGGATGAGTGTTAGCCCCTATTTCTACGGCTCGTACAACAATCACGAGATGAAGCGCGACCGTAAGTTGCTGCTGCGGCGTAAAGAGATAGCACGGCTCGAGAGTGCCACGAAGCAGACTGGCTATACCATCGTGCCGCTGCTCATCTTTATCGACGAGAAAGGACGGGCAAAGGTCGATATCGCCCTGTGTAAAGGTAAGAAGGAGTTTGACAAGCGGCAGACGCTGAAGGAAAAAGAAGACCGGCGCGAGATGGACCGCGCAATGAAGCACTATTAGGAAACTGACACAGAAGGACAAATAAGGAAACTGACACAGAAGGACAATTAAGGTGAAAGATATTCGGGAAATCATCAAAGAAAGAATCTTAGTGCTCGACGGCGCGATGGGCACGATGTTGCAGCAGTATGGGCTCGGGGAGGACGACTTCCGGGGCTCGCGCTTCGGACATATAGTGGGTCAGCTGAAGGGCGATAACGATGTGCTTTGCCTGACGCGTCCCGATGTCGTGATGGATGTGCATCGCAAGTATCTGCAGGCCGGCGCCGACATCATTGAGACCAATACTTTCAGTGCGCAGCGCATCAGTCAGGCCGACTATCACTTGGAAGACTATTGCCGCGAGATAGCCTATGCCGGCGCACAGATAGCCCGACGGGCTGCCGACGCGTTCAGCACCGAAGCGCATCCGCGCTATGTGGCTGGTAGCGTAGGCCCTACGAACAAGACCTGCTCTATGTCGCCCGACGTGAGCAATCCTGCCATCCGTGAGCTGACCTACGACGAGCTCTTCGATGCATATCGGGAGCAGATGGAAGCACTGATAGAGGGTGGGGTAGACCTCATCTTGATTGAGACCATCTTCGATACGCTGAATGCTAAGGTGGCCATTGATGCTGCTCTGACGACAATGGAGCGGACGGGGCGCGAACTACCGATAATGCTCAGCGTGACGGTGAGCGACTTGGCTGGCCGTACGCTGAGCGGCCAAACGCTCGATGCCTTTCTGGCCAGCATCAGCAGCTATCCCATCTTCTCTGTCGGACTGAACTGCTCGTTTGGGGCGCGCCAGATGAAGCCCTATCTGCGCCATCTGGCCAGCAAGGCACCTTACTATATCAGTGCCTATCCTAATGCTGGCCTGCCCAATTCGATGGGACTCTACGACGAGACAGCCGAGTCGATGGCTCCGCAGATAGCCGAGTTTATCGATGAAGGACTGGTGAACATCGTCGGCGGATGCTGCGGAACGACCGAAGAATTCATCCGGCGTTACATCCCATTGGTAGCAGGCAAACAGCCCCATCAGGTGGTAGCCCCGCCTGCGACGATGCGGCTGAGTGGGCTGGATATGCTCGACGTGACGAGCGAGGTGCGCTTTGTGAATGTCGGTGAACGCTGCAATGTGGCCGGTTCGCGCAAGTTCCTGCGGCTCATCAAAGAGAAACAATACGATGAGGCCATTGCCATTGCCCGCAAGCAAGTAAGCGACGGGGCCTTAGTCATTGATATCAATATGGACGACGGCCTGCTCGACGCGGCGGCTGAGATGGTGACCTTTCTCAATATGATAGCCGCCGAGCCCGACATCGCCAGCGTTCCGGTGATGATAGACTCCTCGAAATGGGAGGTCATAACGGCAGCTTTGAAGTGCCTTCAGGGCAAGTGCATCGTCAATTCCATCTCGCTGAAGGAGGGCGAAGCCGTGTTTATTGAGCGTGCCCGCACTATTCTGCGTTATGGTGCCGCGGTCGTGGTGATGTGCTTCGACGAGCAAGGGCAGGCTACCAGCTACGAACGTCGCATTGAAATTGCCGAAAGAGCGTATCGCATTCTTACTGAGAAAGTTGGAATGAATCCGCTCGATATAATCTTCGACCCTAATATCTTGGCAGTAGCCACGGGTATGGAAGAGCACGACGCCTATGCACTCGACTTCATCAGGGCTACGGGATGGATACGTAACCATCTGCCCGGGGCCCACGTCAGTGGCGGTGTCAGCAATCTCTCTTTCTCATTCCGTGGCAATAATTATATCCGCGAGGCAATGCACGCCGTGTTCCTCTATCACGCCATTCAGCAGGGTATGGACTTTGGTATTGTCAATCCGGCCTCAAAGGTCCTTTACAGCGACCTGCCTGCCGAGCAATTGGAAATCATCGAGGACGTCGTGCTGAACAGGAAACCCGGTGCAGCCGACCGGCTGATTGCATTGGCCGACCGTCTGAAGGCTGCACAAGAGGCGGCCAAGAGTGCTTCGGGCACTGCGCCGTCATCGGTAGTGCAAGAGGAGGCGTGGCGTTCCGGCAGCATCGAAGAGCGTTTGCAATACGCGCTGATTAAGGGCATTGGCGACTATCTGCAGCAGGATCTTGACGAGGCTCTTGGCCATTATGAGCGCGCCGTGCAGATTATCGAAGGGCCACTGATGCAGGGAATGAATACCGTGGGGAAGCTCTTTGGCAGTGGCAAGATGTTCCTGCCGCAGGTGGTGAAGACGGCTCGTACGATGAAGCAGGCTGTCGGCATCCTGCAACCCCACATCGAAGCCCAGCAGACCGAGGGCTCCGCCAAAGCCGGTAAAGTGCTGCTGGCCACGGTGAAGGGCGACGTGCACGACATCGGGAAGAACATCGTGGCCGTGGTGATGGCCTGCAACAATTACGAAGTCATTGATATGGGCGTGATGGTTCCGGCCGAGCAGATTGTGCGGAAAGCAATCGAAGAGAAGGTAGACCTCATCGGGCTGAGCGGTCTGATAACGCCCAGTCTGGAAGAAATGGTGGGAGTGGCCAACGAGCTGGCCCGTGCCGGACTGCATATTCCCATAATGATTGGCGGCGCGACGACCAGCGAGCTCCACGTCGCCCTGAAGATAGCACCGGTCTATGGCGGCCCCGTGGTGTGGATGAAGGATGCCAGCCAGAATGCGCTGGTGGCTGCCAAGTTGCTCAACGAGGACGAAGAGCCGAAGCTGGAGCAGGAACTGGACGACAAGTACGAACATTTGCGCGACGAATATCAGAGCGGCCAGCAGCAGCTGGTGTCGCTGGACGAAGCGCGGAAAAATAAGAAACAGCTATGGAAGGAACAATAAAGAACATCGTATTCGATTTGGGCGGCGTCATCATCACGCTCGACCAGTCGCAGGCTATCCGCCGTTTTGAGGAGCTGGGCGTGCCCGATGCTGCCAAGCGGCTCGATGCCTACACGCAGAGTGGCATCTTCGGCGAGCTTGAAGCCGGTGCTATTGATGCAGAAACATTCCGTGTCGAACTGGGGCGGCTGGCTGGCCGCGAAGTGACTGCCGCCGAGTGTGCCTACGCTTGGCAGGGCTATGCAAAGGAGGTGCCGCAGCGCAATCTGGATGCACTGTTGCGCTTGCGCAGCGAGGGCTATCGTGTGGCGCTCCTCTCCAACACCAATCCCTATATGATGGAGTGGGTGATGAGCCCGGCCTTCGATGGCTGCGGGCACGCGCTCACGCACTATCTGGATACTTTCTACCTCAGCTATCAGCTGCGCGTGATGAAGCCCGACGAGCGCATCTTCCGCCTGATGCTCGACGGCGAAGGCTTCCTGCCCGCCGAGACGCTCTTCGTCGACGACGGCCAGCGCAATGTGGAGGCTGCCCGCCGGTTGGGCATCCGCACCTTCTGTCCGCAGAACGGCGAAGACTGGACGAACGAAATATACAATCACTTGAAATAAGAAAATGCTCAGAAAACAATTCATCACCTTCTGCCTGCTGCTGACCGTCAGTCTGACGGCGTGGGCACAGTCAGCCCCCAAGCGCGAGTTCCGGGGGGCTTGGATACAATGCGTCAACGGACAGTTCCAGAATCTCGGCACCGAAAAGATGCAGCAGACGCTCACCGGCCAGCTGGACGAGTTGCAGCGTATGGGCGTCAATGCCATCATCTTTCAGGTTCGCCCCGAGTGCGATGCGCTCTATGCGAGCGCGCTCGAGCCGTGGAGCCGTTTCCTCACTGGTGAGCAGGGCCGTGCTCCACAGCCTTATTGGGACCCGCTGCAATGGATGGTCGAGCAGTGCCACCAGCGCGGAATGGAGCTGCACGCTTGGATCAATCCCTATCGGGCCAAGACTAAAGTGACGCCCACGCTGGCTGCCAACCACATTGCCCGCCGCTATCCCGACCGCGTCTTTGCCTATGACGGCTTGTTGATTCTCAATCCGGGCATTGCCGAGAACCGCGACTACATCTGCACAGTGGCAGAAGACATCGTCAGCCGTTACGACGTAGACGGTCTGCACATCGACGACTACTTCTATCCCTATCCAGTTGCAGGTCAGCAGATACCCGACGATGCGCAGTACCAGCTGTTCTCCAACGGCATACGCGACCGGAGCGACTGGCGCCGGTACAACGTCAACCTCTTTATCCGCCAGCTCTCCGAGACCATTCACCGCGTCAAGCCGTGGGTGAAGTTCGGCGTTTCGCCCTTCGGTATCTATCGCAACAAGAAGAACGATCCCAACGGCAGCCAGACCAACGGGTTACAGAACTACGACGACCTCTATGCCGACGTGCTGCTGTGGGTAAACAATGGCTGGATAGACTACTGCGTCCCGCAGCTCTACTGGCAGATAGGCCATCCCACGGCCGACTACGAGGAACTGATTCGCTGGTGGAACAAGAACGCCGGAGCCCGTCCGCTCTACATCGGCGAGGACATTGAGCGCACCGTCAAGCATCCCAATGCCGCCCGTCCCAGCGAACACCAGCAGGCTCCCAAGATGGCTCTTCACAGCCAGCTGCCCAATGTCGACGGCACGGTGCTGTGGTATGCCAAGATGGCCGTGGACAATCCCGGCAACTACGCAACCAATCTCCGCAATGTCTATTGGCGCTATCCGGCCCTGCAGCCTGCAATGCCTTTCATCGACGGTAAGGCTCCGAAGAAGCCGCGCCGCCTGAAGTGCATTGACATTGAGGGCCAGCAGGTGCTCTTCTGGACGGCTCCGTCGGGCCGGGGATGGAAAGACGCCGCGGTGAAGTATGTAGTCTATCGCTTTGCTGACGGCGAGACGGTCAGCACGAACGATGCCTCGAAGATAGTGGCCGTCACGACCGATACCTACTATGAGCTGCCGGCTGGCGCAGCGCGTGGCACCTACGTCGTCACCGCACTCGACCGGTTGCAGAACGAAAGTAAGCCCGTGAAGGTCAGACTGCGCTGAACCGACAGGGTCAAACAACAGAAGCGGCTCCTCCGTTACGGGGGAGCCGCTTTTAATTTTCGCGAGAATTTTCAGGATTCTCGCGAAAATTCCGGAAATTCTCGCGAGAATTTATTTTCGTTCTACTTCATCAGCTGCGTCAGGAAGTCGTCCAGATCCTCTTCCAAACCCTTCATCAGCTCCTCGTCGATGATGACCGTGTCGTCGTCTACCATATAGAGCTCGGCAATGTTCTCACGGTCGTCGTCCTCGAGCACGAAGGAGTAGGGCTTGAGTATCGACATTGCCTCCACCGTCTTCTGCATCCGCTGCAGCTCACTGCGGATGATGGTGGTGACCGAGGCGTAGAAATCGTCGTCCTTATTGTCTATCCATTCCTCCACCACACAGCGTGTAATCTCTTTGTCGTCATCGTCGAAAGCCACCAGCTCGCCCGTTTCCTGTGTCACGCGCAGGTGGATGTCGGTCAGCAGTGTAGCTTCTTCGCTGGCAGGAAATTTGTCGGCCACTTTGCGGATTGCCCGCTCAATCTGTTGCAGAGTCTGTTCGGTTGGTTTCATTGTCATTTGTTTTATCCGATACAAAAGTATAAAAAAGAATTTGAAATGTTGCAAACGATTACGAATAATTTTCTAAAATATTCGGTTTTTCGTTTGTTTATTCGGAAAGATAGTGCTATTTTTGCAATTGTAAAGCCGAGATAGCAAACCGACGTGAATAACAAAATCAAGCACACAGGAATCGTTGACAGCATCGAAGACGGGCGCGTTCGCGTGCGCATCGTCCAGACGGCTGCGTGTGCTGCGTGCCAAGTGGCTTCGCATTGCAGTGCGGCAGAGAAGAAAGAAAAGCTCGTCGATATCTATAACGAACGCAATAGCCAACGGCTGAAAGTAGGTGACAGCGTGACGGTTACCGCCTCCCGGCAGACAGCTTCTAACGCACTACTGATAGCCTTCGGCCTGCCTTTCGTCGTGATGGTTGGCGTGCTGTTTGCAGTGCTGACGCTCACCGGCAACGAGGGATGGGCTGCCTTGGCAGGCATCTTGGCCCTGTTGCCCTATTACGGGGTGGTATGGCTGTTTCGCGAGCGTCTGCGCCAGCGGCTGGCTTTCTCGATAGAAGCATAATGAGAAAAAATAAGCTAAAACAAATAAAAATAAACAAAGAACTATGAATTTCATTTTGATTGCAGTTGCAGTGCTGGGTGCCATCGGACTGTTGGCAGCTATCGTGCTGTATGCTTGTTCCAAGAAATTCGCTGTCTACGAAGACCCTCGTATCGGCGAGGTGACTGCAGTGCTGCCCGGTGCCAACTGTGGCGGTTGCGGTTTTGCCGGATGTGGCGGTCTGGCCGACGCTCTGGTTAAGGGTGCCGATGCTGGTAGCCTCGACGGACTGATGTGCCCGGTGGGCGGTCAGGCAGTGATGGGACAAGTGGCCGACCTGTTGGGAATGGCGATTGCCAATGGCGAACCGAAGGTGGCCGTAGTGAGATGTAACGGAACGTGTGCTGTGCGTCCCAAGATTGCAGAGTATTCCGGTCTGCGCACGTGTGCGGCGATGCACGCTTGCGGTGCCGGCGAGACGGGCTGTGGCTTCGGCTGTCTGGGTTGTGGAGACTGTGTGGAGGCTTGTCAGTTTGACGCCATCCGCATCAATCCCGAGACGGGCATTGCCGAGGTCGACGACGAGAAGTGTACGTCGTGCGGTGCCTGTGTGAAGGCCTGTCCGCGTGGCATCATCGAGTTGCGCAAGAAAGGCCCCAAGAACCGCCGCATCTACGTCAGCTGTGTCAATAAGGATAAGGGACCTGTGGCGATGAAGGCCTGCAAGGCTGCCTGCATCGGTTGCGGTAAGTGCGTGAAGGAGTGCAAGTTCGAGGCCATTACGATAGAGAACAACGTGTCGTACATCGACTTCAACAAGTGCCGTCTCTGCCGCAAGTGCGTAGAGGCGTGCCCCACGAAAGCCATTCACGCGCTCAACTTCCCGGCTCCCAAGCCCAAACCCGTTGAGCAGCCCGCCGCAGCACCTGCCCCGCAGCCTGCCGCACCCGTAACACCTGTAAAAGAAAAGGAGGACAACGTATGAACATCAGGACATTTAGTATAGGCGGTGTACACCCCGAAGAGAATAAGCTGACCCACGAAGTGCCCACTCAGGTGGCTGCCCTTCCCAAGCAGGCCACGTTCCCTCTTTCGCAGCACATCGGTGCTCCGGCCAAGCCGGTGGTGAAGAAGGGCGATAAGGTGAAGGTGGGCACGCTCATAGCTGAAGCCGGCGGATTCGTGTCGGCCCCCATCTACTCGTCGGTGTCGGGAACTGTTTTCAAAGTCGATACGGCCGTTGATGCCACGGGCTATCGCAAGCCGGTGATTATCATCAACGTCGAAGGCGACGAGTGGGAAGAGAGCATCGACCGCTCTGACAAGCTGGAGACGCTGGAAGCGCATCCCGAGCTGACGCCCGAGGAGAGTGTGGAGCGCATCAAAGTGGCTGGTGTCACGGGTATGGGTGGTGCCGGATTCCCCACCTTTATTAAGTTGTGCCCGCCGCCGACGGCCAAAGCCGAGTGTGTCATCATCAATGCCGTGGAGTGCGAGCCCTATATCACGGCCGACTATCGGCTGATGATGGAGCACGCCGACGAGATTCTCGTGGGACTTGACCTGCTGATGAAGGCAGCAAAGGTGACGCGCGGCTACATCGGCATCGAGACCAACAAGATGGCGGCCATCGACCTGTTCATCGAAAAGACCAAGAACGACGACCGCATAGAGATAGTCCCGCTGAAGCAGCGCTACCCGCAGGGAGGCGAGAAACAGCTGGTCGATGCCGTCATCCATAGACAAGTACCGGCACCGCCGGCCATTCCGGTCAACGTGGGTGCCATCGTGCAGAATGTAGGAACGGCCTATGCCGTCTACGAGGCTGTGATGAAGCGCAAGCCGCTGTTCGAACGCTATACCACGGTGACGGGCAAGCGTCTGGCTCATCCGGGCAACTTCCTCGTACGTATGGGTACCCCGATGAGCGATTTGATTGAGGCTTGCGGCGGACTGCCTGAGGGCGACAACAAGTTGCTGGCTGGCGGCCCGATGATGGGAAAGGCACTGACCAGTGTCGATGTGCCTATCTGCAAGGGTACCAACTCCGTCACCATCATCAGTGGCGACGAGGCCCGTCGGCGTGAGCCGCAGCCCTGCATCCGCTGTGCCAAGTGCGTCAGTGCCTGCCCGATGGGATTGGAGCCCTATCTGCTGGCCACCGTCTCTTCGTTGCACAACTGGGAGAAGGCCGAGGCCGACGACATCACCTCGTGCATTGAGTGCGGTTCGTGCCAGTTCACGTGCCCGGCCCATCGCCCGCTGCTCGACAACATCCGTCAGGGCAAGTCGACCGTGATGGGTATCATCCGTGGCCGGGCGGCCAAAAAGTAAAAGGGTAAAAACGTAAAAAGGAAATAATCAGAAAATGAGTAAGTTAATAGTTTCATTATCGCCCCACGCACACGGAACCGACACCGTAGAGCGCAATATGTATGGCGTCATCTTCGCCCTCGTTCCGGCGCTCCTCGTCTCGTTCTACTACTTTGGCCTCGGTTCGGCCATTGTCTGTGCCACGAGCGTTATAGCCTGCGTCTTTTTTGAGTGGGCCATTACCAAGTTTATCCTCAAGCGCCAGCAGTCTACCATCTGCGACGGTTCTGCTGCGCTCACCGGCTTGCTGCTCGGTTTCAACCTTCCGTCCAATCTTCCTATATGGATTATCATCATCGGTGCCCTGTTTGCCATCGGCGTGGGCAAGATGACCTTCGGCGGACTGGGCTGCAATCCCTTCAATCCGGCACTGGTAGGCCGTTGCGTCCTGCTGGTCAGCTTCCCTGCCCAGATGACCTCTTGGCCAAAGGTAGGGCAGTGGAGCCAGTATCTCGATACCGAGACGGGCGCCACGCCGCTGTCTATTATGAAGCTGGCCATCAAGAGCGGCGATCCCGGGGTGCTCGACCAGCTGCCCGACTCGCTCTCACTGCTGCTGGGTAGCCATACGGCAGGCGGTGCCGGTACCATCGGCGAGCTCTGTGCACTGGCTCTGTTGCTGGGCCTCGCCTATATGCTGTGGAAGAAAATCATCACGTGGCATATTCCCGTGAGCATCATCGCTACGGTCTTCGTCTTCAGCGGACTGCTCCATCTGGCCAGTCCCGTCTATGCCGACCCCGTGGCCGAGATACTGAGCGGCGGTCTGATGCTGGGTGCTATCTTTATGGCTACCGACTATGTCACCTCGCCGATGACGGCGCGCGGCCAGCTTATCTATGGCGTGGCCATCGGTGTCCTTACGGTAGTTATCCGCAACTGGGGCAGCTACCCTGAGGGAATGTCGTTTGCCATTCTCATTATGAATGCTTTCACGCCGCTGATTAATAATTATGTGAAACCCAAGCGCTTCGGCGAAGTGCCGGCAAAACAACAGTAAAGGAGAAATGGCTATATGAAGAAGTTAGAATCATCATTGCAGAATATGGTACTCGTGCTGACGGCCGTCACGGTAGTGATGGGCGGTGTGCTGGCCTATGTGAACCATCTGACCAGCGGCCCTATCAGCGCGCAGAAAGAGAAAGCCCTCAGCGACGGCATCAAGTCGGTGATGGGTGTAGACCAACTGGTCATTGCTAAGACTGACACCGTCCGACAGACCGATGCCAAAGGAAAGGAACTGGTCTATGTCATCTATCAGGTGCAGGATGCCCAGCAAAACAACCTCGGAGCTGCCGTGGAGAGTACCACGGGCGGTTTTGGCGGCGACCTGAAAGTGCTGGTGGGTTTTAATACCGAAGGCAATATCCTCGGCTATACGTTGCTGGAGCACGCCGAAACCCCGGGATTGGGGGCTAAGGCCGACAAGTGGTTCCAGCAAGGCGAGAAGGGCGACATCATCGGCAAGAACCCCGCCGAGCCTCTCGTCGTTAGTAAAGACGGCGGTCAGGTGGATGCCATCACGGCATCGACCATTACCAGCCGCGCTTTCCTCTTGGCTGTCAACAATGCTTACAATGCTCTCTACCATCCCGCCGTCAATGGCGAGAGTGGCGCCACTGAACAGAAGAAGTGAGACAGTGTACGCTCTGAACTTTAAATTCTAAAATCCAAAGAAATGAACTATATCAGCATCATCAAGAACGGCATCGTAAAGGAGAACCCCACGTTCGTCCTGATGCTCGGAATGTGTCCCACGCTGGCCACCACCACCTCGGCGCTCAATGGCCTCTCGATGGGACTGGCCACGATGGCTGTACTCATCTGCACCAACGTGGTCATCTCGCTACTGAAGAATCTGACGCCCGATAAAGTGCGCATCCCGGTCTTCATCGTCGTCATTGCCGCCTTTGTCACCATCTTGCAGCTCGTTATCAAAGCTTTCCTGCCCGATATCGACGCAGCTCTCGGACTCTTCATCCCTCTGATTGTGGTCAACTGCATCATCCTCGGACGTGCCGAGGCCTTTGCTGCCAAGAACAGTCCCGTGGCTTCGCTCTTCGACGGTATCGGTATCGGTCTTGGCTTTACCCTCGGTCTGACGCTCCTCGGCATCTGCCGCGAGCTGCTCGGCTCGGGTTCCGTCTTCGGCCTGCCGCTGCTCTCCGAGACTTATAACATCCTGCTTTTCGTGTTGCCTCCGGGTGCCTTCATTACACTGGGCTTCCTCGTGGCGGTTATTAATAAAATAAGGAGTTAAGAATATGGAATACGTATTGATTTTCATCAGCGCGATATTTGTCAACAATATCATTCTGTCGCAGTTCCTCGGCATCTGCCCTTTCCTCGGCGTTTCTAAGAAGATCGACACCTCGCTCGGAATGTCGGCTGCCGTGGCCTTTGTGCTCACGCTGGCCACCATCGCCACGTGGCTCATCCAGCGCTATGTGCTTGATGCCTTCGGCCTGCAGTATCTGCAGACCATCGCCTTCATCCTCGTCATCGCTGCCCTTGTGCAGATGGTTGAGATTGTGCTCAAGAAGGTGTCGCCCGCCCTTTATCAGGCACTGGGCATCTTCCTGCCGCTCATCACCACCAACTGTGCCGTGCTTGGCGTGGCTATCCTCGTCATTCAGAAGGACTACTCGCTACTTCAGTCCATCGTCTACGCCTTCTCTACGGCACTGGGCTTCGGTCTGGCACTGACGGTCTTTGCCGGACTGCGCGAGCAGCTGTCGCTGGTTCGTGTGCCCCGCGGTATGCAGGGAATGGCTATCGTGCTCGTCACGGCTGGCCTGCTCAGTCTTGCCTTTATGGGCTTCTCGGGAGTCGACGGTGGCCTGCGCACCCTTTTCGGACTGGATTGACGTGTCGCTGTTTCTGAGTGCTCTTCGCTTGAGAAAAGCGGTGAAGAGCCTTATAGTAAAAAATCAGGGTGCTATGCTCGAAAGCATAGCACCCTGATTTTAGTTTGTTGGCTTGCCGGTTGTTTTTGGATGATTCTTGTCAGAAAAGTATGGCTTTCTGAGATTTTCTTTGTAATTTTGTAGGCAGAAAGCCAAAACAATCAAATATCATACAGATGAAACAGACAATACTGGTAACGGGTGGCACGGGATTCATTGGAAGCCACACCACCGTGGAACTGCAGAATGCAGGCTACAATGTAGTAATAGTGGACAATCTGTCGAACTCCAACGCCAACGTGGTGGACGGCATTGAGAAGATTACGGGCGTGCGCCCGGCTTTTGAGCAGGTGGACTGCTGCGACTTGGGAGCAATGGAGCGCGTGTTCCAGAAATATCCCGACATTGAGGGCATCATCCACTTTGCCGCCTCGAAAGCTGTGGGCGAGAGCGTAGAGAAGCCGCTGCTGTACTATCGTAACAACATCGTCAGTCTGGTGAATCTGTTGGAGCTGATGCCGAAGTACGATGTGAAGGGCATCATTTTCAGCAGCAGCTGCACGGTGTACGGCCAGCCCGACCCCGAGAACCTGCCCGTGACGGAAGATGCACCCATCAAGCCGGCCGAGAGTCCTTACGGCAACACGAAGCAGATTAACGAGGAGATTATCCGCGACGACATTAACAGTGGTGCACCGATTAAGGCAATCCTGCTGCGCTACTTCAACCCCATTGGCTCGCATCCGACGGCCATCATCGGCGAGCTGCCCAATGGCGTGCCGATGAATCTGATTCCCTATGTGACACAGACGGCTATTGGTATTCGTGAGCAGCTGAAGGTGTTTGGCAACGACTACAACACGCCCGACGGCACCTGCATCCGCGACTATATCTACGTGGTGGATCTGGCAAAGGCGCACGTGAAGGCAATGACGCGCGTGCTGGACACGGACTCGGACAAGCTGGAGGTATTTAACATCGGTACGGGGCGCGGTGCTTCGACCAAAGAGATTGTAGATGCCTTTGAGAAAGCTACGGGCGTGAAGCTGAACTGGACGTATGCGCCGCGGCGTGCCGGCGATATTGAGCAGGTGTGGGCCAATCCGGATAAGGCCAACAACGTGCTGGGTTGGAAGGCAGAGACCTCGCTCGAGGATACGCTCAAGTCGGCGTGGAACTGGCAGCAGAAACTGCGCGAGCGCGGTATCCAGTAAGGTTTGGAAAGGAAAAAGCCAGTCGGTAATACGACTGAGTTTTATTTTGTGTTTGTGTTGTTACAGGCTTCCGATGCGAATCGGAAGCCTGTTGTTTTTATGGTCACTCGGTTGGCGGGAGAGTCACAATAATTAGTCACCCGATTGGTGGGAGAGTCATAGTTCCAAGCAGCGTGTGAAGTGCTGGGGGAAATGGCTGCTGATGTCAATGGGTTGGCGGAACAGTCCGAACAGGGCACTGCCCGAACCGCTCATCGCGGCATACGTGGCGCCGAGTGCATAGAGCTGCTGCTTGATGGCTCCAATCTCGGGATGTAAGGCGAAGACGCTCTGCTCGAAGTCGTTGACCAGTGCGTCGCGCCACGTCTCGACAGGCTGTGCCACAATGTCGCGGCAGTTGCGCCCGGGTTTCTGGGGCTTGACGAGCGAGAAGGCTTCGCGTGTAGAGACGGGAATGTCGGGGCGGACGATGGCAATGTGCCATCCGCTGAGGTCGAGACTGACGGGCTGCAAACGCTCACCGATACCCTCGGCATAGGCTGGCTGGCTCAGAATGAAGAAAGGACAGTCGGCTCCCAGCCGTGCCGCATAGTGAATCAGCGCTTCGTCCGAAAGCCCTAAGGCGAACTGGCTGTTGAGCAGTCGCAGCATATAGGCGCAGTCGCTGCTGCCACCCCCCATACCGGCCTGTGTGGGGATGCCTTTATAAAGATGGGCGTGCAGACGGGGTAGCTGGGGGAAGTCGGTCTTCAGCAGATGGTAGGCTCGCACTACGAGGTTGCGCTGCTCGTCGCCCTCGACAGGGATGTTGGTCACTTTGAGGTCGCAGTCAGCCTCAGACGGAAAACGGCTGTCCATCGGGAATACCTCCAGTGCGTCGCACAGCGGGACAGGGTAGAACACGGTCTCCAGATCGTGATAGCCGTCAGCTCGGCGGCCGACGACGTTGAGGCCGAGATTGATTTTTGCAATAGGATGTGTAATCATAGTGCAAAGATACGAATAAATTCATATTTCGTAATTCGTAATTCGCAATTATTTGCTATCTTTGCATTCACTATGGCAGAACAAACGACAAACAATGGACGCAGAACCCGCCGGCAACAGCCGGTGGAAGACCCTTATATGAAAGTGCAGCCGCAGGCGGTGGAAGTAGAAAAAGCAGTGCTGGGCGCACTGATGATAGATAAGGATGCATACGCCGTCATCTGTGAGATGCTGACCCCGGAGAGCTTCTACGAGCCGCGCAACCAGAAAATATTCTCGGCTGTGCGTACACTGAACGTAGCCGAGAGGCCGGTAGACGTATGGACGGTGACAGAGCAGCTGGCAAAGGACGGCAATCTGGAGGCCGTGGGCGGACCGGGGTATGTGACGGAGCTCAGTGCACGTGTGGCCTCGTCGGCCAACGTGGAGTATCACGCCCGCATCGTGGCACAGAAGTCGCTGGCACGGCAGATTATCTCGTTTGCTCACTCTATTGAGACGGTTGCTTTCGATGAGACCACCGATGTAGACGACCTGATGAACGATGCCGAGGCTCGCCTGTTTGAGTTGGCGCAGACCAATATGAAGAAGGACTACACCCAGATAGACCCGGTCATCAAGAATGCTATCGACGTGATTAAGGTGGCCTATGAGAATAAGGGTGGACTGACGGGTGTGCCGTCTGGCTACCACAAGCTGGACGACCTGACCAGTGGCTGGCAGGCCTCCGACTTGGTGATTATTGCTGGTCGCCCCGCTATGGGTAAGACCTCGTTTGCGCTGTCGATGGCCAAGAATATCGCCGTAGACTATAAAATCCCGATGGCATTCTTCTCGCTTGAGATGAGCAATGTGCAGCTGGTGAACCGACTGATATCGAACTGCTGTGAGATTCAGGGCAAGAAGATTACCAACGGACAGCTGCAAGACGACGAGTGGGACCGGCTGGACAAGCGGATAATGGCACTCTACGGTGCGCCACTGTTCGTTGACGACACCCCGAGCCTCTCGGTCTTCGAGCTACGCACAAAGGCACGGCGACTGGTGCGTGAACACGGAGTCAAGATGATAATGATAGACTACTTGCAGCTGATGAATGCCAGCGGTATGCGCTTCAGCTCGCGTCAGGAAGAGGTGTCTACCATCTCGCGTTCGCTGAAGGGACTGGCAAAGGAGCTGAATATCCCCATCTTGGCACTGTCGCAGCTGAACCGTGGTGTAGAGGGACGTGAAGGACTGGAGGGCAAGCGCCCTCAGCTCTCAGACCTGCGCGAGTCGGGTGCTATTGAGCAGGATGCGGATATGGTGCTCTTCGTGCATCGCCCGGAATACTATCACATCTACGAGGACAAAGGCGTGGACCTGCACGGAATGGCACAGATTATCATAGCCAAGCACCGTAAGGGTGCTACGGACGACGTTCTGCTGACTTTCCGTGGGGAGTACACGCGTTTTGAGAATCCGGAAGACGGCCGGCTCAGAGGCGGGAAGAACCGTACTGGCGGCGAGATACTGGCCAGTAAAGTAAATGGAGATGCTGCCAGTGGTGGCGCATCTCCATTCGTATCGGATGATTCGTTTCAGGGCGACCAGCTGCCTACGGGCGGCGACGGTCCGCTGCCGTTCTGATGTGCGGCATAGCTTTATCGCGAATATTTATCTATCAGACTTTGGGCTTGGCCGTTGCCAAGCTCTTTTGCTTTCGTGAGGTTGGCCACTCCCTCGCTCTTCTTGCCTTTGATGCACTGGGCCAATCCCAAGAAAAGATAACCGTCACTTTGCTGCGGAGCAATGCGGATACACTGCTGCGCCGTGGCTATCGCTTCGTCTGTCATTCCGACCCGTACCTCAATAGAAGCTTTCTCCGCATAGTAAAGAGGTGTAGCCGGTGACAGTTCGATGGCTTTCTCAATGTCGGCGAGTGCTTGCTTGTAGAGCTTACCGCTGACTTCTGCCTGCTCTCTGAAATAGTAGAATTGGTCGTTCAGCGTGGTGCGCATCAGCTTCTCGTATTCGTTGTAGTCGCCCACCGCCTTACGGTATTGTCCCGCTTCATAGCGTGCCTGTGCCCGTACCAACAGATAGGGGGCAGCCGGCTTGAGATAAGGCTTGCTGAATGTGTTGACGGCACTGTCAAGCAGTGCCAGCATTGCCGTGGAGTCGCCCTGCAGGAGCTTGCACTGCGAAGCCGCATAGTAGATTTCGGCATTCCGCATCCCATTGTCAGCCAGCTCAATGAATAGCTGATAAGCTTCGTCATACTTCTTTTGTGCAAAAAGAATCTGGGCCTGCTGCTGCCGATAGGCTGGGAGTGGTTGGATGCGGTAGGCTTCCTGCGCCTCTTCCATCGCCTTATCGAGCGTCCATTCGCTGTATGGCTTGTCGGGATAGTTGTCCAACTGTTGCAGGATGAGCAGCGCATAGTTATAGTGCGCATCGTCTTTTTTCTCAGCCAATTGTATGGCTTGCTTGATATCTCGGTCAGCCTCGGCAAACTTGGCATTGGCCGTATTGAGGCGGGCACGGTAGATATAGCCGTCGGCCTGTGTTGGGAATTTCTCAATGAAGCGGTTGATGAGGGCTTCCTGTTGTGAGGCCGGCAGAGACGAACCGGCCACATAGAGCGTAAGGAGGGCTTGGTCGGCCTCGTCGGGCAGGTCCTTAGGGATGGACGTGCTCTTCAACGTGGCATCATTGATGCTAAGTCCATTGATTTTGAGTGCCTTTGCAAACGGGGCACTCACAGCGTAAGACGCCGATGCATTGGCAACCGTTGAAGGCTGGATGAGGCCGATGACATCGCCGTTCTTGTTGAGCACGGGGCTTCCGGCCGTATTCTCTTCTGTCCGGGCAGACAGGGTATAATAGGTGTAACTGGTCTGGAATGTCTCGGCCTTTGTGATGGACATCTGCTGGCACGTGGGCACCTTCTTCGTGCTGTACGGCAACTGCCACACCGTAGCACCGTTAGGCTCGGCATTGGGGGTTATGGCTAAAGGAGTGGTCTTGTGGTTGGCAATGCGGAACTTCGCCACGTCATAGATCTCGTTGGCTCCCAGCATATACTCCACGGCATACTCTTTGCCCGCAGCATCGATGATGACGGCTCGGGAGGCACCGCGGAAAGGAGAGAGTGGACCCAGTGCCACTCCGTCTTCAGTGATGAAGAAACCGTTGCTACTTCCCAGCAGTGAGCCGTCCGTGGCAAAGGTCTTCAGCGTGAATACTGCCTTGGCTGCCTTTGCGGACCAGTTGGGTGTTTGTGCACTCACCGTTGCAATGCAGACAATGAGTGTATAGATGAAAAGTGCTGTGCGTCTCATATCTTTAAAAGTTCTTTGGCATTGTTGATAGCGGCTTCGCTGACATCGCTTCCACTGAGCATCTGTGCAATCTCGCGGATGCGGTCGTCCTGCGATAGCTGGTGCATCTGGCTGATGGTGCCCATTCGGGTCTCGCTCTTTTCCACTTTGTAGTGGTGGGTGCCGAGGGCGGCAATCTGCGGCAAGTGGGTGATGCTGATGACCTGACGCTCCTGCGCCCCCATCTCTTGCATAATCTCTGCCATCTTCTCGGCAATCTTGCCACTGACACCGGTATCTATCTCGTCGAAAATGATAGTGGGCAGCTTGACGGCACCGCTGATCATTGCCTTCAACGCCAGCATCACACGAGCCACCTCGCCTCCCGAGGCAACTTGGGAGATGGGTTGGAGTGGGGTAGAGGTGTTGGCACTGAACAGGAATGCGATGTCATCTTGTCCGCTCCGTCTCAGTGTGCCAGCGTCAATCCGGATGTCAAAGCGGACATTGGGCATTCCCAGTGGGACGAGTCGGCTGCACAGTTGCTTCTCGATTTCTTTGGCAGCTTTCGTACGCACTTGGGTCAGCTCGTCGGCCCGCTTCTGGCATTGTGCCTTCTGCTGTGCATATTGTTGCCGCATCTCCTCCAGCATATCATCGCTGTTCTCTATCGCATTGAGCTTTTTCTCTATCTCGTCCCGCTGCTCAATGAGTTCGGCAACGGTGTTGCAATGGTATTTCTGTTCCAGTTCGTTGATGCGGTCCAAGCGATTGTTTACTGCGTCCAGTTCCGATGGGTCAAACTCTGTGTCGTCCATCAGTGAGCTTACTTCGGACGCTATGTCTTTCAGTTCAATGTAGCACGAGTCCAGTCGCTCGGCCAAGCTGGCAGTGGCGGGCAGGATTGTGGAGATGCCTTGCAGGGCATTGAGGGCGTCTTTGACTTGCGAAGAGGCCCCCTTCTCATCGCCATTGAGGCTGCTTTCAGCTTCGAAGAGCGCCTGTTTGATGTCTTCGGCGTGCGTCATCGTCTCGCTTTTCTGCTCCAACTCTTCCTGTTCGCCGTCTACGAGCCGTGCGCCACTGAGCTCGTCGTATTGGAACTGCAGGAAATCGGCATTCTGTCTGTTGCGTGCGATGTCTTCTTCCAGCGCGCTTAGCTGTCTCTCTGTGTCTTGTAGCTGTGCGAAAGCCTCCTTATATTTTGTCAGCTTAGCATCGTCTTTTGCAATGATGTCCACCACGTTCAGTTGGAAGTCCTGCTTGCTCAAGAGCAGGTTCTGGTGCTGCGAGTGGATGTCAATCAGCTGTTCCCCCAGCTCTTTAAGCATTGAGAGTGGCGCCGGGGTGTCGTTGATGAAAGCCCTGCTTTTTCCGCTGGCAGTCAGTTCGCGGCGTACGATGCAGTCGGTGGCATCGTATTCGATGTCATTCTGGTTGAAGAAGTCCTGCATCGCATAGCTTGATAGGTCGAAATGAGCTTCGATGACACACTTCTCCGTTCCCTGTTTGATGGTCTTGGAGTCGGCACGCTGGCCTAACAGCAATCCGATGGCACCGAGGATGATGCTCTTTCCCGCTCCCGTTTCACCCGTTATGACCGAGAATCCCGGGTGAAACTCAATGTCGAGCGTGTCGATGAGGGTGAAGTTGCGTATGTAAAGTTGCTTCAGCATTGCTTATTGTTTGATTCGCTCCCACGCATCACTCTGCGACGCATTGATGCTGAACAGGAGCTCATAGATGGATTCTTTTTCTTTCTGGGTGCCCTTACCTTTATATATATTGGCCAGCTCGTCGCGCTTGTAGTCCGTCCATATCTGTGGAAGCAGGCTGAGGGGCTTGTCTTCGTGGGCCTTCTTGAGACCGGTCTGTAAGGCGGTGGTGATGTTGGTGCGTCCGCGCTCCACGTTGCCCGCCATCTCGTCGAGCCCGCTTCGGTAATACTCGTATTGCATTTGCCGAAACGGTTTCATTGCCTCGTCCATATAGTCGTTGATGATGGCAAACCGGTTCTTACTCGTCTCGAAGGCTTTCCATCCCGGGACTCCCAGATTCTGGGCGTTGTTGACGAGGTTGACGCAACGCTGCAGCACATCCGTTCCTCCCATCGGTGCAAAGCTGTCGAGGTCGAGCCCGATGATGAGGTAGGCATAATAGGCAATCAGTGCGGTCAGCTGGTTGTCTACCGTCTCTTCATTGAAGTTCAGCTGGTCAAACTGGGCAAATTCAAAATTGAAGTCGCCGTCCTTATTATTATATAAGGTGGAGGTATAGGCCGAATTGTAGACCGGGCGATTGGCCTGTATCAGGGCATTACACTCAAACTGGTTGTTGCTCTTGTCATATTTGGTGACGGTGATATTGAAGTTGCACACAATGCGCTCGTTCTTCTGAAACTGCAGCTCAGTCCATTGGCGTTCGTTGACAAACTGCTCCAATGTCTGCTGCAGGTTGTCGAAGACGCTGTTGTCAGTTCCTTGTATCTGGCTATGGTTGATGGTGATTCTTGCCTGCAGTTCTTGTGCCTGCATAGTAAGGGCCATCATCCCGCAGAGCATTAACAGAAGGATTCTTCTCATAATAGCTTGGCTAATTCGTCTACAATATCAGCAGCAACCTCGTGCTTGGACTTCTTGCCGAAGTCTTTCTGCCCTGTCTTTGAGATGATACTGATTTGGTTCTCGTCAGACTGGAAGCACGTGCCCTCGTTTCTCAGTGAGTTGAGCACGATGAAGTCCAGATTCTTGCGTTCCAGCTTATGTTGGGCATTGGCTTGCTCGTCGTTGGTCTCCAGCGCAAAGCCTACCAATACTTGGTGTTGCTGCTTCTGCTTGCCCAGTTGCGCGGCGATGTCGTGTGTCGGCTGCAGTCGCAGCACGAGGTCGTCTTCCTCCCGCTTAATCTTCTCTGTGGCGATGCGCTCAGCCTTAAAGTCGGCCACCGCTGCGCAGAGAATGGCAGCATTGCTCGTCTTGAAATGGCTGGTAGCGGCTTGGTACATCTCTTCGCAGCTCTCCACGTCAATGCGGTGAATGCGCGGATGGGTGGTTTGCAGGGCTACGGGACCGGCAATGAGCGTCACCTCAGCTCCGCGGCGGGCGCATTCTTCTGCCAGTGCAAATCCCATCTTGCCGCTGGAGTAGTTGCCGATGAAACGCACGGGGTCTATCTTTTCGTAGGTAGGCCCTGCCGTAATCATTATCTGCTTGCCGCTCAGTGTCTCCTTACTCTCGAAGAAACGGTTGATGCAGTCCACAATGACTTCCGGCTCCTCCATCCTCCCTTTGCCTTCCAACCCGGAGGCCAAGAAACCGCTTTGTGGCTCGATAATTTGGTTGCCGAAGCTGCGCAGCCGCTCCAGATTCTGCTGGGTGGTGGGGTGCGCATACATATCGAGATCCATTGCGGGTGCAACGAATACGGGCGCTTTCATTGAGAGGTAGGTCGTAATCAGCATATTGTCGGCAATGCCATTGGCCATCTTGCCCAGCGTCGATGCCGTGCAGGGGGCAATCAGCATTGCGTCGGCCCACAGCCCCAGTGCCACGTGACTGTGCCACGTCCCGTCGCGCTGTGAGAAGAAGTCGCTGATGACGGGCTTCTGAGTAAGTGCCGACAGGGTGATGGGCGTGATGAATTCTTTTCCTGCAGGTGTGATGACCACCTGAACCTCGGCTCCTGCCTTCACGAGTTCGCGGATGATGAGGCACGCCTTATAGGCTGCAATAGAGCCGGTAATACCTAAAACGATCTTTTTGCCTTTGAGCATTTCCTAATTCTTATTACTTTCACGCAAGCGAATACGGGTGAGCACCTGTTTGGTGTTGTAGGTGAAGTCGCCGGCCAGTATCCAGCTGTAATAGCCCGGGTCGTAGCGCAGCACCTGTGCAACGGGCTCCCCTTTGTGCTTTCCGAAGTTGAACACTTCCACCAGTCTCGGCTTGCCGTCCTTATCGAGGATGGGCTTGCCGTCACGTCCGTTCACTTCGCCCCACACGATGCGGCCGGCAAAGTCAACATTGTTGTTCATCTTTGAGAAGTTGGCGAGGAAAGGCACGTCGTTGACCAGCTGGCGCTCGGCGTCAGGCTCATTCTCAGCACTGTATTTGTCGAGTTGTCCCATCAGTACCCGATAGGTGGCCTCGGTGTCTTGGTCTGCCCTGTGGGCTTCGAAGTCGTCTTCCATCTCGCGACCGCAATAGAACTTATAGGCAGCAGCAAGATTTCTCCGCTCCAGTTTGTGATAGATGCTCTGGGCATCAATCAGTTGGCATTTGGAGAAATCGAAGTCTATGCCAGCGCGCAGGAACTCTTCTGCCAGCATCGGGATGTCAAAGTGGTTGGAGTTGAAGCCGGCGAAGTCGCATCCGGAAAATTCGGCATTCAGCTTTGGGGCCAGTTCCTTAAACGTGGGTTGCTGCTTCACGGTCTCATTGGTGATGCCGGTCAGCTTCTCCACTACTTCCGGAATCACCTTCTCGGGGTTCACCAGTTCGTTTGCTCTCGTCTCCTTCCCGTTGGGATATACCTTAATATAAGAGATTTGGATGATACGGTCCTTGACCAAGTCAAGGCCCGTAGTCTCCAAATCAAATATAATGAGTGGTTTCTGTAACTTTAATTTCATTCTCTGTGTTTAGTCGTTAATCAGCATCGGCATCATCAGCATCAGCACATCCTGATTCTCTGGCTGTTCGGAGGGGATGACCAGTCCGGCGCGGCTTGGGTCAGCCAGCTGGATGATGACATCCTGACAGTCGAAGTTGCTCAGAATCTCGATGAACGACGACCCTTTGAATCCGATGCTCATCGGGGTGCCGTTGTAGTCGCACGCCATTCTCTCGGTAGCCGTCTTCGAGAAGTCGAAGTCCTCGGCATCCAGCTGCAGGGTGCCGCCGTCAATGTGGAAGCGAATCAGCTTGCTGGAGTCGTTGGCAAAGGGCTGGACGCGGCGCAGTGCGCTGAGCAGTGCGTTGCGGTCGATGGTAATCTGGTTCGGGTTGCTCTGTGGAATCACCGAGTTGTAGTTCGGGTAGCGTCCTTCAATCAGCCGGCAGGTAATCTGGCCGTCGGCATAGTTGATCTGTGCATTGCGCTCGTCGAACTTGATGACCACGTCGCCGCCGTCTTTCTGCAGCAGTGCCTTCAGCAGTGTGGCAGGCTTCTTGGGCAGGATAAAAGCGGCAGGCGCATCGCTCTTGACGCTGAACACTTTGTTGCGCACCAGCTTGTGGCCGTCGCTGGCTACTACGGCGAGGCATTCGGGTGTCAAGTCAAAGTAGATACCGTTCATCACCGGGCGCAGCTCGTCTTGTGCCGTGGCAAAAAGCGAACGGTTGATATTGTCGGCCAGCACCTCGCTCGGGATGTTGATGACCGTAGCCCCGTCGCCGACGGGCTGAGTCTGCGGGAACTCGTCCGCATTCTCGATGGGCAGTGAGAAGAGACCGTTCTGATAGTTGATGCGTGCAATGTTCTCCTGCTGGTTGACGTCGAAGGTGATGGGCTGCTCCGAGATACCTTTCACGGCTTCAAGCAGGTCGTGGTTGCCAATGGCAAACCGGCCGTCACTGTCGCTCTCATTCAGTTCTAACTGAGTCTTCATCACGTTCTCGCTGTCCGATGCGGTCAGATAGAGCACGTTGCCCTGAATCTCGAAAATGAAGTCTGCCAGAATGGGCAGGGAGTTCTTGCTGTTGATAACTCGCGAAAGTGCTGTCAGTTTGCTGCTGAGTGCAGTGCTGGATACTGTAAATCTCATAGGTTGTATTTTTTTATTTT
>JAFUZD010000038.1 GCA_017476785.1 Prevotella sp. | reverse complement strand
CGGTCGAGTGCCATCGACATCCTCGTGGTCGACTCCGTGGCTGCGCTGACGCCGAAGAAGGAGATTGAGGGCGATATGGGCGACTCGGCCGTAGGTCTGCACGCCCGTCTGATGAGTCAGGCCCTGCGCAAGTTGACAGCTACCATCGCCAAGACCAACACCACCTGCATCTTCATCAACCAGCTGCGCGAGAAGATTGGCATTATGTTCGGCAACCCTGAGACTACGACGGGCGGTAACGCGCTGAAGTTCTACGCCTCGGTGCGTCTGGACATCCGCCGCGTGACGAGCATCAAGGACGGCGACCAAGTCATCGGCAATCAGGTGCGCGTTAAGGTGGTGAAGAACAAAGTGGCTCCGCCCTTCCGTAAGGCCGAGTTCGAAATCACATTCGGCGAAGGCATCTCGACAGTGGGCGAGATGGTAGACCTCGGCGTGGAGTACGGCATCATTCAGAAGATTGGCTCGTGGTTCTCCTATCAGGGCAGCAAGCTGGCTCAGGGCCGCGACGCCACCAAAGCCCTGCTGCGCGACAACCCCGAGCTGTGCGAGGAGCTGGAAGCACAGATTATGCAGGCCATCGCCGAGAAGGAATAAATGGGACAAAAGAGAACAACGATATATTATTAAAAACTTTTGGCCTATGGCATAAGTAAAAAAAAGAGAAATAATAGACAAAACGTGCGTTAGCTAATGTAGCTTCACTTAGGAATCTGGACAATTCCACCGAACAAGAAGAGGCATCGGTTACACGCCCACGTGATGTGAATGCGCGTGGGTTTGACTGATTTCTTGTTCGGGCAGTCCAGAGCCTCTAAGTGAAATCGTACAAAGTCAACCCTCGCCTTTTTTATATCCTCACATCACGACAATGCACATCGGAGAACAGATTAAGAAGGAACTGAAGCAACAGGAGCGCACCGTGGTCTGGCTATCGCGCAAGCTGAACTGCAACCGCCAGAACATTTACGACATCTTCCGGCGCAGCACGATAGACACCGAGCTGCTGCTCCGCATCTCCCTCATCTTGCACTTCAACTTCTTTACCCTATACGACGACGAATATCTGCTACGAAACAATTTGTAGACAGCGTACTGGGGCAGCATCAGTGATTGCTGATGTCACCCTTATTATGTGCGAGAAAGTAAAGGGTCGCTGTACACTCCCGACAAGTATCACAAGACAATTCCGACAAAAGATACACTCCGCACCTTTCATCCCATATTGCAGGATTCTCTTTACCTTTGCAGACATCATTACCAATCAATCCTACTAATGAATGTAAATATGAAAAAGATCCTGATGATTATTGCACTGTGCACCGCGGGAACCGTGGCCACAATGGCACAAAAGACAACCGTCAAGTTTCAAGACACACAGGCCCGCCTGCTGGACGTGAACTCCAATGCCTACGTAAAACCGCTGACCGTGGAACTGCAAGTGCTCACCAACAAACGTATCTCCGACGTGATTCCACTGACTAAAGACCAAGTGGAGATAGAGATGAAGGGCGACCTTACCAACATCCGCAGCTTTGCCGTCTACCGTGCCTCCCAGTTGCACGACTGTGATGTCATCGTGGCCGCCACATTCAATGTTCGCACCAATGCGGCTGGCGACGGCTATGAAGTGAATATCATCGGCTACCCGGCCAACTTCGTCAACTGGAAGACGGCTACGCAGGCTGACTACGAGTGGATTAAGATGGAAAAGACCATCACCACCGCTGAGCGCACCAAGATTGCAGCCGCCGTCAAGTAGCATCAAAATGACCGCAAATTGTAATTACCATCTATAATAAATAGTTCAAAGCAATGAGAAGGAAGACATTAGTTCTATTTATGTTACTAACATTTGTTGAGATGTGTTTTGCACAACATCCAATGGGCACAGAGCAGAGGCCTGCAAGTTTATCAATAGAATGGATGTTAATACACCCAATGGGATATTTACGTTATAACGATTATGTTTCAATGGCTAAGATAGTAGCACTGTCACACTCTGACAAAGCTTCGCTTTGGGATAATTTTGAACTTAATGAAAAGGATTTATCTATGAGTGCTGATCTGATAGAAAAGTTTTCAATCCCTATGGTTGGCGCAATAGACGACATTTTTGTTACTGCCCATTTCAGTGAATCAGGTTCTTATATAAAAAGCTGGGGTTATACTCTTTTCTTTAAGAACAAATCTACAGGAAAAAGATGCAGAGCACAGATAATCCACGAATTGAAGAAATATGGTTATTGGAAAGAGGACGATGGGGTCTACCACACAAGTCAGTTCGTAACAGGAACAAAAGGTTTTCCTAGTAGTGTTTATGTTAGTAATGCAGACGAATCCTTAAGCCTGCTATTTAATTGACTTATGTTGATGGAATGAGTATAAAAATGAAAAAGAAACCGTATTATGATAAGTAGAAGTTCTACTTATCATAAAAATGCGAAGTCGGTTAATAATTGGAACTATCTTTATGTTCTACTTCAAATTGCTTTATTATGACCGAAAAGACAATAAAAATTTGTTCGCATTATTTTTCTCCCAAGTTATTCTCAATTGAGTTTAGCTTG
>JAFUZD010000037.1 GCA_017476785.1 Prevotella sp. | reverse complement strand
CCCGGAACCCACCCCCAACCCCTCCCGACGGGAGGGGAGTCTGGTTTGTTGGTGTGGACATACAAAAAACTCCCTCGCTCCTATTCATTGGAGCGAGGGAGTTTCGTATTATTCCCTTCCGTTACTATCCCAGCTCCCCTCCCGTCGGGAGGGGTTGGGGGTGGGTTCCGGGGGTGGGTTGTTGGGTTTTCGGGCTGTTGGTTTGTTATTCCCCCTCAGCCAGCGGGTCGAAAGTGCCGTTGGCACCGCCGTTGTTGTAGTCTTCCCATCCGATGGTCTGGGGCAGGCCTTTGTTCTTGTCGGCTGCACCGGAAGCCAATCCGAGGAAGTAATACTTCGGGCGGAAGGCGATGTACTTCAGGTTGTGCTGCGAGTCGTAGCCGTCGCCGCGCTTCTCGCTGATGACGAGATTGTCGGTGTACCACTGCTTGAGCGTCTCGAGCTGGGTGGTGAGATCAGCATTGCGGAAGTCTACGCCGTCGGGACGTGCCACGCCCTGCATCGGGTCACTGTTCCACTGCGTTCCACCCACGCCATACTGGTCGGCCACGCGGAACTCGATGCTCTCGCGGCGCTGGCCGTTGAACTGGGTGAATCCGAGCCACGTGCAGGTGTTGCCACCCCATCCGGTGAGCGTCCACGAAGTGGGTGCGCCGTCGGGCAGCTGCGTGCCGCCGTCGAAGAGCATCCAGCGACGCATATCGTCGAAGCGCTTGCCCTCGTAGGCCAGCTCAATCTGGCGCTCATAGAGGATGGCACTCATACAGGCGGGCTGCTGCTCGCCGATGAAGTCGGCCGTGGTCAGGTCGGGCACTCCGGCGCGGCGGCGTACCTGATTGACGTAGCCCAGTGCCTCGTTGACCTCGCCGGCGCCGCAGGCTGCCTCAGCCAGATTGAGCAGCACCTCTGCATAGCGCAGTTCGATGAGCGGAGCGGCCGAGAAGAAGGGGCCGTTGTTCTTCGTAGCGATGGGATCGTAGTTGTACAGGGGCGAGCCGTTGACGTCGAGGTCGTCGCTCTTCTTGCGTACGTAGATGCCGGTCTTGTTGCCCAGTAGGTTGTCGGCCGCATAAGAGTCGCCGTTCTCCACGTTGCCTTGGTCGTTCAGGTCGGTGTACCACACGTAGTTCCACAGCACGTAGTCCTTACCGTCGTTGTACGAGGGGTTGTGGGAGTCGCGCTGAGTGGGGTCGCCGCTGTAAGCCCAGCGGAAGCCGGGGAAGGCGAAGGTGCGGTAGAAGCGCGGGTCGCGGTTCATAAAGGGATAGCTGGTCTCGTAGCTGTAGTCCGACGTCTTCAGCTTGGTGTAGGTGCCCGTTCCGGCGGGAATGCGTCCGTCGGCCATCGGGAACATCTGTACGAGCATATAGCCGGCGCCCTTGCCGCCACCGCCGGTGTTCGACGGGCGTACGGCACGCTCCCATCCGTTGTTCTTCTGGTTGTCCTGATTATCCTCGTTGGCAATGTTGTTGTAGAGGGTGACGAAGACAGCCTCGGGGTTCTTGCCGCTCTGGAGGAACTGGGCGGCGAAGTCGCTGCCGTTGACGTTGCTACCCGTCTGATAGAGACCGTAGCCGCAGGCGTTGATGGTGGCGAGGTCGGCCTTCATCTGGCTGTAGGCGTTGGTCCAGCGGCTTTGGTCGTTGGCGCGGTTGAAGAGCGGGCTGGCCCAGAGCAGCAGCACGCGTCCCTTCAGTGCCAGTGCGGTACCGCTGGTGACGCGTCCCCAGTCGGAGCCGCTCCATCCGCCGTTGGTCGTCTTGGCGCTGAGCAGCTCAGCCGACCGCTCGAGGTCCTCGATGATGAAGTCGATGCAGTCCTTAGCACTGGAGCGCGGGGTGAAGTTGTCCTCCACGGGGTCGAGCACCTGCGTGAGGATGGGCACGCCGCCGTACCACTTCACGAGGTTGTAGTAGCACCACGCACGGAAGAAGTAGACCTGTCCGAGCAGCACGTCCTTCTCGTCCTGCGAGAGCGAGCCGTTCTCAATGCCGCGGATGACGTCATTGATGTTACGGATGCGGCCGTAGACCGACTCCTGAATGTTGTTGTGCGAGTTCAAGAAGAAGTCGGGCACGCTGGTACCGTTGCTCATCGAGCTGAGGTTCACCTCCGAGTCGACGAAGTCGCTGAAGCCGGTGTACTCCTCGGTCGACTTGGCCGCAATGTCGGCATTACCCATCGAGGGGTAGCGCCAGTTGAGGTCGTTGACCGTCGGCAGTGCCCAGCTGTAGACGTCGTTCACACGTCCGTTGGCTCCACTGAAATAGTCGTAGATGCCCTCGTTCACATTGTCATAGTTCTTCTTGTCCTGCAGGAATTCGTCGCTGCACGAAGCCAATGCGAAGACAGAGAGGACTCCGAAACTGATATATTTAATCGTTCTTTTCATAATTTCCGATGTATATTGATTACACATTAAGTGATTCGTTAGAAGCTCAGGTTCACACCGACGGTCCACTTGCGCAGGTTAGGATAGGCTCCGTAGTTGCCAGCCATCGGGCTGGTGAAGTGGTCGGGATAGGGATTGTAGAAGTTAATCAGGTTCTGACCGGTGACGTTGATGCGGCAGCTCTTGATGCCCACGCTCTTGAACAGCTTGGCCGGCACGGTGTAGGCCAGCGTCAGTCGGCTCAGACGCACGCTGGCATTGCTGATGCGCCAGAAGCTGGAGGCGATGCCGTTCTGGCTGTAGGCCAGATTGGGATACTTGGCGTTGCGGTTCTCGGCAACCACCAGATTGCCCTGTCCGTCGTAGACGTCCTGATAAGAATACATATCTTCTACCTTCCAGAACGAGGGGAAGTTGTAGAACTCGAGGTTAGAGCCAGAGGCCACGCTGATGGCCTGCGAGGGAACGGTGGTGTAGCCGCCCCACGAAGCGCCGAGCTGAGCGGTCAGCGAGAGGCCCTTCCAGTCGGCACCGAGGTTCATCGTGAAGCCGTAGATGTTGCTGCGCTTGCCCAGCTGCACTTGGTCGTTGTTGCGGTCTACGAAGCCGTCGGGGCCGGCATAGGTGCCGTCGGGCTGCTGTGCGCCGCGCACGTCTTTATAGATAAGCATACCGGGGCGCACCTTATCCTTCGACAGTCCCAGATAACCGGTGGTCTCGTCGATGTTGTAGCGCTGGTAGTATTCCTCGATGTCTTGGAACGAGCGGAACATACCGATGCACTGCAAGCCCCAGAGGCCCATATCGGTGCGGTGGCCCTTCGTAATCTGGCGATACAGATACTCGGTCTCCCAGTCCATCAGCAGCACCTTATTGTCAGACATACCGGTGTTGATGCCGATGCGATACTTGAAGTCCTTGCCAATCTTGTCGCGCCACGTGATGCCGAGCTCCCATCCCCAGTTGTCTATCTCACCGAGGTTGGTCGATGCCGACTGCGTACCGATGGTGGCAGGAATCTCCTGACCGAGGTTGAGCAGCATCTCGCGGTTCTTCTCATAGTACCAGTCGAAGTTGACCGACAGGCGCTTCTGCAGCACTTGGAAGTCGATACCGATGTTGGTCTTGTACGACTTGTCCCAGTGGGCATCGCGGTTGACGGCCGAGTTGTTCTTGTTGATGGTGATGCGGCGGCTCGAGTCGTTGTTCACGCCCTCGCCCAGCACCACGCCGCGGTTGGCGTCTTGTGCATATACCTGCATCCACTGCCACGGCGTCAGGTTGTCGCGGCCGGTGAGACCCCAGCTGGCGCGAATCTTCAGGAAGTCGACCCATCCCAGCTTCTTGCTGTTCTTGAACCACGGCTCCTCGCTGACCACCCAACCGGCCGAGATGGCGGGGAAGGTGCCCCAGTAGTTCTCGGGTGCGAACTTGGTGGAGGCATCCGAACGGACGAGGAACTCGAACAGGTAGCGGTCCATATAGGCGTAGTTGATGCGGCCGATGTAGCTGAGCGTACCGCTCTCGGCACGCGTAAAGACGGTGTTCTGCTCACCCTGAGCCGAGTTGGACTGGCCGGTGGTTAACTCATAGGGCTGCGTCACGCTGCCCTCCAGATACTCGCTCTCAGCCTCCGACTTCTCGATGGAGAAGAGGGCACTGACGTGGTGCTGGCCGAAGTCGCGGGCATACTGTGCCGTGAAGTTGATCTGGTAGTTGTCCGAGCGGGTCATCGTGCGGTAGAGCATATTGCCGTTGGCACGCTGCAGGGCGTTGAAGTTGTCGGCTGCCAGATAGTCGAAGGCCAGGTCCTCATAGCCCGTGGGCGTATAGAGGTGGTTGGCCGAGCCGTAGCGGTTGGTCATCTGATAGATGGTGTACGACGAACCGTACTGGTTGGTCTTGTCGGTGTTGATGCTCTTCGAGTACGAGAAGCGCAGCTTCAGTCCCTTCAGGGCCTTGCTCCAGCCGAAGTCGTAGCTCAGGCTACCGTTGATGCTGGTGTTCGAGGTCATCGTGCGGCTGTAGTCGCCGTTGTTCTGCAGCACGTCGAACGAGTAAGCCTGATTCTGCACGCGCTCGGTGTTGCTCAGACCATAGGCCGTGATGGGGTACTGGTCCACGTATTCGGGAATGTAGCGCGGCCGGGTGAGCATCAGGTTGTAGTCTTTCTCGTCGCTGGTGCCGCCCACCTTGAGCAGCGGCTTGTTCTTCTTGCCGTAGTCACCGCTGACGGTCAAGTTGGCCGACAGCCACTTGCTGATTTGCACGTCTACGCCGGCACGGTAGTTCCAGCGGTTGTAGTCCAGCTTGCCGAGGTTACCGTCCTGATCGAAGTAGCTCACGCTGGCAAAGTAGCTCACCTTCTCGGCACCGCCGCTGACGTTGACCGAGTGGCGCATCGTCGAACCGGTGGTCCAATACTTGTCCAGCAGGTCGTAGTCCAGTCCCTTCATTGCGTTCAGCTCGTCGAGCTGATAGAGGTTCAGCGTGTGGTTCCAGCTGGTGTTGGTGGGGTCGGCAGCCGTGATGGCATTGTAGAGCTGGCCGTACTGATAGGCGCTCAGCATCTTGGGGCGGGCCACCTCGTCGGTGAAACCGAAGGTTCCGCTGTACGAGATGGAGGGCGCACCGGCCTTACCCTTCTTCGTGGTGACGAGGATGACACCGTTGGCAGCACGGGCACCGTAGACGGCGGCCGATGCATCCTTCAGCACGGTGATGCTCTCCACTTCGCTCGGGTCGAGGTTGTTGAACGCCTCGGCGCCGAGGTTCTGGTAGGTGTTGCCTACCTTCACGTCGTTGGGATAGATGTAGCCGTCGATGACGAACAGCGGCTGCTGTGCGGTAGAGCCAATCTCGCCGAGCGAGTTGACGTCGCGGATGCTCAGGCGGGCATTCTCGCCGGGGCGGGCGTCACCGCCGCTCACGCTCAGACCGTTGACCAGTCCGCTCAGCGAAGAGGCCAGACCGCCCGAGGCCAAGTCCTGAATGTCGTCCATCGGCACGGTAGCCACCGAACCGGTGAGGTGGGCTTTCTTCTGCGAGCCGTAACCCACGACGACCACTTCGTCGAGGCTCTGCTGGTCTTCAATCAGCTTCACTTGTCCGCCGGGCTTTACCGTCTGGGGCAGGAAGCCGATGTAGGTGATGGTCACTTTCCCGCCTTTGGGGACGCTCAGCGTGTAGTTTCCGTCCAAGTCGGTCACGGTGCCGTTCTTCGTTCCGGCCACCATCACCGATGCACCGATGATGGGCTCGCCAGCTTCGTCGACCACCGTTCCCTTATAGGTCTGGTTCTGAGCCAATGCCGGCACTGCGCACAATGCCATTACGACGCTCAGGCATAAAGTCTTGATATATCTTTTCATAGAATCCATAACTCTTAATTCTTAACTATTAACTCTAAACTCGTTAAGGCAGCCAGCGCGGGTCACCCGTCTTGTATTGCAGCTGCTCGGCACCGCTGGGCGTGAAGTTGCCGTTGTCGGGGTCGGCCAGTGCGGGGTCGCCCTGCAGGGCGTTGTGGCTGTCGTCGTACGTGCTGGTGCCCGTCTCTACGCTCTCGGGTGCGCCCTCGGTCTCGGGGGCTCCGTCGAACCAGTAGGTGTTGTGGTTGAACACAATTTCGGCACCGGCACCGCGGCGACCTACAATGCGTCGGGGCACCTGATTGTTACCGCAGTCAACGAAGATGCAGTCCTCTATGTCGTAGTTCGAGGTGGCGCGTCCGTCGAAACCGCCGTGGTTGCACATCTGGCCGCTCTTGGCGATGTTGTACATCGTGCAGTTCAGGAAGTTGATGGAGTTGGTGGCATAGCCAGCGCGGTCGCAGCGTCCCGAGTTGTTGTAGCGGATGAGGTAGTTGTGGTTGGCACCCGTGTTCCAGATGGTAGAGTTGGTGAACGTCAGGTCGTTGATGAATCCACCGCCGTCGTAGATGTAGATGATGGAACCGTTGGTCATATTCTCTGACTCCAGATGAACGGTACAGTTGTCGAGCAGGAAGGTCTTGAGGCAATACTTCACCTTATTGTCGTAGAGCAGCATTCCCTTCACGCCCGTGATGTTACAGTTCATAATGGCTGTCGGCTCGGTAATCTGGTTGTGGTTGTTGTTGGCAGCGTCCAGCATTCCCTCGGCCGGCGTGGCACTGAAGGCGAAAGTGGGCTTCGACGAAGCGCTGCAGTCGATGTTGAGGTACTTCAGCGAGAAACCGCCGCAGTATTCCATACTTCCCGTCTCGCCATAAGTGATGGTGGCGTAGTCGGTCTTGCTGGTGGTACGCAGCACGATGTTATGATTGCTGAAGTCCAGCGGCTGTGACAGCGTGTAGCTGCCGCCCGGCTCCAAGTCGTAGTAGAGGGCCTCCTCGCTGTCGGGAATCGGGTTAGCTTGGAAATACTCATAGAGGTCGGTGCCCGTGGGGATGGCGGCAAATGCCTCGGCAAACGTGTTGTAGTCCAGCAGCGTAGGCGCGGCGGCGTCGCTGTTGCCCATCGCTTTGTTGCCCAGCGTCAGCACCTGAAAGCGGTAGTTCACGTCTTCCTCGCGCTTCACGGTGATGGTGCATCCGTCCACAATGCTGTCGGCCACGATAGGCTGGTCCAGATTGCCCGTATCGAAGAACGATACGAGATAGCCTCCGGCTCCTTCGACTACCGGCCAGCTGATGGTCTGCGACTTCCCGTCGGCACTGGGCGTGACGGTGATGTCGCCAGCGTCAGGCGATTCGAGTACGGCGTTGCGCACGCTCGACTGGAACGTTTCGTCGTCAAATCCGTCCTGTGCACACGAGGCAAGCGTGAGCACGCCCAGTCCCAGCAGGGCATAGGCAACTGTCCGCATTCGTGTTAAGAATTGATTTCTTTTCATAATTTGAACGTTTTTTAGTTATTAATCTGTTTGTTTGTTTTCTGTTTTAGCAGTGCTTATTGGAATATCTCTTTCAGATAAGCCACGTTGGTAGAGTAGTTCTTCTTCACATTGCGCACATCCTGCGCGTCGCGGCTGCGCTCCACTACGAGCCATCCGCTCCAGCCCATCCGGTCGAGCGTGCGCTTCACCGCGTGCATATCGATGCGGGGGTCGCGGTCCAGCGTGACGCTGTCGGTCAGCGATGCGTGAATCTGAATGATGTTCCGTGCGCCCAGCCTGCGCAGTTCGCGGCAGGGGTCGAGCCCGGCGTCTACGGCGTCCTGCAGGTTGTAGTAGATGCGGATGCCGGGGCTCTTGATGCGCTTCAGCAGGCGGCGGCTCTGGCGGGCGTCCAGCCCGGTGCGAATGCCGATGGTCTTGCCTGCAGCTGCCGCCATCTGGCCGATGCGGCGCAGTCTCTTTATCAGTTCCTCTTGTGCCGGTCCTTTCTGCTGCCAGTCGCGGCCGCTGCCGCCGAGGGGCAGGAAGGCTACCTCGGCACCCATCACCTGCATCGACTGCAGGCAATCGGCTATCAGGTCCTCATAGTTGTCGCGCCCCAGCAGGCTCTGAGCAAAGAAGCCCGACATTGCCATCGACGGTACCGCGATGCCGAGCGAGTCGGCCGTGTGGCGGAACAGCTGGCGGAAATGCGCCTCGCGTAACTTGTTGTCAAACTGGACTCGCTTGCCCAGCGGACCCATATCCATTTCGATTCCGTCGGCCCCGATGTCGTGGGCCAGCTGGAATTCGCCAAGTTTCTGCCTCTTGAGCATCATCCAATCGCACGCTGCCACACGGTAGCGCTGCTGACAGAATGCTTCTGCGGGAAGCAACAATAATCCTGCAATAACGATTAGTTTTAGTATTTGTTTGCTCATTCTTGGGCAGTAGACTATATATAGTTTCGTGTTTTTAGGACGTTTCGCGTTTGCAAATGTAATCAAATTATTTAAAAAAGCGCAAAAGAAGTTTAAAAAATCGTTGTTGCCGGCCTTTTCGTATCAAAAAAAGACGCGCAGATTGCGAGAATCTGCGCGTAAGTCATCGGGATGGCTGCACACTGGGATGGGCAGCCCGCCAGCCTGCCGTGGGGCTATTTCTGGATACCGAAGTCGGCCTGCTGGGCTTCCACCTCGTGCAGCATCTGGTTGCGCTGCTCCTCGGTCAGCTGCGGCTGGGCGGCGGCTGCCTGCGCTTGGGCGGCGGCGGGGCGCAGGGCCTGCTGCTCGGTGTGGCAGAAGGGGAAGGCCGGGGCTACGCTCTGCAGCTCCAGCTCGGCGGCCGTGGGGGCGTGGGTGCCGGGATATTGCACCTCGGCGCGCACCTTAATACGCCCGGCCTTGCGGGTAGCGCGGATGAGCACTGGCGCGCTGCCCCATTCCGTGGCACGCGGGTTGGCGGCGATGGTGGCATCGCCGATAATCTCACCCTCGCCCTCCACCGTGAAGCGGATGTGCTCCTTCGCCAGCCGGCGCACGTGACCGTTGTCGTCGGTCACCTCGCACACCACCACGATGAAGTCCGAGCCGTCGGCCGTCAGGGGCTTGCCCAGCTCGTCGGCCGTTAGCCGCAGACGGGTGGAACGGCGCGACGGCATCACCGTGTCGGTGCATACGGTACGCCCGCCGCTGATGCCCTCGGCCACCATTTTTACGCGCTGCCAGTTGCGCTGGGTGTAGCTGTAGTTGCGCGCCTCAAAGAAGTCCCACGCATTCTTGAAGACCACGGGCTGCGAGGGGGCGTGCCCTGCCTCGTGGCGTACGGGCTGCGTCCACTGGTGGGCACCGTCGTACATCGTCAGACGTACGGAGTCGCAGTTGGAGTAGACGGTCACGTCGGCGTCAGAGAACTGCGTCATCTCGTGGGCGATGTGGACGATGGGCTTAGCCTGTGCTCCTGCCTCCCCCGTCTGCGGCGCCAGTGTCGCCGCAAACATCCAGAAAGCTGTCTTCGGCTGGCGGAAGGCGTCGTAGATGCCGCCCCAGTAGGGGTCGGGGTGATAGCCGCGCTGATGGTCGAAGGGGTGCCACTGGCATCCGCCGATGAACTGGCCGGTGGTGTGGTAGAGCTCGTCGGCCGAGCGGAAGAGACTCTGCGCCTGCATCAGCTGGGGCCGCTCGCCCCACGAGCGCGAGGCACGGTTCAGGTTGTTGTGGGCGTACCAGTCGTCTACCAGCTCGCCAAACTCGCGGGTGAAGATGCACTGCCGCGGCCGGTCGCTCTTGAAGTCGTCGCCCGGCCAGCCATACACCACGTCGTAGTGGTCGGCTACACCGGCCGAATGCACGTCGGCCGCTGCCACAGGGCGGTAGGGGTAGGGATATTCGTCGCGCGTCACTTGCAGGGCGTCGAGGGCGAACTGCTCGGGAAAGCGCGTCTCGTTCAGGATGGGTTCCCACATCAGCACGGAGGGGTGGTTGCGGTCGCGGCGGATGATGCGGCGCGTGTTCTGCTGCACCTTCTGGGCAAACTGCGGGTCTTTGTTCCAATACTGCCAGCCGGGCGTGGCCACGATGACGAAGAGGCCCAGCTCGTCGCAGGCGTCCATAAAGGCGGGGTCTTGCGGATAGTGGGCCGTGCGGATGATGGTGAATCCGGCATCGCGTAGCCGCTTGGCGTCGCGCCACTGCTGCGAGTTGGGCAGGGCATTGCCCACGTAGGCAAAGTCCTGATGGCGGTTGGCGCCCACCAGCTGGTGGTAGCGCTGGCCGTTGAGCCAGAATCCGTCGGCACCTTTGAACTCAAACGAGCGGATGCCGATGCGGGTGATGCCGCCGTCGAGCGGCTGGCGGCCGTCGCTTACGCGCGTGCGTATATTATATAGGTAGGGCGATTCGGGGCTCCACAGGTGCGGGTTCTTCACCACGAAGCGGCTGCGCAGCGTCTTCGACTCGCCCGGTTGCAGGCGGGCCGAGGCGGTCTGGCGGCCACTGAGCCCCTCGATGCTGTTCTCTACGGTGACGGTGCGCGCCCGCTGGCCGTGGTTCTTCACCTCCACGTCGACGAAGACCGTGGCTGCACGCTCCGTGATGTCGGCATAGTGGACAAAGATACCACCTCCGGCCGGGCGGTCGGCCTCGGTGGCCTCGGTGATGGCTGCCTCGCCCGTGCTGATGAGCCACACGTCGCGGTAGATGCCGCCGTGGTAGGCAAAGTCGAGTGTCATCTGCTTCTTGCCCGGCGGATAGTTCTTGTCGTCCGAGTTGTCGGCCATAACGGCGATGACGCAGCTGTCGCCCGCGTTGATGCCCAGCTGGGTGAGGTCGAGCGTGGTGGGCAGATAGCCGCCCTCGTTGCGCTTCACCTCGCGGCCGTCAACGTAGAAAGTCTGCTTGCCCATAATGGCTTCGAAGTGCAGGGTGACGTGCCGTCCGGCCGTCTCGGCTGGCATCGTGAAGTGCTTGCGGTACCACGCGACGCCCTGATAGTTGCGGCAGCCGCTGGCCTCGGCCGGCATCAGCTGCACCGTGTGGGGCGTGCTGACGATGGGCCACGCCGTGTCGTCGTAGTCAGTAGCCTCGGCTCCTGCGGCCTCGCCCAGATGGAATCGCCAGCCGGCATTGAAGTTCCACACCGTGCGGCCGCTGCCTTCGAACGGGAAAAGCCCTGCCACCGAGGGCGCTTCTTGTGCAGTTGCGCCCAGCGAGAGGGCTAAGAGGAGTGCTGTGAGTAGTCGTTTCATATCGTTTCGGTTGTGTTTCGTTGTTGTTTCAGCGGCCTCGGAGTGTTGCTCCGCAGCCTTTGGAGTGATGCTCCGCGGCCTTTGGAGTGATGCTCCGCAGCCTTTGGAGCGATGCTCCGCGGCCTCGGAGAAGGGCAGGAGGACGGCTATTCGTCGGTCCAGTTGTCGGTCCGGAACGACGAGACGGGCAGTCCGTCGTGCATCAGGTCGCCTATGGCCCAGTTGCGGAAGGCGTAGCGCACGGCCACAGGGTGGCTCACGGCCTCGCTGTGCACGTAGACGCGGTTGCGCTCTACCCACGCCTCGGCGGGATGGAACTGACGGTCCTCACCGGCCATCTCGAACAACTGGCTCTTCGGGCCGTTCTGGAAGTAGACCCATTCTTTGGAGCGGTCGAAGCTGACGACGGCCGTGTCGCCGCGGAACTCCACGCCGCTGTAGCGTGCAAACTCGGGCAGACCCTTTACATCGTAGGTGTGGGCCAGCGCGAGGATAGCCAGTCGCTCGCCAGCCTCACGCTTCTTGCGCGGGTGGATGCCATACTCCAGTCCGGCGTCCATCAGCACGGCCATCCGTGCATTGTCCACCATCGTCTCTACGCGCTGCTGCTGCTCGCGCAGCAGTGCACTGTTCTGCGGCCACTGGATGAGCGAGTAGTCGTAGGGCGCAATCTGGCAGTAGTAGAAGGGGAAGTCGCCCTGCTGCCAGTCGGCGCGCCATCCGCGAATCATCGTGCTGAAGAGCTCGGCGTAATAGTCGGAGCGGTTGACGTTGTCTTCGCCCTGATACCAGATGACGCCGCGCATCGTGTAGCCGATGAGTGGCCGCAGCTGGCCGTTGTAGAGTGCCGTGGGGCACCGCTGGTGCAGCCGCTGCACGTCGGCTTCGGTGATGTGCTGCTGCACTTGTGGGAAGGCACGCAGCCACTCAGGCTTCATCCACGCCTCGCAGGCCGAGCCGCCATAGGCCGTGACGATGAGCCCTACGGGGATGCCCAGCGTGCGGCGCAGGGCGCGGCCGAAGTAGTAGGCTGTGGCAGAGAAGTCGCGCACCGAGGCTGCCGTGGCCTCGTGCCACGCGCCGCTGAGGTCGTCGGCCGGTGTCAGCGAGGCGCGCCGCTTGCCATAGAAGAGGTGGAGCTGCGGGTCGTTGCAGCTGAGCAGCTCTTCTGTGGCACCCTCTACGGGTTGCATCTTGAAGCCTTTCATCTGCATCTCCATATTGCTCTGGCCGCTGCATATCCACACCTCGCCCAGCAGGATGTTGTTGAGCGTCAGCGACTCGCCGTCGCTCAGCGTGACGGTGTAGGGGCCACCGGCGGCCGCCGTCTGTATGCGTGCCTCCCAGTGCCCGTCGGCATCGGCCTTCGTTCGGTAGGTCTTGTTGTCCCACGAGGTCTTGACGGTGACGGTCTTGTTCTTGTCGGCCGTTCCCCACAGCCGGCACTCGGTCTGCTGCTGCAGCACCATATTGTCGCCGAAGAAGCTGGGCAGTGTTACCTTTGCCGCAGCACGCGTGGCCAAGCCGCAGAGGATGCAGACGGCACAGATGATTCTCTTTGTTTCCATATTCCTTCTTGATTGCTTATTTTTCTTTATTTCATTACCTTAATCGACGGAACAGCCAGCAGACCGGCAGGCAACAGCCGGTCGCCTTTGGAGCGGTAGCGGGCGTTGGTCCAGATGCCGCCGTAGGGAGCGTGGCCGCCGTCGGCACCGCGCAGGGCGTTGTGCCACGTGTTGACCACCTCAATCTCCAGCTGGTTGCGGCCTTTGCGCAGGGCGCGTGTGATGTCTACCTCGTAGGGCGCAGTCCACGCAATGCCGCAGTCGATGCCGTTCACCCATACGTGGGCAATGTCGCTGACGGCGGGCAGTTGCATCAGCACGCGTCCGTCCGGGCGTTGCTTCCACCTGAAGGTGGTGCGGTAGCGGGCGTGGCCGCTGAAGTAGCGGATGCTGTCGTGTGGCGACTGCGACCAGTCGGGCAGCGTGTCGGTGTCGAGCGTGAGGCCGTTCTCGCGGAACGCGATGTGCCAGCGGGCAGGCACGATGGGCTGCAGCGCGGTGACATAGCGTGGAGATTGGGCCGGGAGTGGCTCGGCAGAGAGAATGACAAAGACCGAAGCGCAGGGAGCGAGGTTGAGTTCCACCTCGGTGCGGCCGTTGACGGTGCGGCTGGCTGCGTGGTAGGTGTCGCCGGTCTGTGGGTCGTAGAGGTAGGCGGTCCGTCCGCTGCCGCGCAGGGAAGCGGTAAACAGGCACCACGTGGAGTCTTGGTTAGCGATGAAATAGATGTCCGTCGCACCGTCGCGCCGATGGGTATAGGCCATCCCGGGGGGCAGGCAGATGTCGCGGCTGATGCCCGCCAGCGTGTCGGGCGCATAGGGCTGGTCGATGACGAGAATGCCCTGACGGCGCAGGCTGTCAATCCGGCTGCGTGTGGCCGCCGTCAGGCGACTGCCCGTAGGCACCACCAGTGCGCGGTAGTGGAACGGCTGCGAGAAGAGTGCGTCGCGGTTCATCGAGTCGTACTGGTAGCCGTTGAGCGGGTTCACCCAGTCTTTGAGGTCGAGGATGCCGGCAGAGTGGCGCACGCCGACGGGGCTCTCTTCCATCGGCTGACCGACATTGGCCAGTCGGCGTTGCTCCGAGGCGACGCGCTCCGGGCCGAACAGCCCCGGCAGCATCGGCACCAGCCGGTCGGGGGTGAGGGCGCGGCTGGGCATTTCGTCGCCGGTATAGACTGCGAGGTCTATTACGGGCTGCCCTCGTTGCAGCAGGGTCTGGCAGCGCGTGATGTAGCTGACGAAGGCGCTGGCCTCGGCAAACCACGTCTGGTCGCGCTGGAAGAAGAGGCCGATGCCGTCGAGCGTCATTCCCGGACGGCGGTCGGTATAGGGGTTGTGCGTAAAGACGTGGAAGAACAGCCGGTTCATTCCCAGTGCGAAGTTGCGGTCGAGCAGTGGCTTGACCATTGCCGGCGTCTCGTCCCAGATGCCACGCACCTCGGTGAATCCCTCAGCTTGGATGATGCGCTTGCCGTAGACGTGGCCGCCGCTGATGGCGTCGAGCATATCGTTGGGCTTGTCGTGCGTGGGGGAATTGAGCCAGAACTCGCCCATCGGCAGGTCGGCATAGCGGTAATGGTCGATGCCGTCGCTCACCATCGTGGGGGCCACGCTCTCTGACGACAGCTGCACGCCGTACTGGCGGGCTTTCTCCTTCAGCGTGGCAAAGAACACTTCGTTCACCAGCTCATTGATGGTGAGGCGGATGTCGCGCAGCACCTGCTCGCCGTTCTGCAGCGGAACGCCGGCATAGACGGGCAGCAGCGGCAGCAGGTCGTAGCCGCGGCGGCGCTGGAACTCGCTGGCAAAACAGGACGACCAGTTCTGACTGCCGCACTCCCAGCTGTCTACGTGCATATACTTGACCACTTCGTGGTGGGGTCGCTCAATGAATCGGCCGAACCAGTTCTCCACTTGCTTCGCGACGGCGGCGCTGGAGAACTTGTCGCACTCCAGCCCTTTGCCGCCACCGGCCGTGGCGTTGGTGTGGCCCGTGGAGGTGTGGCCGATGCGCAGAATGCGCCAATGACCCTCGCCCAGATTGAGGCTGATGGTCCCGTCGGTGCCGACGGTAGTGTGAATGATGCGTGCCGGGTCAATGTATTCGTTGGGTGCGATGTCGGTCTCGGGCGTCTCCGGTGCGATGCGCCACACAGCCCCCGACTTGCCCTCCCAGTTGTCTATCTGTGCGTAGCCGTAGCATCGGATGCCTTTCAGGCGCAGCACGGCTTTCCACTTGGCGGCATCCAAGTCTTCCGCTCCGGGCTCCGTGCCCTCTGGATTCCAGTAGAAGCGCAGATAGCGGGCGGTTGTCGGCGGGAGGGAGAAGGTGGTGTTGAAGCCTGTGTTCTGCCATCCCTGCCGCGGCGGGGTGAGTTGCTTGACGGGGCGGAAAGTCACCCCATCGTCAGAAGCGGCCACCAACAGTCGCTGGCTTTGGATGTTGGTGCCGCTGGGTTCTATCTCGACGCTGCGCACCAGCTGCGGCTGGCCGAAGTCGTATTGCAGCCAGCAGGCACTGTCGGCATAGTAGACGCCCTTCGCATTGAGCGTCACCTCCTTCGAAGTTGAGAATTGAGAATTGGGAATTGAGAGTTGGTGCCGCTGAAGCGGAATGGCATAGACGCCGAGGTCTTCGTAGTATCCGGCATTGTGGGCGGGTGTCGGCAGGGCGAGATGATGCTGGCCTGCGGCGACAATCGTGTCGGAGAAGACAATCTTCTGCATCGACTCTTCGGGGCGAATCCACGGACCGCCGGCCAGTGCAAAGCCATCGCAGATGTGGATGCCCATCTCCAGTCCGAGTGAGTCGGCCTGCCGGAAGGCATAGTCTGCCATCCGCCAGAACGTGGGCGAGAGCTGGGCAGCCTGTCCTTCGTACTCCGGCCGCTCGTCGGTGCCGCGGATGGGCATCAAGTAGCAGCCGCCCAGTCCCACGTCTTTCATTGCCTGTAAGTCAGAATGGATGCCAGCCTCGCTGACGGCCCCGTACATCCAGTACCAGAAGGCCCACGGCTTTTGAGCGTGCAAAGGCAAAAAGGTAAAGAGGCAAAAAACTGTGCCCCCCATTATCACCCTTCGCAGCCATATCTTGTTGTCTGTCTTCATCTTCTTGCCCTTTTCCTTTTTCACCTTTTTACTTCTTTACCTTTTTCCTTTTTTACCTTTCTCCCTTTTTACTTCTTTACCCTTTTACTTTTTTACCTTTCTCCCTTTTTACCTTTACTCAAATATCAATGTGGTGCAGATGCTGCCATTGCCTTTGGCCCAGTGGGGCTGGGCACTGGGGCCGTTGAGGTCGGTGGTGTTCACTTTGTTGCGTACGGCGGGGATGACGGGCAGCAGGGCGATGCCCGTCTTGGGTAGGTCGTAGAGCAGCAGGTCGCGGCCGTCGCGCGGCGTGTAGACGCCGACGTAGAGGCTGGTGTCCCCATCCTGCTCGGTGGCGGTGGGATGGCTGATGCCGATGCGGCCCTCGCTGGTGACAATCTGCATCCAGTCAACGTCGGCAAAGTAGCCTTTGAACTCGGGATACTGCCAGCTCTCGGCGGGGATGGGGTCGTTATAGTCGGTCTGCCAGTAGCCATACTGCGGACCGTCCAGCCGGTTCTGCCATACGCGGTAGGGGCCGCGGCCCACCCACTGCTTGGAGCGCACCAGCTGTTCGGGATAGTCGAAGGCGATGCCCATCAGGTCGACCACGCCGTTGAAGTGGTAGTCGGCCTTCATCACTACGGTGCCGTCAGCCCCGAACTGCCAGCTGACGCGGTCCAGCGAACCGTGGCGATAGGTGGCGGTGAGCGTGGCGTCGGCCAGCGTGAAGTCGCTGAAGGCACCCTGATCGGCATATTCCGTGTAGAGCGTCTTGCGGTTGAAGGCGTCTTTGTCGTCGTGGTTGTAGAAACCGTCCTGCGAGCGGTCGGCACGCTTGGCGGCGACGAAGCGCGGGCCGTTGGTGAGCGACAGGGCGTGTGCAGCCGTCTTCACGCCCTTCAGGTGGCCGTCCTTCTTAGAGAAAGTGTAGGTCTTGCCGGCCGCGGTGATGGTCAGCTCGTCGGCCGTCTCGGTCTTGGTGCAGCCTCGGTCGGGCGAAGCAATGGTCAGCGTCTGGGCTGTCGGGAAGTTCCACGTGTACACCTCGCGGCCTTTCGGGTCGGTGGCCGTCACCTGCAGCACGTCGCCGTTGCCTTTCGGACGGGCGGTGCTGACGTTGGCTCCCGGTGCTGCGTCGGGCACATTCAGCGTACCCTGTGCATTGACTTTCACCGTGGCCGCCCCGTACTTCGGCATCTGCAGGTACTTGTAGCTGAACCGGCAGTCGCGCAGATGGGTGAAGTTATAGGCATTTGTAATGACCAGCCCCTCGTTGTCCATAGCTATCTGTATAGGGCTCCATATCTCGCGGATGGTGTAGTAGGAGCCTTCGCGCTCCATATGCGGGCCTACGATGCCGTCGGCACCGAAGTTGCCCACGCAGTCTACGATGCCCTGCTGGTCAGTGCGGACCACGCCCTGATCCATCAGGTCCCACAGGAAACCGCCGGCACAGCGGGGATTCGACATCATCAGCTGCCAGTAGTCGCGCAGTCCGGCCCCGTGGCCGCCGTCGTAGAGGCCGTGCAGGAACTCGGTGGGCATAAAGATTTCCTTCTGTCGCATATACTCGGCCGTCTCGCCCCACGAGCGGTAGTGCTTGGTCTCAAAGCCGTTTCGGTTGGCCCACGGGTAGAGCACCACGCGCTGCTGCGGGTCGAACTTGCTGAAATAGGGCTCCAGCTCGTAGTTGAAACCGCCCTCGTTGCCATTGCTCCAGAAGAGGATGCTGGGATGGTTCACGTCGCGCGTCACCATTTCCTCCACTAACTGGGCGCCCACGACGGTCTCGTGGGCCCAGTGCCATCCCGGCAATTCGCACTCCACATAGAGTCCCAGCGAGTCGCAGGCATCCAGAAACTCGGGGTCAGCGGGGTAGTGGCTCAGCCGGACGGCATTCATATTCATTCCCTTAATCAGTTCCACGTCCTCGATGTTCTTCTGCTTCGACAGCGTGCGACCCGTCTCGGGGCGGAAGGAATGGCGGTTGACGCCCTTAATGATGACCTTCTGTCCGTTGACGAAGACGCCGTCCTCGCTGTCGCCATTATAGGTGTGGCGGTATTCGATGGTGCGGAAGCCAAACGGCTGACGCTCGGTGTGCAGCGCGTTTCCCTGCGCGTCCTTCAGCGTGAAGACGGCTGTGTAGCGGTGGGGCGTCTCGGCCGTCCATAGCTTCGGACTCTTGGCGATGAAGTCTACCTTTGTCTGGTCGCCCGCGATGGGATAGTCGGGGCTCTTGGCCAGTCGCTTGCCGTCAGCGTCAACCACGTCGACACTGACAGAGCAGCCGGGCAGGGCGCGGCTCAGGAAGACATCGGCGCGGAAACGCCCGTCCATCCCGGCATCGATGGCCACTCGCCGGATGTTCTGCATCGGCTTCGACACGATGAACACAGGGCGCCAGATGCCGCCGAAGTTCCAGTAGTCGGCGCGGCGCTCGGCCAGATTCACCTGCGCGTTGGCACTCTCTTTGGCCACCTCCACTTCCAGCCGGTTCTTCTTGGTCCCGAAGAACACACGGTCAGAGACGTCGAACTGGAACCGCGTAAAACCGCCCTGATGCAGCCCGCTGCCCGCCTTACGGCCGTTGATGGTCACGGAGGCATCGGTGAACACGGCCTCGAACGTCAGCAGAATCTGCCGACCCTGCCACGCCTCGGGCAGCGTGAACTCGTATTTGTATTTGCCGTGCTCGTCGGCAATGCCCTCGGGGGTAGCCTTGCCGTAGAAGCGCATACCATACTGGTACGTGCCGAAGCCCTGCAGTTCCCAGCACGAGGGAACGGCTATCTTGGTCCACTGGCCGCTCTGACGGCCGTCGGTGCACAGGAAGTCCCACTGCACGGGGTCGTCGCAACCGTGGCCCGAGAGGTACTGCACCTGCGTCTCTGTCAACTGCTGTGCGCTCGCAGCGAGGCTCATCAGCCCCATTGCGAGTATGGATATAGTCTTTTTCATAAGTGTTTTTATACTAATAATAGGACGAAAGGAGCCTTTAAATGTCATCAAATGGTATGCGCTTCGTCCTAATGAATAAGGGGCTTCAAAGAATTCTCGCGAGAATTTTGGGAATTCTCGCGAAAATCCGGAAAATTCTCGCGAGAATTCTCCGAGGAGTGTCACTGCCCGTCAGCGTGGAAGGTGCAGGCTGATGCGCAGGTGCAGGCGGTGGGGCTCCGAACGGTTGATGGCGTATTTCTTCAGCACGCCCGGACCGCAGGAGCTGTTGCCCAGTCCCAATACGGCGCAGTCGATGTTGAGGTAGGTGGCATCGGGCTCGGGCAGCTCGAAGTCGTGAGCTGCCGCGGCCAGCTGACGAGCCGAGTAGGGCAGGACGGAGAAGGAGAACGGCGCATCGACGGCCGTGACGCGGATGGCGGCGTCGCGCGGGCCGATGATGAGCGGGTAGCGATAGTTGGCGGTGGGCTGTCGCAGGCGGGCCGTGCTGACCGTGACCTCCGAGCAGTCCTCGTGGTTGCCGTTGTCCTGCGGGCGGGCATAGTGGGTGAAGAGCTCGCTTACGGTGCGGCTGAAACTGCCTATGGGACAGGCCGATTTGCGGTCGGGGTAGTTCTCTAATGGGCCACGGCCGTACCAGCTGACGCTTTGGTACTCTTTAGGCAGGCGCACCTCGATGCCCATCCTCGGCAGTTCGGGCAGCCCGCCCCGGCACTCGAAGGTGCACTCCAGTTCCAGTCCGTCGGCCGTAGGGGTCTGCTTCGTCGTGGTCACAATAGAGCCATTGGCGTATTCGTAGACAGTGGTGTTGCTGTCGGGGCGCACTACGCGTGGCGAGTCGAGCCGGTTGCGCGTCCAGTCTTTAGCCAGCCAGTTGCCGAAGCTGCGGTCGTTGTCGGTGGGGGCGCGGAAGAACTGGGGGCGCACCTCGACATTCAGGCGTTTCAGCATCTCCAAGTCCGTCAGCGGACGGGCCTTTCCGAAGGCGTTGTACGTGCCGTACTCACTTTTGCCGGCGGCTGCCAGCAGATTGTCGCAGAGGGCAAACTGCTGGGTGATGACGTGCTGGTTGTCACGCGTCACCTCAAGATTCAGGCGCACGTCTTTCTGCTGGCTGTGCGGATAGTCTGTCAGATGGGTAATGACGGCACTGTCGCCGGGGGCTACGTCGGGCAGTGTCAGCAGTCCGGTCTTGCTGAGCGTGCCATTCTGACCGACCTTAAAGCGACACTGATAGCCGCTGAGGTCGGAGTGGTGGTGGCGGTTGATGACGTAGATGTCGTTGCCGTGCAGGGCGAACTGCACGGGGCTGTAGACGTGCTGCACCTCATAGTATTTGGCCGACAGCGTGCGGTCGCTCATTACGACGCCGTTCATACAGAAGGCGTTGAGGTTGGGCTTGTCGCCGAAGTCGCCGCCATAGAGGAATCCACTGCCCTTAGGCGAGGCGATGCCCTGATCGACCCAGTCCCAGATGAAGCCGCCCAGCATACGGGGATGCGAATATATTTCGTCCCAGTAGTCGCTGAAGTTGCCCATCGCATTGCCCATTGCGTGGGCATACTCGCTGGTCAGCACGGGCCGAACGTCGTCGGTGCGCTGTGCTATCTCGAGCAACCGCTCCCAGCGGGCGTTCTCGGCACGCTCTTGGTCGCTGCCCTCGGGGATGCCGGGGTTCAGGTATTCCTGCATCACGCGCGGATAGAAACGGCTGATGACGTCGACCGTCGCGGGGTCGTTCTTCATCGCCTGAACGCCCGAGCCTGCAAACTCTTGGACGCCCGTTCCCTGTGCGCCCTCGTAGTGGATGGGGCGTGTGGGGTCCATCTCGCGCAACCAAGCTGACATCGCGGCGTGGTTGGGGCCGTAGCCGCTCTCGTTGCCCAAGCTCCAGAAGATGACGCAGGCGTGGTTCTTGTCGCGCTCGGCCATCCGGATGGCGCGGTCGATGAAGGCCTCGGCCCACGAGGGCGTGCTGGCCAGCGTGCCGCGCAGGCCGTGGGTCTCGCAGTCGGCCTCGTCCATCACGTACATTCCCAGCGAGTCGCACAGCTCATACCAGCGCGGGCAGTTGGGATAGTGGCTCAGACGGACGGCATTGATATGGGCCTGCTTCATCAGCTGCAAGTCGCGCAGCATCACTTCTTCAGTCATCACGCGTGCCCGCAACGGGTCGTGTTCGTGGCGGTTCACTCCGCGCAGCTTCGTGGGTTTCCCGTTGATGAGTAGCTGTCCGCCGCTGATTTCGATGGTGCGGAAGCCGACGCGCTGGGTGGCCTGCTCTACGATGTGCCCCAGCGAGTCGCAGAGCTGCAGCTGCAGGGTGTAGAGGTTGGGGTGCTCGGCCGTCCATTCGCGGGGCTGCTGCACCTCCATCGCGATGCGACCGAACTTGCGGTGGCCGCGCTGCGGATACCACTCGTTCATCCGGGCGGCGCGGTGCTCAAGGTCGAGGATGACGTCGACGGCCGTGGTGTCGCTCTTGAGTGCCGTTGACTCGTCGAGCAGGGTGGCAATGAGCCGGTAGCCTCGGCCGTTCTGCCCATTGCTGACTGCAAACTGTGGCTGTACGAGCAGCTGGTAGTTGCGCGCTTCGTCGGTGGCAACGGTGCGTACGGCTACGTCGCTCAGGCGGACATCGGGCGTGTGGTAGAGCACGATGTCGCGGTGGATGCCGCCAAAGCGCCAGAAGTCTTGGTCTTCCAGATAGGAGCCGTCGCTGTACTTATACACCTCGACGGCTATCTCGTTGCGCCCCGGGCGCACCCACTCGGTGACGTTGAACTCGCTGGGTTCCATCGAACCCTGTGAGTAACCGACGCGCTGTCCGTTGAGCCAGACGTAGAACGCGCCCATCACTCCCTCGAAGCGAATGAACGTCTGCCCGCTCTTCCAGTCGGCCGGCACTACGAACGTGCGCCGGTACTGGCCCGTAGGGTTGCGCTCGGTATAGGTGGTCCAGCCCTGCTTGGGCTCGCGCGTCACGTAGGGTGGGTCAATCTTGAACGGGTAGCCGGCCGAAATATAGATAGGTGTGCCGTAGCCGTTGACCTCCCAGTTAGCCGGCACGGCCAGCTGCTGCCACGCCGTGTCGTCGAATCCTTCCCGATAGAAGTCGGCAATGCGCCCGTCGGGTGTCGGTGTCCAGCGGAAACGCCACGTCCCGTTGAGCGACAGCTGGCTGTCGCCCTGCCGTGTGGCATAGGGGATGAAGTAGGCGCGAGCCGGTTCGCGGTTGATTTGCAACACGTGTTGGTCTTCCCAGTCGTGGTGTTGTGCCACAATGGGCAAAAAGGTAAAAAGGTAGAAGAGCAGGGCTCCCATTAGCTTTCCCTTTTCCTTTCTGCTTCCGTCTTTTGTGATGCTGGTATGTCTCATCGTTCTGCCTTTTAGCTTTTCAGAATGTCCTTTCATTGTATTTCCAGTTCGTCGAATGCTACGTCGCGGGTATCGATGCGTACGGTATAGGTGCCGGCATTGATTTGCGTGCCCGTAGTGGTGCTGAGCGTCTTGAACTTATTGGGCGTTGTGGGGAAGGTGATGTCGCGGTCGACGAGCACCGTGCGCTTCGAGTCGGTGATGGTGAGGCGTGCCTTCACGGCTGCCCCACTGGTGTTCTTGTAGCGGAAGCGCAGGGCATATTCCTGTCCCAGTCCGGGCTTGATGGTCCATTGTCCGGGCTTCGTGGGCTGATACTTGGTGGCCGGCCGTGCGTCTGTCTCTTTCGGCAGTTCGGCTTTTGGCAACTTGGCAATGGTGTCGGCATCGAGTGCTTGCCACGTGAAGCCGCTCTGCGGGCATAAGTGCGGGCGGGCTGCGACGGGCTGCTGCGTGGCGATGGCGATGGCACTGATGATGGCCTGCCCGGCCTTTACCTCGGGGAACGAGATGCGTAGCTGGCCGTTGCGGGCCTCGGCATAGACGATGCGCCGCATTGCTCCGCAATAGCCGGCCTCGGCCCACGGGTCGAGGTCGTCGACCACTACCGAGTCGTTGACGGCGATATCGAAGATGCGGATACCCTCATAGTCGTCGGTCTCACCACCACCGCGGCCAATCCACGGCTCGGCCAAGTAGAGCTCTATGCGGTAGCGGCCATCGGGCACGGCAAAGTCGTACCACAAGCGGTGGCGTCCGTAGCGGAAGTGGCGGAAGAGCTCGGCATCGCGGGTGCCGCTGATGCGTGGCTCGGCGATGACCGACTGCGATGCCAGATAGGGGTTGAGCCCGAAGTCTTGTCCCCACGAGTGGCTTAGGGTGGCATTGTCCTGATGCCACTGCTGCCCGAACTCGTCAGTATAGCAGTCGCCGCCGCAGTTGATGCGGTACAGGTAGTTCCATCCGTCGGCTCCTTTCAGCAGGTCTGTGTTGCGGTCGGCAGCTGTGGGGATGACGGTGTCTTTCGCCGCATAGCGGTGGCGATACATATGATAGGCCTCGGTGGGCTGCTCCCAGATGGTGAGCAGTCCTTTATAGTTGATGGGGCCGATTTTGTCGATGCGGCGATAGCCGCCGTCGGGCTGCACGCGCCCGGGATTGTCGTGCGAGGCGAAGATCCACTGGAAGTGGCCGCATACTGAGTCGCGTGCTTGCTCGGCCAACCGGGCCTTCTTCTCCAAGAGTGCCGTGAAGGAGGCTTCGTCGTAGCCGATGGTGCGCCACGCGCCATACTCGCCGTTGAGCAGCTGTTCCGGCCGACTGAGCTCTTGGTCGTAGTTGTCGGCCGAACCACCATACGTACCGCTCCAGTTCTGGATGACGTTCCAGTCGGTGCCCTCGCCGCCATTGCAGGTGGTGACGACGCGCATCGGACCGCAGGTGGGGTCGAGGCTGCGAATCAGTGCCGTGCACTCCTCGGCAAAGTCTTTCGGCAGCACGCTCTCGTTCTGCAGTCCCCACAGGATGACGGAGGGTGAGTTGCGGCGTTCTTTCACCCAGCGCACCAGCAGCCGCTTGAAGTTCTCGCGGAACTGCGGTGTGTCGTACCAGATATGGGCAGAGAACTGGCTCCAGAACAGGATGCCCTGCTCGTCGAGCAGCTGCTGGTAGAGCAGGTTGTGGGGCTGGTGCGCCTCGCGGAAGGCATTGAAGCCGGCATTACGAATCTGCTTGACGCGTGAACGAATCTGCTCTGGCGTGAAAGCGTGGCTCGCTCCGAGCAGGTGTTCATACTCGCAGGTGCCATTGATGAACGTGGGTTTGCCATTGAGAAGGAACTGGTGGTTGGTGGAGGCTGAATGATTTATGGTGGATGGCCACGAGATGGAGCGGATGCCAAAGGGGGTCTGCTGCTCGTCGTACACCTTTCCTCCGTGCTTGACGAGTGAGGTGAGCGTGTAGAGATAAGGGTGCTGCGTGCTCCATAGGGTGGGGTTGGCAATGGGCGAGGCCATTCGGACGACGCGCGTCTCTCCGGCAGCCAGCTGTATATTGCTGGTCAGTAGTCGCAGGGCTGTCTTTCCGCTGGCCATCGCCAGTTTGCTGACAAGCTCTATCTGCTGTGGCTGTTGCGAGTAGTTCTTCACTTCGGTTTCGATGAATATGCTGTCGCACTGCGCGTTGTTCCATATATGGACGCCGAAAGGCTCGATGCGTATGTCGGCAGTCTCGATGAGGCTAACGGGGCGGAAGATGCCGAAGGGCTGCGACCCCTCGCTGAATCCCCATTCCGACGAGCAGCCGCCGCACACCCACGGCGACTCGGTCTGCATAGCAGGATGGTCGACGAGGATGCTGAGGTCGTTGTTGCCGTCGCGCAGGGCATCGGTCACATCGAGCGTGAACACCGTGCGCCCGATGAGCTCGCGGGGATAGGTGGTGCCATTGAGCGTGATGGTGGCATAGGTGCCCACGCCCTCCAGCTGCAGGAAGTAGCGGCGGCCCTCCTGTTTCTCAGCCTCGAAGGTCTTGGTGTATACGGCCGAGCCGTGCAGATTGCCGTGGCGCAGCTGGCGATAGCCGTAGTAGTCGTCGAAATTGTGAGGGAGGTTGATGCTTGCCGCTGCTTGTTTGTCTGCCGCTGCTTGGTTGCTGTTTGTCGCGACTTGGTTGTTGTTTGTCGCGACTGAGTCGCGACATACCAGCGTGGCCTGCCAGTTGTGGTTGAGGCTGGTTACTGTGCGGCGGCCTTTCGTCTCGGGCTCGGGGAAGCTGACGGCCGAGCGCCCCATTGGGCGGCTGGTGGCCACGGCTATGCCGCGCTGCCCGGCATTGTTCACGGCACAATAGAAGTGATAGACCACACCGTCGTATTTCAGCACGTAGCTCTTGTGGGCAAACATCTCGTCGTAGGGCTTCGACGGCCAGATGAGGTCAGCGCCGGTCCAGTCCTGCCAGTGGATGAGGTCGCGGCTGACGGAGAAGGTGTTGTAGGCATTGTAAGGCCGGTCGGGGCTGTAGGCCGAGAAATAGAACATCACGTAGAGGGAGTCCATACGCGCCAGCTGGGCGTCGCCGGTGATGATGCCGGGTGCCTCGTGGGCGTAGACGGGGTTGTGGGCATAGCGCTCCCAGTGGCGCATATCCTTACTTGTGGCTATGCCGATGCGCTCGGCTTTCAGGTTGTTGGCGGGGTTGATGCCGCCGGCATTGTAGAACATCAGGAATCGGGCGGCCTCACCCCCGCGCCCGTTGCCGAGAGCGGGAGAGCCCTTAGGCAGCTGGTAGACGGTGCTCTTATACTGTGTCAGCTGCTCCCACCACTGCACGTCCTTATCGTGAATGGAGAGCAGGGGCTTGTCTTCTTGCGACTGCCACTCGTGCGCCTCGCCGGCATTGCCGCGCGTCCACGCCAGTCCGATGTGCAGCGGCTGGCGCACCGCCTCGTAGCCCGTGCCTGCACCCCCGATGTAAGTCATCCAGTAGCGCCCTTTATAGCGGTTGATGCGGTACTCTCCACCCCAGTCCCAGTCGATGAGCGCCGGGAATCCGCCGCGCTGGTTCATATCCCATCCCTCGTCGCGATAGCTGAGCAGACGGCCTTCGGTGTGCCACGTCAGCAAGTCGTCGCTGGATGCCAGCCACGTCTCGTAGCCGCGACCGTCCAGTCCGTCCTTTCCGTTGTACACCACGTAGGTCATCAGCCAGCGTCCGCCCTCGCGGAACACCGTAGGGCAGTCTATCTTGTGATAGTTGTCCTGTGGTGCCACCACCATACCATATTTATAAGGTGTGCGCACCTCTTCGTAGATTTGTTGCATCGTCTGCTGCGCTATCTGCTGTGCGTTAGCGGTCGTCGTGGCGATGGCGAGCAATAGGGCGAGTATTGTTCTGTGTTTCATTCTTTGTTGCTATGTGATATCGGCAATTAGGATAGGATGGGTTCTTGGGAGCATTCGCGGAGGAGCGCCCACTTCTTCGTCAGTTGAACAGCCAGTCTACGGTCTCGGTAGAGCCGTTCAACCCGGCATCGCGGGGCTGGATGTTGGCATCAGTGAATCCGGCAATCATAATGATGCCCTTCGGCAGGCGCAGCTCTTGTCGGCCTGCCGGGAGCTGATAGACGTGGATGTTGACCTTAGGCATCTGAGTCATATTGACAGCGTTGCGGATGACGGGCTCTGCCTGTCCGTACTCGTTGCCCGTAGCATCGACCTCCAGTTTCGGCGGCTTGGCCCACTTGGGGTCATCGTCTTGGAAGAAGCCGACGAGCAGACGTACGGGCTGTGTCGACTCGAAGATGAGCGTGGTGCCTTTGATGCGTGTGGTGTCGCGGTTCAGCACGTAGGCCTGCAGTCCCTCCAGTTCGGGGGCAATGCTGTCGATGGGCGTGTCGGGGCGGTTTTCGAAGAGCAGTGCGCCTTTCTTCAGCGTCACTGTCTGGGCCGGACTGACCAGCGTGATGGCTGCGGGATGTAGCGGGCGGATGAGCTCGTCGGTATGTGCCGCCGCAGGATTCTTCAGTTCGCCGATGTGACGTTGCAGGTTGGCCAGCTCCTCCTCATAGCGGGGCAGCAGCTCCTCCCACGTCTTCATCCGGCCACCGTCGCCTCCTACGGGTATGCGGCGCTGTGCCGTCTGCATAGAGTTGGCGTAGAGATAGGTGCTGCGGGTGCGCTGCACCAGCTGTCGATAGTAGTCCAGCGAGCTCTGCAGCAGCGGAATGGCAGCTTCCAGCTCGCCGATGTCCTGCGTGTGTTGATAGTTGAGCACGTGTTCGGCAGCCCGTACTTTCTGTGCGAAGCTGTGGGCGAAGAGCCGATAGCAGTGCATATCGTTCTGGATGCGCAGCATCTCGGCCTGATGGCGTGTGGCTTTCAATGCGATGGCGTCGATGGCAGCTGCGGCAGCATCGCCGTGCTGCTCGCACTGGCTGACGATGTCGAGCGGCAGCTCGCCCACGTGGGGCAGGCCTTTGTGCTCACGCTCTACATACTCAATGAGCTTCTCGCCTTCGGGTCCGCAGCTCTCGTAGAAGCCCGGATAGATGGTGAACTTATAGGGATTGACCAGCTGGGCCATCAGCATTCCCAACAGCAGTGTCTGGCGATTGCCCTCGGTAATGCCGAAGCGGCGCAGCAGTTTGGGAGCTATCTCGCCGCTCTCGTCGTAGGCGCGTCGCAGCAGTGCCGCATCCGACTCGTCCAGTCCGTATTGCTGCGCCAGCGTGGTGTCCCAGTAACCGGCCTCGGCAGTGGTGTCGCGGCGGCAGTTCCACGCATAGCGTCCCCACGCGCGGTACCACATCCAGTCGCGCTCCAGCTGCTTCAGTCGCCCTCCGTCAGGCAGACGGTCGGCCGTGTAGGGCCAGTCCCAGTAGCTGGCCTGCGGGTAGAGGTGCAGGGCGTTGGCGTGGTGGATGTCGTGCATTGCGCCTACCGTCTTGCGGACAAAGGCAGGCGACGACCAGCGGAAGGGCTCCAGATTGGCCAATATGTGCACGTTGCTGATGTGGGTCGAGCCCAGCGCAGCCAGTTCGCGGTGCATCTCGGCCCACGGCCCGCGCGGCTCGTAGGTGGTCAGACTCTCACCGTTGTACTTGTGCATTGTGTATAGGTTCTTGTAGAGTGGCAGTGCTGCCTGCATCACCTGCTGGCAGTCAGTGTCGTGGGCACGCAGCAGCAGGGGCGGCTCGTCGGTGCGGCCGAGTGCCTGCAGGCCGTCTTTCACACCCGGGATGATGGTCTTGGTGAACCACTCCACGTCGTCTTCATAGGTGTCCATCGCCTCGCCGAGACATACCAGCAGTCCTACGTTGGGATAGTTCTTGATGAAGGCGGCAATTGACTTGCGGGTGTAGTCGCTGATGAGCGGCGTGATGGGCCGATGGCGATCCTGCGTCTTCAGCCCGTAGTGCTCAGCAAAGGGCTTTGAGAGAATGATGTTGTAGAACATCTGGATGACGAAGATGCCGCGGCGGTCGGCCTCGCGGGTGAGGAAGGAGAACATCTCCACGTTCTTCTGGAACGTGGGCTCGTCTACTTCCAGCGCAAAAGGATAGTCGTCCAGCTTGACCAGCGAGGCAAAGGGATGCCCGTTCCAGAGGTAGAGCGAGTTCATCTTGTTGTCAACCAGCATATCCAAATACTCCGTCCACTGCTGCTTGTCGTAGAACCACGGGAAGTTCTCGGGTGTGTAGGGGTACTCATATACCTGATGGCCGGGCAGATAGACCGTCTTCTGCAGTCCGACGCAGGCACCGCGTAGCACCATCTCGGGTTGCTCCGTTTGCGGCGCGTCGCAGTGGAGCCGGCCGTTCTGGCGCACGTAGTCGGCATACTCTACGCATCCATAGATAACGCCCGAACCGTCGGCACCGGTGATGGTGATGCCGTGGCGGTCGGGCGTAATGGTATAGCTCTCCTTTTCTTTGGGATGTTGTGTCTTGGGATTTGCCGCTGCATTGCAGAGCGTAATGCGGTGTTGCGCCTTCCGGGTGCGGCCGTCGGTCGTGACGGTTACGTCGTAGCCCAGCGCTTGCAGCTTGCGTTGCAGGTATTCGGCGGCGTACTGCTCGCGGTTGGTGGCTTTCCGTTGTGTGGTGATGTTGACAGTCTGCGCGCTGATGAGCATACAGAGCAGGGCAGCCGACAGTGTAGAGAATAGGCGTTTGGTCATCGTCTTTTCGGTTATTTCAGTTTCTTAATGTCTATTTGCTTGTAGGCCACGCGCTGGCGACGCCACGTGTAGACACAGTGCAGGCGGCCGTCGCGACCCTCGATGATGGCTGGATAGCTGTACTGGCTGATGGGCGATGCCTCGAGCGTGAGGGCGTGGTGCCAGTGGGTACCGTCGTCGCTGACGGCGATGCTGAGCGGCGTGCGCGGTCCTTTCTTGGTGCCGGGCAGCGTGCTGAAGTCGTTGTAGATGAGCACGTGGCGGCCGTCGCGCAGCGTCACGGCATCCGTGCCCGACTGGTTGTTGGGCACGTCGAGCAGCGTAACCTTCGACCACGTGTCACCATTGTCGCCCGAGAACGACGTGGCCAGTCGTCCGTTGCGGGTCCGCATCAGCACTTGCAGGCGACCGTCGCGCAGCTTCAGGATGGAGGGTTGTATGCAGTCGATGGGCTTGACGTCGGCAGCGTCTTCCGTGCGGGCGGCCAGTTCAGCCTCCACCGGCCCCACATATTTCCAATGCTTGGTGGCGAGGTCGTAGATTTCTACGTGGAATTTCCAGCCGCCGGGCTCCGTGCTGGACGGACAGAGCAGCCGTCCGTTGATGAGCTCGGGCTTGTTCTTCACCGGTCCGATGAATCCTTCGGGCAGCGGTTCCCGCTTGCCCCACGTGCGGCCGCCGTCGGTCGACTTCACCAGCCAGCCTGTCCAGTCGGCCACTTTCAACCCTATCTTATAGAAGAGCCACAGTTCGCCGTCGGGCATCTCGTAGAGCACGGGGTTCCACGTTGCCTTACGGCGGAGCTGAGCACCGAGCGTGGCGACCTGAGCGGGGGCGAACTCCTTAATAGGGCCGGCCGAAGCCAGTGTGGTGGAGTCGTTGATGCCGGCCAGCAGCGCGTCGGGCGTGCCCAGCTGGAACACGCCGTCACCGGCCAGAATGGGCTCGCTCCACGTCTTGCTGCCTTTCTTCTTGATGCTCACCCAGATGCATACGTCGGGATTGCGCTCGTGCTTCCCGCCGAAGTAGGCGGCCACTAAGTCGCCGTTGCGCCGCTCTACGATGGTAGCGGCGTGGCACTGCGGGAACGAGGCCTGCTCGTAGAGGAACTCGTCTTTCACGATGGCGGGCGACGCGGTGGGGATGTCAACGCTGTAATGATACTGTCCCGAACCGATGTGCTTGACAGTCCCGTCGGGCAGACAGACGTCGGCGGTAGTGTTGACAGGCACTTCGACGTCCCACTCCACGTGTTGCAGCGTCTTTTTCCATTGGCTCTTGATGGGACCATAAGGCGAGTGATAGCTGACGTCGGCACTGGAGCAGTCCTGTATCTGGAAGTCGGGCCGCAGCGTGAAGTGCTTGTAGGCCGTGCTGTCGTTGCGTATGCCGCCGATGTGCTGGTAGCCCCACGTCACCAAGTCGCCCAGCAGCATCACGTGGTTGCCGCTGTTCATCCGCGGATTGGCCGTGTTGCCGTTCCACAGTTCCCAGATGGTGGTGGCGCCGTTCTCGGCCATATAGCCCCACGAGGGGTAGCTCTTGTTGGTGGCCAGCAGATAGGCAATGTCGCTGAAGCCATTGTCCGACAGGCCGCGGAGCAGCCACGAGATGCCAATGACACCGCAGCTGACGTGGCCGTTGTTCTTCACGATGATGTTTTGCACCACGTTCTTCACCACTTCGTCGCGGCAGTCGTCGGGCACGATGCCGAAAGCCAGCGGCAGCAGATTGGCCGTGGCTGTGTTGTTGCCGTAGAAGACGGAGTCGGGATAGAGTGGATGGCCGGGCACGGCACTGGTGCCGCGGCGGACGGTGAGGAAGCGACGGTTGAAGGCATCGGTCATTATCTGCCGCTTGGCATTATAGTAGCCGGCATCGTCGCTCAGCGACTGCAGGCGTGCAAACTGCTCCAGCAGCTGCAAGCAACGGATGGTATAGGCCGTGGAGATGAGGCTGCCGTCGGTCTTACGGGTCGGGTCGTTGGAGAAAATCAGCTCCAGCGACTCGGGCGGTACGCACCAGTCGCCATACGTGTCGCGGACGACGATGCCGTCGGCGTCGACATACTCGTCGAGCAGATGCTGCATCCATCGCTGTATGGCGGGGTAGGAGTGGCGGATGGCTTCGTCGTTGCCATACTGCCGATAGAGCATATCGCAGGTGAAGGGCAGGGCTGCCGGCCACGTGACGTCGTCGTTGTAGTAGTTCCAGAAGGCGGGCGCCACGTCGCTGAACACGCCGTCGGCGCGCTGTGACTCACAGATGTCGCGCATCCACTTGGTGTAGAGGCGCTCGTTGTCGAACAGGAACGACTCGCCCAGTGAGCCCACTGTGCGGTCGCCCAGCCACGGCTGCCGCTCATTGCGCTGCGGGCAGTCGACGGGCATTCCTTTATAATTGGAGTAGATGCCCCACCACGCATTGTGCATCACCTTATTTAATATAGTGTCAGAGCAGCTGAAGGTGCCCGTAGAAGCCATCTCGTCGCTGACGGTATAGGCAGCGAAGTCGCTGGCCGGGCCGCTCACCTCAGCATAGCGGAAGCCGTGGAAGACAAACGTGGGGTGCCAGCGCTCATTCTGCCGTCCGCAGACGTAGATGTCTTCCGACTGGGCATCGCGCAGGTTCTCGGTGTAGAGCGTGCCGTCGGCATTCAGCTTCTCGGCGTAGCGGATGCGGATGGTGTCGCCCTCGCGGCCTGTCGGTGTGAAGGCTATCCAGCCCGCCATATTCTGGTGGAAGTCGAGTATGTTCCCGTTTCGTGTGGGGCGTGTGGCAAAGGGAGTGGCTTTCATCCCCGGTGCCATCTGGGCGCGCAGCGTTCCGAGCGGCAGCTCGGTGCGCTCGGCCTGCAACCACTGGCTGTCATCGTAGCCCGTGCGGTCCCAGCCCGACAGCTGGTGGCGGGCATCGTAGGTCTCGCCGTCGTACTCGTTGTTGCTGCGGATGGGGCCGTCGGCCGTGATGCGCCACTTCTCGTCGGTGGAGATGCGCTGCTGCGTGCCGTCGGTAAACTCGACGATGAGGTTGATGCGGCACTTGGGCAGTCCGAAGACTGGAGCCTTATAGGGCTTGTTCTGGCGCATTGGGAACAGACGGCCGTTGCCCAGCACGATGCCGATGCAGTTCTGCTGCTGCAAGTCGGCAGTCACGTCGTAGACGTTGTAGAGCACCGTGCGGCGGTAGTCGGTGGGCATCGGGCGCATTACGTAATCGTTGTAGGTCTTCCCGTTGAGATGCAGCTCGTGCAGTCCGAGCCCACTGACGTAGGCCAGTGCGCGCTTGACGGGCTTCTGCAGGCTGAACTCCTTACGCAGATAGCGGGCGGCCAACCGCGTGTGCAGACCGCGCTCCTCGCCGGGCATCAGCCGCTCCAGTCCTATCCATCGGCCGCTCCAGTGGCTCTCGCCGAGCAGTCCGATGCTGAAGTGCTGTTCCGGGCTCCACTCGCTTTCGCCGCGGTTGGTGTACACCTTGACGCGCCACGTGCAGTATTGGCCGCTCTTGAGCTTCTGACCGCGATAGGCCACCCACAGCTGCTCGTCGCTGCTGACGCGTCCCGAGTTCCACACCTCACCCCGGTCGTCACTGACGATGAGGTGGTAGGCCGTCTGCACCACGTTCTTCTTGTCCGACGTGATTTGCCACGAGAAGCGCGGTGCGCTGGTGTCGATGCCCAACGGATTGTCGAGATTCTCTACCCGCAGTTGTCCGACGGCCACTTGGGCAGCGGCGGTGAAGGGTAAAAGGATGAAAAGGGTAAAAAGGTAAAAGGGTAAAGGGGTAAAAGGGTAAAAAGGTTCTAAGTCCTCTTACCCACTGCATTCTCTGTTTTATCGTTGTCCGTATCATAGTCGCTCTGTCTTTTTACTGTTTTACTGTTTTACCTTTTTACTGTTTTACCCTTTTACCTTTTTACCCTTTTACCTTTTTACCTTTTATTTTTTGCCTTTTTATTCGTTCAAGTCTCTCGCCTTTGGCTGGTAGCCGTCGGCCGAGAGCTCCTTCTGGTCAGTCTTGATGTAGTCCTTCGTGCTGTCAATGGCGATGAGAACGCCGTCCTCGATGCGCAGCGACGACGGGTGGTAGCGGAAAGTCTGCGTCTTGCTGTCCACCTCGCCCAGATACGTCAGTCGGCCGTTGGTGGGATTCATCCACCACACGCGCTTCTTCTCGCCGCTAATCTTGGTCAGGTCCAGCTTCATCGTGCGGCCGTTGTAGTTGTAGACCAGCAGATAGTCGTTGCCGCGCGTGGCGATGAGGCGGTCGTACTGCTTGCCGTTGTCAACGATAATGGTCTGGTCGGGAACGCGGTCGAAGAAGGGGAACGTGAGGATGAGCCGCTTCAGGTACTGCATCTGGCTGAAGCCCGGGTCGCGCAGTGCCTGATACCACGTCTTCACATCGCCCGCGTCACCATAGCTGGTGGGATAGCCGGGCTTGAGCATCTGCATAATGGCATTGTGGCCATAGGTATGGCCGAAGGAGCCGGCAAACACGCTCCAGTAGGCATAGCGGCGCACGTCGTAGTCCTGCCAGCGCGCCTCGTTCTTGTCGTGCAGTCCCATCGGGATGTCTTCGTACGACGGCTCGGCATCGAGCACGGGCTTCATCGGCTTGTAGGCCCACGTCGAGTCCACGTACATCCAGTTGTCCTCCTCGGTATTGTCGGGAATGGGATAGTCGGCATTGCCCATCCGCTGGCCGTACTTGCGGTGGCCGCTCTGGAACATATGGAAGTCCATCCACTCGGCTTCGGCCCACCAGTGGGCCGACGTGTAGCGTCCGCGTGGGTGGTAGGTCATCGGGTGGTTCTTGTCGATGCTCTTGATGGTGGTGGCCAGTGCCTGCCATACCTCGGGCTTGATGTCGCCCTGAATGTCGCCGCCCATTATCCAGATGATGTTGGGCTGGTCCTTATAGCGTGTGGCGAGGAACTTGCCATAGGCCTTAGCCTGCTCGACGTTCATCAGTCCGGCCTTTACCAGCCCGCCCCAGATGGCCACCATTCCGATGTAGATGCCTTTGTCGGCCGCCTGCCGGATGATGTAGTCCAAGTGGTCCCAGTAGCCGTAGACACCGGGTTTATTGATTTTCGAGAAGTCCCAGCCGTCGGGCAGCGACATCTGGCCGTAGATGTTGTAGGAAGGCACGCCGTCCATTGTCTGCACTTGCACCACGTTGTAGCCCGCCTCGGCACAGCGCAGCAGGTAGTATTCGGCTTCGGCGCGGTCCAGCCGCTCGGGCAGCAGCCAGCCCGTTTCGCCCTGCCAGAAGAAGGGCTGTCCGTTTTCGAACTGCAGATAACGCTGGTTATCCGATACTTTCAGCCGTCCGTTGCTCCACGGCTGGGCGGCCTGTGCCGACATCGTCAGCACAGCCATCAATGCTATTGTCAGTATTTTCTTCATTGTCATATTCTTTGGTTCGGTTGCAAGTCTGTGTTCGTTCAGCGTGCCCGCAGGGTATAGGTGCCGCCGGCCTGCGTCGGTAGGTCGTAGAGCTGCGTGGACGGTAGGCTGATGTCTTGCCGTGTCGCCTCGCTGTGGTTCTGAATGGGCTGCTCGGCGGCTATCCAGAACAGCGGGTTGGCATTGCGTCCGCGGGCTTTCTTCAGCCCTTTACCGCTGAGGGGCGTGGCTGTGCGGATGCGGCAGTTGCCGCCCTGTGTAGAGCGGATGGTGACCTCCGTGAGGCGGCCACCGTGCCACGCCATATCCACCTCGAACCCACCACGGACGCGCAGTCCGCTGACACTGCCGTCGCTCCACGCTGTGGGCAGGGCTGGCAGCAGATAGATGAAGCCGTCGTGGCTCTGTACAAGCATTTCGGCAATGCCGGCCGTGCAGCCGAAGTTGCCGTCAATCTGGAAGGGCGGATGGGCATCAAGCAGATTGGGATAGGTGCCGCCGCGCTGCTTTGTGGTGCCGAAGATGAGGAACGTGTCGGGCGAGAGTGTCAGCTGGTCGTCGATGAGCTTGGCGGCGTGGTTGCCGTCCAGCAGGCGCGCCCACAGACACACCTTCCATCCCATCGACCAACCCGTGCTCACGTCGCCGCGCGCCTGCAGCGAGGTGCGTGCTGCCTGCCACAGACCGTTGGTGCGGTAGGGCGAAATCTGGGCGGCGGGGTAGAGACCGTACAGATGGCTCACGTGGCGGTGGTTGTCCTGTGGATCGTCCCAGTCCTGCATCCACTCCTGCAACTGCCCCCATCGGCCAATCTGCATCGGCGGCAGACGTTTGAGTTGGGCATTGAGCACGGCGAGCTGGGAGGTGTCTTCGCCCAGCACTTCGGCGGCGCGAAGCGTGTTGGTATAGAGCTCATAGACCAGCTGGTTGTGCATCGTCACGCCCGCATTGATGGGCACGCCGCCGCGGGGCGAGTTCTCGGGCGAGACGGCTGGCGCCACGACGAGCCAATGATGAGTGGGCTCTTCGGCCAGCGTCTGTTCGAAGAAGTGGGCTGCACTGCGCATCGTGGGATAGACGCGGCGCAGGAAATCGCGGTCGCCAGTGTAGAGGTAGTGCTCCCACAGGTGACGGCAGAGCCACGCCGCACCCGTCTGCCACATACCGCTGGGGGCGTGGTCGATGGGCCACGAGGCGCGCCATAGGTCGGTGTTGTGGTGCAGCACCCAGCAGCTGTCGGCATCGTAGATGTCTTTTGCGGTGCGGGCTCCGGTCTTGGTCAGGTCGCTGATCATATCAAACAGCGGCCCGTTCAGTTCAGTCAGGTTGGTCACCTCGGCCGGCCAGTAGTTCATCTCGAGGTTGATGTTCGTGGTGTACTTCGAGTCCCACGCCGGCCATAGCTTCTCGTTCCAGATGCCCTGCAGGGTGGGGGGCTGACCGCCGGGCTGCGACGAGGCAATGAGCAGGTAGCGCCCGAACTGGAAGTAGGTGGCTATGAGGTGGGGGTTGAGGGCGGAGGACGTATTGCCCTCAGCTCTCAGCAGTTGTCGGTCGGTGGGGACGGTGGGCTGCGTGTCGGCTCCTAAGTTCAGCCTGACGCGCTGGAACAGCGGCTGGTAGGCATTCAGGTGCTGCTGCAACAGCTGCTGATAGTCGTACTGCATCGCCAAAGCGAGGCGTGTCTTGGCCTTTGCGCTCTCGTCGCCGCTGATATCGTTGTAGTTCACCACGTTGGTGGCTATCGCAATGTAGAGGGTGGCTTCGTCGGCTCCGCTCACCGACAGCACACCGCTGGCGCAGCTCTGCCGACCGCCTTTCTGGCTGACGGCAATGCGCCCCTGAAAGCGCACCTTACCTTTCACGTTCTCGTGTTTCGACGATACGCCCGTCAGTGTTACCTCGTTGCCCTCGCTCTGTACGATGACGTCGTTGTGGGGTGAGGTCAGGTAGGCGTTGAACGTAATGCTGCCGGGCTGTGAGGCCGTGAAGTGAACGATGATGACGGGCTGCTCCATACCCAGTGGGGCTATCACGTCGCGGCGGTAGCGTGTGCCGTCTACGGTGTAGGTGGTCGTCGCAATGGCCGAATCGAGGCTCAGCGTGCGCCGATAGTCAGTATAGGCGGCGTGACCCGGCTGCGAGATGTGCAGGTCGCCGAAGGGCTGGAAAGGCATTCCGTGGTTCTGTTCGCCGCCCGGCATAATGTCGCTGTTGGCCAGCTGCAGGGCTTCGCGGTACTTCCCTTCGAACACCAGTTGGCGCACGCGTGGCATCGCCGCCCGTGCACGTGGGTTGATTTTATGGTTGGGCTGTCCGGCCCAGAGGGTCTCTTCGTTCAGCTGCAGACGCTCTACGGCAGGATTGCCAAACACCATTGCACCCATTGCGCCGTTGCCTACGGGCAGTGCCTGCGTCCACGTCATTGCAGGACGGTCGTACCACAGGCGGTATTGCTGGGCTGATAAAAGGCAAAAGGGTAAAACGGTAAGAAGGTAAAACAATCCCATCCGTTTTACCCACTGCGTTCTTTGCTGTATAGTTGTCCGTATCATCATCGTTTTGTCTTTTTATTGTTTTACCTTTTTTACTTTTTTACCCTTTTACTTTTTTACCTTTTTACCTTTTTACCCTTTTACTTTTTTACTGTTTTACCCTTTTACCCTTTTACTTTTTTACTGTTTTACCCTTTTACTCTTCAGCGCGTCGTCAGGCAAGATGGTCACCTTCGTCTCGTCGAGCATCGTGCGGTCGAGGCCGAAGACGTCGATGAAGAAGTCGTAGACGGCCTGCCGCTTGTTCTTCCCGAAGTCGTGACGCTCTGTGGCCAGATGGACGTTGCGCACGTTCTGCTGGGCATCGTAGAACCCGTAGATGCGCTGCAGATAGGGGAATTCCAGCTCGGGCACGCTCGATGTCCAGTCGCCGCCGTCGCTCACGATGAGCATCGGGTGGGGCGCCACCACGGCAGCCAGCTCGGGCTCGCACGTGCCGCCGGCTGCCAGCTGTACGGGCATTCCGCTCTCGCAGGGACAGCCGCCGTCGAAGTGGGATGCCAAGTGCACCACGGGAGCCGATGCCGTCACGCGCTCGTCGAGCAGCGAGAGCAGCACCGTGTGGGTTCCGCCGCCACTGCCGCCGCATACGCCCACCCGCTGCGGGTCGATGTCCTTACGCTGTGTCAGCATATAGTCCAGCAGCTTCAGGCCGCACGCAGCCTGATAGACGTGGGCGCGACTGGTATGGTGGGCCTCGGCGCCCACCTCCTGCTCACTCTCGCCCCAGCCGTAGAGGTCGAAGTCCACACAGACGGCACCCATCCGTGCCAGCGTGCCCAGCCGCTGCTGCTCGTCCTTACGGTAGCGCATCGGCCAGTGGCCGTCGGGACAGATGATGAGGGGATGCTTCTTCTGCACCCTCTTCGACTTCTGCGCCTGCAACGGGCTGTAAATCGTGCCGAACAGATGTTGGCCGGGTGTCAGCTCGATGCAGATGTTCTGCGTCGTGTAGCCGTCGTGGCGCAGCACCTTCGACAGCAGCGGCTTCGCATTGGCTACGCACGAGTCGAGGAAAGCGTCGATGCCCAGCCGCTGGCGCACCTCGCGGCGCAGCGTGTCGCGCCGTGCCTCCCATTGTGCCCGGTTGGCATAGAGCGTGTTTAGGTATTGCAGCATCTGCGCCCCTTCAGCCTCGTGGCGGCGCGGATACTCGTAAGGCTTGATTTTATACACGTTGCCGCTCTGCTTCCACCAGTTCCAGTCGAAGTAGCGGCAGATGTTGTCCAGCGTCTGTTCGATGCTGTATGGCCGCACGCGGAAGTCGGCATACGGCAGCCGCAGTCCCGCCGTGTCCACATTGTATTTGAAGCGCACGCCAAAGCGCCGCTGTACGTCGCCCATCAGTTCGCTCACCGGCCGTTCAAACTGCGTCTCATACGTCTGTGCCGTCATCTCGGCCACTGGGGCTGCGAGTAGGGCGGCAGCTATCAGAAATCTTCTCATTAAGTCCGTTTTTCGATAATCGATTATTTATATTATAATGACTGAATCCCTTCGTTTTTGTCATCATTCACGGTATCTTCCGTTTTATTTTGGGGAAGGGCGTGATAACCATTTAATTGATTTTGCTGAAAGCGGAAGGATAAGTCAAGATGAAAAAACAATCGGGCAGTCCGAAAGGGACTGCCCGATTGTCGTCGTTATCAATGCTTCATCAGGAAAGCAGAGAGGCTTTCCATATCATCAAATTCATAGATTTTAGCGTGACTGATACCTCTCTTTCGCTCTCGTTTCCGGCCTTCAGCCACTTTGGTCATCATTGTTTCCACTACATCATTGCGGTGGATGTATTCAAACAGCTTGTCTTTGAAATCTTCCACAACGTTGTACAGCTCGTCGGCGAACGAGCGCGACATAAACGAAATACCTTCAAAGTCCATCACCACCTCATCTGCATTGGGGATGATGCAGCCGCTGAGTTCGGTAGCCTTTGACCTCGTAAACAAATCGCCGTTATAGATGTCTGTAAGTCTGATGGTCTGCTTCATTTTTAATAATCTTTCCAAGAAATGTGTCTGTATAGGTATGGTTGATATTCAGATGAGTAGGAATATAGTCGGACAGACTTTCCAGATATTCCAATTCAAACACCAAACGAGGTTCTTTATCGTTGGCTTCGGAGTGAATTTCAGCTTTGTTGCCGATACGTGCGATACGAATCAAATATAAGTCGCGCACCCCCCTTCCTTTGATGTATGGCATAAAATAGTATAGCTTGTTGAGCGCTATGGTCGACGGGAATGCTCTTGTCTTGCCTGTATAGTATATTTTTGTTGGTTCTTGGTGCAGGAAATATTCTTGATTATCGGACTTCACATATCCAATAAGTAGGCGTTTGGTCAGATCTAACTTATATGTTTTTCTGGGACTGTTCACTATGTAATTGCCTTGTTCTAAGGTTGCAAATAAATCCAAGTTCAGGAATGGGCGTGCATCACGTTGGGTGTGGATGGGACGTGAAGAGACCGGCTCCTCATCATATATGAATCTAAATAGGCTTTTGCCAATTTGTTCCACAATGCCACAAACCAGTGCATTGCCCATAAGGAAAGCACGGCGCCCGTCAGTGACGTCGGGGTGGTAGGTATGGTTGTCTGGAAACATATTCAAGCGCTCCAATTCAATAGGAACGAGACGGCGATAGCGGCCAGAAGGAGTTTGTACTACGTGCTTGAAGCGTGATGGCGCACTGCCCCCCTCGCCGGTAATCATCGTTCTGGATGGCTTGTCTAAATAATCAGGAAAAGCCATCCCTCCTTCTGAAAATACATATTGAAATCCTTCTTTCGATACGCGATTAATCTTTTTTGCTCCTTTCTCGTACCTCCATTTCGGCAGTTCTTCTTCAGAGATATAAAAGTTTTCCGGCACAAAATCTTCATCTACAAGAATGTCTCCTAACATCTGTGAAACTCCAGTATATGCTGGAATGGCGTCAACAGAATACACGTGTCGGTCAATCATTATGCCGGCATCTCCGAACGGACTGTTCTTCTTTCCCGCATTGAAGTGTGCGGAAACCTCTTGGATTGGTCCATTGATGTCAAAAGTTGATACAGATGTGTTTTTGGGCTCGAAGGGGAATGCTTGGGCCAAAACCCCATCATAGAGCACCCAGTCCTCAATTTCTTCTACCTTTTTGGCAACGACCGACTCTTTTCGATAGCCTACGATATAGGTCCTTCGTCTGCGTTGGGGCATTCCGTAGTCGGCGGCATTGATGACACGCCACTCCACAATGTATCCGAGGTCGGCTAATGAAGCTAAAATAATGGCAAAGTCGCGCCCACGCTGTGAGGCAGGTGAATTAATCAAACGGTCGACATTCTCGAAAAATATGTACTGAGGGCGTTGTTGCTCCTTCTCATTTAATATGCGGTATATTTGCCACCATAAAACCCCTTTCTTTCCCTCAATCCCGCCGGAGCGACTTAGGGTAGCGGCTACAGAATAGTCTTGGCACGGAAATCCTCCCACCAACAGGTCGTGGTCGGGAATATCTGTGGTAGGCACAAGATTGATATCTTTGTTTGAATGCCCATCTGAGCCGAACCGTGCCCTGTAGACCAAAGAGGCGTCTTGGTGTAATGTAGAGGGCTCCCATTGGTTGTTCCATATGGTTTGGTAGGCATCAGAGGCTCCTTCTAATCCAATACGGAACCCGCCAACGCCTGCGAAGAGCTCGACAACGCGAATAATATGTTTATTGTTTGGCATTGCTTTTTCCTTTTTGGTGGTTTTCAACGATTTCACGAACATAGTCGTTATTGAACCAATAGCAGAATTTCTTGGCACTGCCTCCGTTGGGCATCGGGGCTGTATCACTTGCTCTTTGCGCCTTGGGGCGTATATGGAACTTCTTGCGGTCGGTGCCTTTCCACCAATACTCCTCTGAAATATGGTTGGCCAATACGTTCTCCTTAATGTGGTTCCAATACGTCTCGGCCCAGTCCAAGTCTTGTTGTGGCATCGTCCAGAAAAAAGCATCGCTGAGCGTATAGTCGCCCATCCCTTTTGTTTCTTCTTGGAACAGGACGAACAAGAACCTGCTGGAGAACAATTCGTACAAGCGTGAGTCGTACCAGTTGTCGCATTCTGCCACTTCTATGTAGTCAATGTTCTCAAATGACATTGCTTCTTTGATAGTTCCGTCGGCCTGTATGCGAATTGTTTTCATTGTCAATCCAGCTTTGACAAACTCTTCCGAGCGGTTAACATTCGCATATTTTCCTAAAGTGACAATGGCATTGGCTATTATGGCAAATTTATTCTTCGGGTTGTTTGCGAGGTTTATGCTTTTCTGTTTAGCGATTTCTGCATAGCTCATTCCCAGATATGGGCTGAAACGGGCAAGCAAGATTTCGTCGAATGCTCCACGGGCTAATGCTTCCGAGGTGACAAGCTGCGGCTCTTTACGTGGGATATTCGTAACAGCATTCTTTCCGCTTTTCTGCACATAGGATAATATGGTGCGCATATAAGCCATTTTCAGGCTGAATGCCCGGCGTGGTGCCCCAATCTCTGAGAATGGTTGCTTCATCAAGCTGTCGCCTTTCTGTCCTTTCCGGCAGGCTCCCAAGTACATTGTGTCTCCTTCCGAGAGTAAATGGGCTTCACCGCGTTTGATTTTGCTTATAATGACTTCATAGTCGTGGCGGATAATCATCAGGTCTTTTTCTGGCAATTTCCATAAGACTGAGAAAATGAATTCTAAGTCAATGTTGTCGCAGCCGGCTTGATGTAAATAGAACAGCAACAGCATCAACTGGCATTTTAGGTAGAAGTGCGAATGCTCAAAATCGTCTTTGATATCCTCACAATAGTTAATCATATTGCATACCAGTCGCTCTTTGATGAGGAACTCGCCCTGCTTGCCTTTCTTTAGCGGAGTGCATTTCAATTCCATACCAGCCTGAGAAAAATCCGACTCAGGGTTGTTGTTGGTGTCAAGCAAGAAGTATATATTCTCAACCATCTGGCCGAGACTTCCTTTTCCTTTCTTGGGCTGATAGCCTTCCCATACGAAGTCGCGCAACGTCTTCCCTAATAGTTTTTTGCTATAATCGAAGATATTGGTAGCACTTGTAATGTCGTATGGCAGATCTTTCTTTTGTAAGGGATGCTGTGGCGTCATCTTGTAACTAATTGCAATTCTCTTGCAAAGATACGGAAAATCTGTCAGACTTGGGCCGGTCGGGGAAGAATTCTCGCGAGAATTCTCCCAATTCTCGCGAGAATTTTGAAAATTTACGCGAGAATTTGTCGAGCAAAGAAATCGGGCTGCCTGTTGGGGCAGCCCGATGGTGGGATAGGAAAGCGTGTTTCTACTTGTAGATGGGGCCGAAGTTCTGGCAGGCACGGTAGTCGGCGCCCTCTTTGTCCATTCCAAAGGCGTTCCACGCGGCAGGACGGAAGATGTCGGCATCGGCTACGTTGTGCATACAGACGGGGATGCGCAGGATGGAGCAGAGGGTGATGATGTCGGCCCCGATGTGGCCATAGGCGATGGCTCCGTGGTTGGCGCCCCAGTTGTTCATCACGCTGTAGACGTCCTTAAAGGCGTCCTTCGTGGGGTCAAGGCGTGGTGCGAACCACGTGGTAGGCCACGTGGGGTCGGTGCGGCGGTCGAGTATGTCGTTCACTTTCGGGTCGAGCTCTACGGTCCAGCCTTCGGCCAGCTGGAGCACGGGGCCCAGTCCCTGTACGAGGTTGATGCGCAGCATCGTCATCGGCATACCGCCACGGGTGAGGAAGTGGCTCGAGTAGCCTCCGCCGCGGAAGTAGTCGCGGTCGGCGGGCATCCAGCTGGTGGCTTTGAGGCAGGCTTCGGTGTCCTGCTCGGTCAGCTCCCAGTGGGGCTTGATGGTGGGCTGTCCGTTGCTGTCGGTGGCTGCGCCGGTGGCGTCGAGTGTGGTGGCGCCGCTGTTGATGAGGTGGATGAATCCGCCGGCTGCACCTCCCTCAGGTCGCTGTCCGGTGACGCGCTCCACGGCTTCGGGGCTCCAGTAGGTGCGTATGTCGCTGAACATCACGCCGCGGTTGGTGAGCAGATGGCCGAAGAGCATCGACATTCCGTTGAGGAAGTCGTTCTCGGTGGCGAGGATATGGGCCTCACGCGGTCCGTTCCAGTCGAACGAGGTGCACATCATCGACTCGGGGAAGTCGAAGTTGGGCTTGTAGTCGGTCCACTGGCGCTGTCCCTGCACGCCGGCAGCGATGGCGTTGTGGCCGATGGCTTCTTCCTTATAGCCCATCTCGAGCAACTTCTGTGAGCCGTTCATCAGGTCGCGGATAATCATCATTGTCTTGACGGTGAACTCCCAGTCCTCGTCTTTCTCCTGCCGGTTCTTGCCTTTGCCTTTGCCGTTGAAGGTGGTCATCGGCGTGCCGGGGAACAGCGGACGGTCCTCGTTGTAGTCGTGGCCCTCGTTGGGCTTGCAGTATTTCTCCACCCACTGCATTGCGCGGGCGAACTCATCTTTGTCGTAGATGCCGAAGTCGACGCGGCGCAGGATTTCCACGAGCGAGACGTATTCGGTGCGCATACCGAGATACTGCTGCAGGAAGTCGGCATTGACGATGCTTCCGGCGATGCCCATACACGTGTTGCCCAGCGAGAGGTACGACTTGCCGCGCATCGTGGCCACGGCCTGAGCGGCTCGGGCGAAGCGCAGAATCTTCTCGGCCACGTCGGCCGGAATGGTGTTGTCGTCGAGGTCTTGCACGTCGTGGCCGTAGATGCCGAAGGCGGGCAGGCCTTTCTGGGCGTGGGCGGCGAGCACGGCAGCCAGATAGACGGCACCGGGGCGCTCCGTGCCGTTGAATCCCCATACGGCTTTCGGATAGTGGGGGTTCATATCCATCGTCTCCGAGCCGTAGCACCAGCACGAGGTGACGGTGATGGTGGCACCCACGCCGCAGCGCTCGAACTTCTCGGCGCAGGCGGCACTCTCGGCCACGCGGCCGATGGTGGTGTCGGCGATGACGCACTCCACGGGACTTCCGTCGCCGTTGTGCAGATTCTCTTCGATGAGTTGTTTCACAGCCTTGGCGAGGTTCATTGTCTTCTCCTCGAGGCTTTCGCGGATACCGCCCTGCCGACCGTCGATGGTCGGGCGTATACCGATTTTAGGATAGCTTTGTTTCATTGTCGTTATAGTTTTAGGATTTCTTGTTCAGCAGGAATGTCAGCAGGAAGCCGGTGCAAAAGATGGTGCACGTGCCGAGCACGATGGCCAGATACTCGTGCAGATGCGGGCCGGGCAGGTTCCACAGTCCGGCCAGCGAGATCCACGCGATGACCGCCACACCGCAGAGGCAGCCGACGAGGGCACCCGTCCGGCTGATGCGGCGGGGCATACAGCCGAGCAGGAACAGGCCGAGCATACCGCCCGAGAAGATGCTGCTCAGCGTCCACCACGCGTCGATGATGCTCTCCACGCTCAGCATCGCAATGGCCACGATGATGCCAAGGATACCCACGACGACGCTGGAGAGGCGGAGGATGAAAAGCTCGCGGCTCGGGGATTGGTTGCTCTTTGAAGTCAGCGGGCGTACGTAGTCCGTCAGGATAATGGTGGCGGCCGAGGTGACACTGGTCGACACGGTGCTCATTCCCGCAGCAAAGATGCTGGCAATAAGCAGGCCGCGCAGGCCCACGGGCAGGCCGTTGACGATGAAGTAGGGGAACACGTAGTCGGGCTTCTGCGCTATCTCGGCGGGCAGCTCGGCCACACCGGCGGCATAATAGCTGTAAAGGGCAGAGCCGATGAGGAAGAACAGGGCCGACACGGGGATGAACAGATAGCCGCCGAAGAGCGCCGAGAACTTGGCGTCGCGGTCGGTCTTGGCCGCGTGGTAGCGCTGCACGTAGTTCTGGTCGATGCCGTAGTTCTGCAGATTGATGAAGATGCCGTAGACGAGGCACACCCAGAAGGTGCTGGTGGTGAGGTCGCTGCCCAGCGAGCCGAGCGAGAATTTATTGCCGTCGGGTGCGTTGGCGGCCAACTCGAAAGTCTGCATCGGTCCCTCGGGCATCGAGAACATCAGGATGCCCAGACACACGATGGCACCGCCGATGAGGATGATGCCCTGAATGGCGTCGGCCCAGATGACGGCTTTCAGTCCGCCCAGCATCGAGTAGATGATGATGCCGATGGAGGTGAGGATGATGACGGCGTGCAGGTTCCACCCCATCAGGATATACATCGGAACGGCCAGCAGATACAGGATGGAGCCCATCCGCGCCACCTGCGTCAGCAGATAGCACGCCGAGGCATAGAGCCGCGCCCACGCGCCGAACTTCTCTTCCAAGAACGTATAGGCCGACACCGAGCCGCTGTGGCGGTAGAAAGGCACGAAATACTTGGCCGCGAAATAGGAGGCGATGGGGATGCTGAGCGAGAAGACGAACGCGTTCCAGTTGGAGGCGAAGGCCTTGCCCGGGTAGCCGATGTAGGAGATGCTGCTCACGTAGGTGGCAAAGATGCTCATTCCCACCACCCAGCCGGGAATGGAGTGGCCCGCCGACGTGAACTCGTCGGCCGACGAGCCCTTCTTGAAGAACGAGCAGCCGAACACGACCACGCCCAGCGTGAACACGATGAAGATGGTGAAGTCGATGAGATGCATATCTTCTTTTTAACTCCTAAACAAGCCCGTAAGGGCGTAAGTCTATTGCTTCCAGTGCCTGCCGAATCTTCTCCCGCTCGGGGGCGTCGAACTTGTAGAAGGGCGATGCCACGAAGTCGTCGCGGATGATGCCCAGCAGCGAGAGGGCGCACTTCAGTCCCTTCAGGTAGCTGGAGCCGTGGCGGCCTACGGTGTAGATGGACAGCGAAATCTGCATTATCAGCTGCTGCAGCTCCGTCACGCGCTCTATGTCGTGCGCCTTAGCCGCTTCGTACATTGCCACGTAGAGCTTCGGGAACATATTGGCACCGCCGTTGATGCCGCCGTTGGCACCCAGCAGCACGCACTCGCCCGTAATCTCCTCGGGACCCACCAGCATCGCGAAGTCCTCGCGGTGCTGCATCTTGTACATCACCGAGTGGAAGTAGACCGCATTGGCGCTGGAGTCCTTAAAGCCCACCACCTGCGGGTTCTCTGCAATGCGGCGCACGGTGTCGGGGGCAAAGCTCACCTTCACGTGCGACGGCATATTATAGAGGAACACGGGCAGCGGCAGTTGCGGCACCAGCTCCTCGTAGAACTGCGCCAGCTCGGGCTGACCCGTGGCGAAGTAGTAGGGCGGTGCGCTCACCACGCCGTCTGCACCGGCGTCGGCGGCCACGCCGGCCAGCCGGATGCTCTCCGTGATGCTGGTGTCGGTGATGCAGGCCAGCAGCGGCAGACGGCCGCGGTTGATGCGTGCCGACTCGCGTATCATCTGCTGGCGGATGCCGTAGCTCAGGCTCTGCTCCTCGCCCGTGGTGCCGAGGATGAACAGACCATTAACGCCGCCGGCGATGAGGTGCTCGATGAGCCGTTCCAGACTCTCTACGTCCAGCGTCTCGTTGTCAATCAATGGGGTGACCAGCGGCGGGATGATGCCGCTCAGGGGTGTCTTGAAATTCGGTGTCATAGTTGTATTCCTTATTTATTAAATAAGACGAACAGGCAGATGAATTGTCATCATCTGCCTGTTCGTCTTGCTCCCCTCCCGCTTTACTCCCCTCTCGTCGTGAGGGGCCGAGGGTGGGTTTCCCTACCAGATGTCTCCCTCGTCGGTTATCTTGTCTTCTTCCTTATCGCTCAGGCTGGCCGCCACCATCAGGGGGCGGGCCATCAGGCGGACGACGTGGGTTGTCGGTGTCAGATATGCTTTCTTTCTCATAGTGCGTTTCCTCCCTTATTTGATGATGTATTTCTGTCCGTTCTTGATGTAGAGGCCCTTCGTCGGCGCGGTGGTGCGGCGGCCGGTCAGGTCGTACCAGACGCCGTCGGCCGTTGTGGGCTGCGCGCTGGCAGCATTGATGCCAGTGGTGATGTCCTCATCATCGAAGCTGAAGTTATAGTGCTCGGGGGCACCGCTGCTACCGGCAATGCGGAGGTAGGCTTTGTGGGCGGGGACGTTGACGCCATCGGCCAACCGATAGAAGCCCACGCCGGCCGACTTCTTGCTCAGTGCGTAGTATTTCGAGCTGCCATCCTGTGCCGTCGACTGCTCGGCACCCCGCAGGGCATTGTCGCTGTAGTCGCCGTTGGCATCAGTGACGAGGCTGGTCAGCGTGATGCTGCTGCCCGTGCTGACGAGGATGACGGCCTCGCCGGCTTTGATGATGTCGCCGCCCGTTTCGGTCAGCGTCAGTGTCGTTCCGCTGACGTCGGCCTTATAGATGGTGGTGCCCTCGCTCACTCGACGATTGACGTTGCTCTTGTAGTAAGTGGCATAGTAACTGCCGTCGCCGCCGTCGTTGGCCGTCAGCGTAGCCGTCTTCTTGGTGAAGTAGCCGCCCGCACCCGTGTGGGCCTTGGTCTTATCTCTTGCCGAGGACGAGTACGCCGTCCCGTCTTCGCCGACGAGCTGAGAGTTGTCATAGAACATAGCGATGCCATTCGTCACCCCGCTCCAATCCGCATCCGTGATGATGGTCTTGAGCTGGCGACAGGTTGTGAACATATAGTACATTTCACTCACACTGCTGATGTCGAAGTTGCTCAAGTCGAGTGCAGGCAGTGCTTCGCAGTATCCAAACATATCGCTCATATTTGTTACGTTGCTGGTGTTGAAGTTGCTGACGTTGAGCGAGGTCAATGCCGTGCAGTCGTAGAACATAAAGGCCATATCGGTCACACTGCTGGTATTGAAGCTACTGACGTCGAGCGTGGTCAATGCATTGCAACTTCTGAACATACTGCTCATTGTGGTCACACTGCTGGTGTTGAAGCTACTGACGTTGAGCGTGGTCAATGCCGTGCAGCCGTAGAACATCTCTGACATATCGGTCACTCCTGCAGTGCTGAAGCCGCTCAAGTCGAGCGTGGCCAACGCTTTGCAGTTTTTGAACATAGAGTTCATATTGGTCACGTTGGTAGTGCCGAGATTTGCCAAGCCCGTGATTGTCGTGAGCTTTGTAAAGTCATTGAATAGTTTCTTCAGCGAGGTGTCTGCATAGCTCGCGCAACTGGCTTCGATGGTGACTTCGGTGATGCTTGATTCGGTGATACCACTCCAAGAGGCATACGAATAGTACGGCTTGCTGCCCGGTTCTCCGTACTTCAGCGTCATCGCCGTTCCGTCGATTTCGGCATAGAGATAGTCGTCGGCCTTTGCCGTCTGCGTCAGGGCGAGGAGGGCAAAGAAGAATAAAAGTAAACGTTGTTTCATTGTTAGTCTTTTGTGGTTCGTAATTATTCGGCCGCAAAGATACAAATAAAACAACGGGAAATTTGCCCCCCCCGTTAAAGTTTGTTAAGGGGCGGATGGCAGTTGTCTCACTTCCCTCCCGTCGTGCAGGGTCAGGGGGTGGGTCTTTGGTCGGTCAGCGTGTGGTGACCGGAGCCGACAGAGAGGCGGCGGTGGCTGAAGGGCAGGATGACGACGGCCGAGGCTCCCTCAGGGATGTCGACGTCGAGCGTCAGCGTCTGGGCGTCAATGCGCCACGCGGCCTTTACCTCGCCGCTGAGGCTCTGCGCCGCGCCGCGGCACCACGTCAGGTCGCCCACGGGGTGGGGGGCTATGCGGATGTGGCGGCCGTTGAGTTGGATGCCCAGCAGGTCGGGGATGAGCAGATTCTCAACGTGGCCCATCATAAAGTGGTTCATCGAGGCCCCGTTCTCGGGATTCCACTGCTCGGTCAGCGTGGTGTGGCCCTGCCTTATCTGGTAGCCGTAGCCCGGCACGTCGTAGTGGTTGAGCATCCGGTAGAGCAGTTCGCGCTGGCCGTTGTTCACCAGTGCGCCGAAGAGGTAGCGGTTGCCTACGTCGCCCGTGGTCAGGCGGTCGTTGTGGCTGTGGATGTCGTCGATGAGCAGCTGGAGTGCCCGCTTGCGCAGTTTCTGCGGAACGAGCTGCAGCTCCAGCGCGATGGCCTGTGCCGCCTGACTGCCCGAGGCATAGCGGCCTGTGGCAGGGTCGAGGAACTCGCGGTTGAAGGCGTGGCGGATGCTGTCGGCACGCACTGCGAAGCGCACTGCGTCAGCCGGTCGCTGCATTATGCCCGCCGCGCTGACCATCAGCTGCGTCCAGCGGTAGTAGTGAGCCGTGCTGGCGAGTGGCATCGGCGTGTTGCGGGCAAATCCCGCGCGCCACGGCCCGTAGTCGTACCAGTCGCCTAGTCCCTGCCGCAGGATGTAGCAGGAGTCCTGTGTGCTGAGATAGTCGGCATAGCGCACCATTGCCTCGTAGTGCTGGCGTATGAGGCGGTCGTCGCCGTAGTGCTCGTAGTAGAGGAAAGGCAGGGCAATGAGCGCTCCGCCCCATTCGGGCGACTCGAGGAAAGGCGGTGCCCACGACCCCTCGAACACCGTGTACTCGGGTGCCGTCTCGGGCATCGAGCCGTCGGCGTGCTGGGCGTCGCTGATGTTGCGCATCGTCTGCTCGAGGAACGAGCGGCAGTCGTAGTTGTAGGTCAGTGCCTCGCCGTTGAGCCAGTCCTGCTCCAGCCATCCCAGCTTCTCGCGGTGGGGGCAGTCGGTCCATACGGCCTGCCAGTTGCTGCGAATGGCGCGGTCGATGAGGCGGTGGGTTTGGTTGATGAGCGCATTGCTGCACTCGAACGAGCCCGTGCGCCGTGCGCTGTTGCTGACGAAACAGGAGCGTATGGCGCGCAGTGCGCTGACGTCGCCCTCAACCTGAATGTAGCGGAAGCCGTAGTAGGCGAAGCGCGGATGCCACGTCTCCTCCTTACCGTCGCCGCGCAGGGTGTAGGTGTAGTAGTGGGGGCGCCCGGTCTGGCGCTGGTTGCACAGGCTGTCTGGCGTCAGTGTCTCGCTGACGGTCAGCTTGACTCGCTGGCCGCGCTGGCCGCTGACGGTGATTTCGGGAAATCCCGCAAGATTCTGCCCCATATCCAAGACGAGCAGGCTGTCGCTGCGGCGGATGGTGTCGGCGGGACTGAAACGCTCGATGATTTTCACCGGCTCGGCTATCTGGCGCACCAGCTCGCCGCGCGGTGCCGTCTGTATTACCACGGGCTTGAGTAGCTTGCCCCCCTCCGGGGTGCCATAAGAGGCTCTGCCGTCGTAGTCCTCGCCGCCATAGAGGCTGTTGAACGTGATGGGTGAGGGCATCCACTGCCACGCGCCGTCGCTGACGAGACGCTGTGTGCGGCCGTCCTGATACGCAATGTCGAGGGCGAAGAGCAGCGTAGGTGGCCCGAAGGATATCTTCAGCTTGTGGTAGCGGCCGCCCTGTTCGTTGTAGAATCCGTTGCCCAGCAGCACGCTGATGTCGTTGCGCCCGCTGCGCAGCCAGTCGGTCACGTCGTAGGTGTTATAGAAGACGGTCTTGTCGTAGTCGCTCCAGAGCGGCGCAAACTCGGCGTCGCCCACCTTACGGCCGTTGAGCTGCAGCTCGTAGAAGCCCAGTCCCACGATGCTGACCGATGCGCGGCGGATGTTCTTGCGGGTCTTGAACTGCCGGACGATGCAGATGCTGCGGCGCGAGAGCGAGTCGACCGCCGCCCACGCGGCCTTCACCTCGGGCTGCTTCAGCGTGGCACCGTTGTAGTTGCGCCCCTCGGGAATCCGCGCGTCTTCCTTCGTGATGGCTCCAATCCACTGTGCCCCTTCGAACGGCGACTGCGCATTTAAAGGTAAAAAGGTGAAAAGGTAAAGCGGTAAAAGGGTAAAACGGTAAAAAGGTAAAAGGGTAAAACGGTAAAAGGGTAAAACAGTGAAAAGGCTGAGGATTCGCTTCATCGGGTTACAGTATTTCGTTGGTTTGGAGCAGTCCGAGGTCATCGCGGTGAGCCGCCAAGCGGCCGTCGACGTAGATGCTGAGGCCGCGGCCGGCGTGGTAGTGCTGTCCGGTGCGGTCCCAGACGATGGTCAGGTCGTGGCCGTGATAGCGCACGTTGTCCAAGCAGAAGTAGTCCCACTTGTCGGCCGGCAGCAGCGGGCGCACCGTCACCCGTCGGCCGTCATTGGGCCGCAGGCCGACGAGCCCCGTGATGACGAGGTCGCAGAAAGTGGAGTGGTTGTAGTAGCGCGAGCGCTCTTGGTCGCCTTTCAGCCAGTAGCCCGTCACCTCGTCCAGATATTCGCCGATGTAGGGTCGGCCGCGCAGATGCTGGCTCTGCACGTACTTCTCCAGTTCGGCGAAATACAGGCTGTCGGTTCTCAGTTGAGCGTTGCGAACTGCGAGTTGCGAATGGGGATAGTCGTTGGCAAAGTTGGCCAGTGCCGTCAGCGTCTGGCTGGTAGCAAAAGGCCATACGGCACCGTCCCACTCGCACTTACCCACGCCGTGAGTGCGGAACAGGGGATGGCGCCGCTCGGCCGTAGTCTGTCCGTAGGGAGCCGAGAAGCCGTGCGGGTCGGCGGCTTGCAGCCACGCTACGCCGTACTTCGCATCGTCGATGGCCATCCGCGTGTACCACGGCAGGAAGCCGATGGCCTCGCGCACGTTGGCCGACGAGTCTATGCGGTGGGTCTCGAAGAACTGGTGCTGGCCGTTCCACAGGCATTGGTGGGCCAGTGCACGGATGGTGTCGGCCTTTGCTTGGTAGGAGCGAGCCTTCGCGTCGTCGCCTGCCAGCGCGGCTATCTGGCCGATGGCGCGGGCATTGCCGTACATATAGCTGTTGATACTGGGGCGCAGGTACTTCTTCTTGCGCCCGCCGCTGATGGTCTCCTCCATCGCGTCCTGCACGTCGGCCTGCCAGTAGAGGGACCCACCCCCGGCCCCGCCCGACGGGAGGGGAGCTGCAGCGTCCCCGGATGGACGGGAAGACTTGGGGGCAGACCTGCGGTGCGTGCGCTCCCAGTGGCCGTACTCCCACTCCAAGTCGGGCAATACTGAGACCACCCAGTCGCGTCGGCCGTCCACTTCGTAGCGTCCCCACAGGCTGTGGGCTATCCACGACGAGTAGTTGACAATCTTCTTCATCGGCTTGCCGTCGTTGCCGTGGTACCACGTATGGATAATCTGGTCGAGGTATTCGGGCTGGCGCAGCCAGCGGCTCTCGTGGATGTGATGGCCCACGCCCGAGGCAATGAGGTTGTACTGGTCGGCATACGAGCGGTTGACGAGGAACTCGGTCATTGCGTAGCCCACGGGTGTCTGCTCAATGTGCTTGCGCAGCGTCCACCAGCGGTAGTACCACATCTCTTCAAAGTCCTGCTGCGGACAGTCGAACAGCGGTACGTTCTCCGTCATCCACTGCCACGCATCGGCGTTAGGGATGGCCTGCCGGATGTTCTCATCCTCCATCGTGTTGAAGTGATCCACGTAGTGGCGGTAGTCGTCGTAGCGCAGGAGGGCGACCGTGGCCGAGGCATCGGTCGACGACGTGCGGAAGTTGGCAATGGCATAGGAAGCGGCCGGGTCGGTGGCACCGGCGTTGTCGAGCGTGCCATACCAGTCGGCGGGCGTGTCGATATCGGGGAAGGTGCGGCGGCTGCCGGTGCGCAACATCACGCGCTCAATGCTTTCCACCGGGGCGAAGAACATCCGCTGGCCGGCTTTCTTGCCGTTGACGAACACCTGAATGAGGCGGTTCTTCACCGAGAGCACGGCTTCGATGTGGTAAACCGAGTCGGGCGCGTACTTGCCCAGTCCGCCGTAGCGGGCACCGCCTTTGCAGCGCAGCTCGCCGTCGGCGGTCAGCTCAATGCGCGAGCAGGCCGTACCCTGATGGTCGAGGAACTCTATCTGCAGCAGGCCGTGGTCGTTCTGTGCAGCACGGAGGTCGAAGGCTACGCGCAGCTCCTGCGAGGCGGGAATCTTGCGTTCTACGCGGGCATAGTCGAAGGGGTCGCTGTCGGTCAGCGTCAGCCAGCCGTCGGCCAGTCCTACGGGTGCCATTACGGGGCTGTAGATGTTCCAGTCGGTCAGCTCGCTGAGCGTCTTGAAGGCTTTGAAGTCGTCGTTGGCGTGGCCGATGGCCTCGGTACGTACGGGCACGGGGATGCGTGCCACCCACATATCCTCCTTATTCATTGAGTAGCTCACCCACAGGTCGCTGTCCTTCGGCAGTCCGTTGCCCTCCTGAATGCCGCGCACGTATTGCGGCCCGTACGACTTGTAGTTGCCGCCGTAGCGCATCGGGGGAACCTCGCCACACACGAGGTTGAGCGTCTGGTATTCCAGTCCGTCGGCCGAGAGCGAGATGCCCAGCGGCCAGCGGTATTCCGAGGGATTGTAGATGGTGGCGTAGCTGCCGTCGCTGAGCCGCTGTCCCCATATCTTGGCATTGCTGTTGACGAAGCCGCGGGCGCGCTCCACGGGCTGGCTCCACGTCTGTCCGCCGTCGGTCGAGAGGGCAGTCAGGGCGTGTTTCCACAGTGCCACCAGCCGTCCGTCGGGCAGCGTATAGTCGCAGTAGGCCTTATAGGCTTTGTTCAGTGGGATGAGCGGGTCGTTGCGGTCGGCCTCCTCTACCCATTGCATCCGGTAGCGCGGGTTGGCCAGAATCTCTTCGCAAGCCCGTCTGACGGCCTTATCGGCCTTCGTATAGTAGGGCCATTGGGGCTTGTACTGCTTATAGGTGTGGTTGAAGTAGATGAAGTAGATGGGGCCCAGCGTGCCGTCTTTCTTCACCTCGCGCACCACGCGGCCTATGCCGTTGCCGTCGTTGGGGTCGTCCTTACGGTCGAAGGCCACGCCATAATTGCCGATGGCCAGCAGGGTGCCGTCCTTCGCCACGTACCAGCCCACGCGCTGGTGCATAATGGCTATGAGGTTATGGGCTTGTTCGGGGCGTCCGGGCTTCTGGAACCCCTCGGGCACGGTCAGCTCGGGGAAGAGCACCTGCGGCTCCGTCCAGTGGTAGCCGTCGGCCGAGGTCTGCATCATCGTGTGCGACGGCGGCACGTGCTCGTCGCTCGGGTCGCTCAGGTAGTGCACGTAGAAGCGGTCGTTCCAGTAGGCCATCATCGGCTGGTGGTTGTAGGTCCAGCCGCCGCCGTTGGCCGCCGTGGGGTGCTCGCGGTTGGCCCGCAGTATCTGTATGTTGTGCACGCCGACCACGGGCGACAGGCCGCCGTCGTGGCGTTCGGGGTTGCTCAGCGTCGTTCCCGTGTAGTGCACGCGGTCGCTGTTGTGCAGCAGGTTGTTGACGATGTGCTCGGGTGCCTTAAAGATGGTGCCGTGCTTATGCAGTGGCGGTACGCTGACGCGCTTGCTCACGTCGGTGAAGCTCTTGAAGTCGGTGGTCAGATGGGCGCCGAAGTCCTTCAGCTCGTAGCGGTCGTAGTAGATGAGCCAGCCCTCGGGCACCTTCACCGTCGTCGGTCCTTCCATCATCTTGCCCGTAAAAGGCTCCGAGGCAGCCGACCACGGTCCGTAAGGCGACGTGGCGAAGCTCACCTTAATGTCGCGCTCGGGACGTGTATTGTCCTTCAGCACCATCACGTAGTCGCGCCGTCCGCGCTTCACCAGTGTGGCGTCGATGCAGCTGAAGCCCGGGTCGATGAGCAGTTTTGCCGGGCTGAAGGTGCGGAAGTCCTTCGTTGTGGTGTAGTAGAGCCGGTGGTTGTTCTTCTCGTCCTCAATGCCGCGGGGGAACTTGCCGGGGATGCACGAGGCCCATACGATGACGGCCTGCTGCCGCTCGTCGTCCCAGAACAGCTCGGGAGCCCACACGTTGACGGTCGATGTGTCTGTCATTACCTCGATGAAACGCTGTTCCGACCAGTGAATCAGGTCTTTGGACGAGGCATAGCCGAAGCCGCGGTCGCCTCGCCACGACGAGGTCCACACCAGATGGAACACGCCGTCGGGCGTACGGATGATGGAGGGGTCGCGCATCACGCGCTGGCGTCCCACCTCTGGCTTGAGCCACGTGCCGGGAATGGAGTCCCAGTGCCAGCCGTCGGTGCTGTAGATGAAGCGCAGCCCGTCGGTGGCGGGCTCGTGGAACGAGGTGGATACGAATACGTCGTGCTGGGCTGAAGCCGTGCCGAAGGTGGCGGCCATCAGCAGCATTATCAGATAGAGCGTCTTGTTCATTGCCGTGGGTGTTATAATATATATAATGTGACGGGCGAGGCGCGTTTTTGTCACTAAACGGCCTCGCCCTATTCTCTTGGCAGTGCCTCGCGGGCAGTGCCCGCGTGGCGGTGGCTATCAATACTCGTAGAGCTTGACGTGCAGTATTTTCCATTCGCCCACGCCGATGCGGGCGTGGCGTCCCTGATGGTCTTGGTCGCCGTTGTCGCGGCGGACGAACTGCAACTGCCCGTCGCTGCCGATGCGCACTTGGTCGACGAAGCCGATGCCGGCGCGCTTGCCTTTGAAGGCTGGATGGTGGATGGTGGAGGGTGTGTTGTGGAGGGTGTCGCCAACCGCCACGAAACCATCTTCGCCCAGCGTGCGCTGCTGCTCCTGCTGCTTCTCGGTGCGCGTGGCGAACGAGACGACGAGGCCGCTGCCGGCAATGAGGTATTCGTTCGGCTGCAGCCGGACGATGATGCCGCCTCCTTCGGGCCACTCAGAGCCGTCAGTAGCCCGCGGGTCCCACGGCAGCGTGAAGTTGTGGCGGGCGGTCAGGACGAGGTCGCCGTCGGTGATGATGCGGTCCTTATCCTGCTGGTCGAACAGCAGACCCCACGAGGCGACGTCGCCCCTCGAGACATACGGCTCCAGTTGCCGCAGCAGGCCGTAGGCAGCGGTGACAGAGGCCGTTTCGGCAGAAGAGGCGTGGTCGATGGCGAAGGGCGAGAAGCCCAGCGCGTGGTGCTCGCCGAAGGCATAGAGTGAGCGCACGCCACTGTTCAGGCAGCAACGGCTCTCGGGGATGAACAGGCGGTTGTTGGGCAGGGCATACTGCGCCGCCCAGCCTTTGAAGCCCGTGTCGTAGATGTCGGGCGAGAGCATTGCCAGCGTGGGTGCCCCGGCGTGCCACAGGTCGATGAGGTGGGCCAGCGGTCCGGCCGAGGGATACTGGCCGGGACGGCGGCCGCGGCTGTTCATCGCCGCATTGACATAGAGCGGCAGCTGCGTGTGGCGGCGGGCGGTCTGGCAGAGCTGCTCCACGTAGCGGGCATAGCTGTAAGCCATAAAAATCTCGTCGGTGTAGAGGTCGTCGCCGAAGACGGCCGTCCACGCCGGTTGCTTCTTGGCCAGTGCTCCGCGCTGCAGGCGGGCCTGCAGCCACGGGTGCAGGGTGGCGGCATTGGACTGAAGATAGTGCACCAACTCCGTCGGCACGCCTTTCTTATATTCCTTTTCGGCCAGTGGGGCGTGGTCGCGGGCGTCCTCGAGCATACCAATCTCGTTCTCTACCTGCACCATCGTCACCACGTCCTGCCCGCGCTCTGCGATGCGCCGAATCAGCATCTCGAAGGCACGCTGGTCGGTCCGCAGCACCTCCGTGCTGAAGCAGCTGGCTATCTCCAGCGGCTTGCCCTCGGCAGTCTGCGCGCGGGGGAAGCGGCGCGTGTCTTGCTTGAACCACAGCGGGGCGTAGCACGACATAGAGTTCTTCCACGCACCGAACCAGAGGAACACCACCTTCAGCCCGTTCTGCCGGGCCTGTTCGATGGTGCGGTCGATGAGCGTATAGTCGAAGTGGCCCTCCTGTGGCTCCAGAAACTCCCAGTAGGCGGGCACCAGCACCGTGTTGAGGCCCAGCGCGCGCATCCGCGGCATCACCTCGTCGATGTCGGCCGTGCTGGTGGCGGCCGAGTTGCTCAGCTCACCGCCGAGGATGAACATCCGCTCGCTCTGTTGCTGCTGGGCGCGGGCGGCGATGGCGGTGAGGAACAGTAGGATGGATAGCGTGAAATGTCTCATTGCTGTCTTTGTCTTTTAGGTTGAATAAAACGGATGGGCTCAGGGCTGCGGCTCGGCAAAACGGCCGAAGTAGCGCAGGCAGACGTCGCGCCACTCGCGGGCATCGGTCACCTGCTGCTGCAGCCGCCCGTCCACCTCCTGCCAGCGCTGCGCATCGACGTAGGGGCGCGCCTCGCTGTGCCAGTAGGCGGCCATCTGCTCCACGAAGCTGACGCCGCGGCGATAGCGGGCCTGCAGCTCCTCCCAGAGCGTGCGGCCGCTCTGCATCCGGTGGGTCCACGGTACGTGGTGGAACCACAGCAGCAGCTCCTCGGGACAGGTGGCTATATTATTATATAAGGTGTGGTAGGGCTCGCGATACTGACTGACGGCACCCGTGCCCGCGTCGGAGCGGTCGAAGCCGATGCCGGCCGTGTCGGCCTGATGGTAGTACACCGGGCACCACTCCAGCGGATAGTCGGCTTTGAATCCGTCGGGCTCGGGGCCGTAATGGTGGTCGAACTTGAAGATGTGGTGCAGGCCGAGCGGCATCATATAGTCCACGCAGGCCTCGCGGCTCTGCAGCATCAGCTGTCTTAGCTGAGCGTGGAGGGTTGAGGATGGGGAATCAAGACTGAACGTGAGGCGCAGCCACTCGTCGGCAATGGCGTCGGAGGTCAGGCGCGGATTCCACGCCAGCCGTCCGAAGGCATACCAGTTGGCCTGCGAGAAGTGGTGGCCGCACCAGTTGCGGTCGAGCCCGATGTTGGCCACGCCGGCAATGCCGCTGAGCGAGTCGGGGCTGACGTACTGGAAGAACTCCTGCCACATCGGTGCCAGATAGACCAAATGGCGCGACTGGCCGGTGTACTCCTGCGTAATCTGCAGCTCGGCCATATTGGGCGTCAGTCGTATCTGGTCGAAGACGGGGCTGTAAGGCTCGCGCGGCTGGAAGTCGAGCGGCCCGTTCTTGGTCTGCAGGATGACGTTGGGGCGGAACTGACCGTCCAGCGGCTTGAACTCCGAGACGGCCTGCATCACGCGGTCCTCGCCTTTGTGGTTGGCGCCATAGACGAAGCAGCGCCACATCACGATGCCGCCGTAGGGCTGCAAGGCGTCGGCCAGCATATTGGCACCGTCGGCGTGGGAGCGGCGGTAGTCGCCCGGGCCGGGCTGTCCCTCGCTGTTGGCCTTGACGAGGAAGCCGCCGAAGTCGGGTATCAGCTGGTATATCTCCTTTGCCTTACGCTGCCACCACGCCTGCACGGCGGGGTCGAGCGGGTCGGCCGTGGGGGTGTCGCCGAGTGCCATCGGGCTGGCGAAGTTGATGGACAGATAGACGCGGATGCCATAAGGGCGCAGGATGCTGGCAATGGTCTGCACCTCCTTCAGGTAGGGGGTGGTCAGCATCTTGGGCGAGGCATTGACATTGTTGAGCACGCTGCCGTTGATGCCTATCGAGGCGTTGGCGCGGGCATACTCGGTGATGAGCTGGCGGTCGAGGTGGAACCAGCTGAAGATGCTCTCGCCGGCATAGCCGCGCTCGATGCTTCCGTCCAGATTGTCCCAGTGGTTGAGCAGGCGCAGGCGGAACTGCGGGGCGTCGTGCTGCGGCGGCAGTGTCGCAGCGGTGCTGCCAGCCGGGGCGCTGTGCTCTGCGGCCAGCAGGCGGTAGGCACCGTAGAGCAGGCCGATGTCGCGGCGCGCCGTCAGCGTGGCGGTGCCGTCGGCAGTGCGGGTGAGGGTGAAGCCCTCGTCGTCGGGCAGCGACGGATTGGTCTTGAGGACTACTTTGCGGCTGCGCGAGAACAGACGGAGCTCGCGGGCTGCGATGTCGGTGGTAGGCGAGTGGTGACGGCAGACGACCTTTGCGCTCTTCAGCGTGTCGTAGCGCAGCCACAGCCGGTGGCCGTCCTCGGCGTGCAGACAGGCTGCCGCGAGGCTGAGTGTAAGTGAGAATAAGAGTCGTTTCATAGCTTATGGGGATTGTTCCACAGTCTCCGGAGTGATGCTCCGCAGCCTCTGGAGCGATGCTCCGCGGCCTTCGGAGTAATGCTCCGCGGCCTTCGGAGAAACACTCCGGGGCACCCGAAGCGAAACAACGAGTGCCCCAGCGTGGTGGATTACTGGCGTTTCAGTAGCTTCAGCCCGGCCTGCGGAGCCATTACATTGTTCACTTGCTCGGTGTATTCCGTCAGCTTCAGCGTGGCGGTGCCTTTGATGTCGCGGCTCGAGGAGCCCACTTCGAAGGTGTAGACACCGGCCTCGGCCAGCCACTGCGAATGCTGCTCGTCGAACGAGGCGAGGTCGCGCTTCTGGATGGTCATCACCAGCGTCTGGCTCTCGCCGGGCTGCAGCTCGCGCGTCTTGGCAAAGGCCTTCAGCTCGTGCGAGGGTTTCTCCAGCTTGCCGGCGGGGGCAGCCACGTAGACCTGCGCCACTTCCTTACCGCTGACGCTACCCGTGTTCTTCACCGTCACGCTCACCTCCACGACGTCGCCCTTCAGCTTGGCCGTAGGTTTGGCAAAGTCGAAGGTGGTGTAGCTCAGTCCGTAGCCGAAGGGATAGGCCACGGGGCGCTCGAACGAGTCGAAGTAGCGATAGCCCACGTAGATGTCTTCCTCGTGGTTGGTATAGTCTACGCCGGGAATACCCTGTGCCCAGTCCTGCATCGTGCGGTAGGTGTACATATCGGGATCCTGCGGGAAGTTCTTGGTAGAGGGGTGGTCGGTGACGGAGATGGGCCACGTCATCGTGAGCTTGCCGCTGGGGTTGGCCTTTCCCGTGAGCACGTCGGCCACGGAGTTGCCACCCTCCTCGCCCGGCTGCCAAGCACAGAGGATAGCGTCCGCACGGTCGCGCCAGCTGGCCGTCTCGATGACCGAGCCGCTGTTGATGATGACGATGACGGGCTTGCCGGCAGCGCGGAAGGCATCGCTGACGCGGAATATCATATCCTGCTCGCGCTGCGAGAGGTTGAACTCACCCTCGATGGCGCGGTCGATGCCCTCGCCGGCCTGACGGCCGATGGTGATGATGGCGGCGTCGGCACTGGGCAGCTCGTGCTGCACGCAGCGGTCGGTAATCTCAATCTCCTCGAGCTTGGGCTGGCCTTGGTCGAGGAACCACATCATCGGGTTCTTGTCGGCCTTCAGCTTGGCCTTTGCGTAGGCCACGTAGTTCTTGTAGATCTCGGTCAACTGGGGCGTAGTGCTTACGCCGATGTTCTTCAGACCGGTGACCATATCCACGACGTAGGGCACATTGACGGCTCCCGAACCCAGTCCGCCGCTCAGGAAGTCGTAGCTGTTGACACCGAAGAGGGCCACCGTCTTCAGGTCGCGGATGGGCAGCGTCTGGTTGTCGTTCTTCAGCAGCACCATTCCCTCGGTCGAGCTCTGGCGCGTAATGGCGGCGTGAGCCTTCAGGTCGGGGCGGTTGCTGAAGCGATATCCCTTGAAGCGCGGGGTCTTGACGATGTATTCCAGAATGCGGCGCACGTTGCGGTCCACGTCCTTGATGTCCAGCCGACCGGCATTCACGTCGGCAACAATGTCTTCTACCTGAGCGGGATAGCCCGGCATCATCAGGTCGTTGCCGGCGTGTACCTCGTTGCGTACGGGCAGCTTGGCGCGCTTGCCAATCCAGTCGGTCATCACGATTCCCTTAAAGCCCCACTCGTCGCGCAGGATGGAGGTCAGCAGACCGTGGTTGCCCTGTGCAAACTCACCGTTAATCTGGTTGTACGACGACATCAGCGTCCACGGGTCGGCACGGCGTACCATCATCTCGAAACCGCGCAGGTAGAGCTCGCGCAGGGCGCGCTGCGACAGTCGCTCGTCCACACGCGTGCGGTCGTTCTCTTGCGAGTTGACGGCAAAGTGCTTGGCACTGACGCCCACGCCCTGACTCTGGATGCCCAGCGTGACGGCCGTTCCGATGAGTCCCGTGACGAAGGGGTCCTCTGAGTAGTATTCAAAGTTGCGGCCGCAGAGGGGCGAGCGGTGCAGGTTCATTCCCGGTCCGAGGATGACGTCGCAGCCATACTCGAGCGTCTCGTTGCCGATGGCTTCGCCCACTTGGTGCACCAGCTCGGTGTTCCACGTTGAGGCGAGGCACGTGCCCACGGGGAAGCCCGTGGCGAAGAAGGTCTGGTCGGTGCCCTCGCGGTGGGCATCGATGTGCACGCCGGCAGGGCCGTCGGACACGACTGTGGCGGGTATGCCCAGCCGTTCAATCTCTACCGTGGTGCCGGCAGCACCGGCCACGAGCTTCGTCTGGTGGCCCAGCATAGCGCCGCTGCCTACGAAGCTGTCGTTACCACCGCCCACGAGCAGCTGGGCTTTCTCTTCGAGTGTCATTGCGGCCAGCACCTCGTCGATGTTGTCGGCGCGCAGTTTGGGTTGTGCATTCATTGATGTTGCAGTCATTGCGGCCAGTACAGTGGCCATTAGTAGCTTTTTGGTTTTCATCGTATTGGGTATTTATTTAAATAGCTTGGTTGCAAATTGGTTGAGGTAGATGCGCCAGTTGCGCCAGATGTGGCCGCCGTCGGTCTCTACGTATTCGTAGCGGTAACCCTGCCGGTCGAGCCGCTGGCGGAAGTCGACGTTGTCGGCATAGAGGAAGTCGGCACGGCCGATGGCGATGTAGTAGAGCTTCGGTGCCGGATTGAACTGGGCGGCCAGCTTCTGGTCGAGGTGCTGGTAGATGTGGTCGTTGGGACCTTTGCCCATCCGGTTGACGGCTGCTGAGAACAGGCCGACGTAGCCGAACGTCTGCGGGTTGTTGGCCGAGATGTAGAGCGAGTGGAAACCGCCCATCGAGAGGCCGGCGATGGCCCGGTGGGACTTGTCGGCGAGGGTGCGGTAGTGGGCATCGACCCACGCCACCAAGTCGGCAAAGGCCACCTCAATGGTGCCCTCCATCGTCTTGGGGTTGAGGAACGACGGCTTGTACATCGCATTCTCATATTCGCCCGGCGCGGCTTTCTGGGCGCCATTGCCGTTGGGCATCACCACAATCATCGGCTCGGCCTTGCCCTGTGCGATGAGGTTGTCCAGTATCTGGGCGGCACGCCCCAGCTCGGTCCACGCGTTCTCGTCGCCGCCGGCGCCGTGGAGCAGGTAGAGCACGGGATAGTGCCGCTCGGGGTGGTCGGCATAGCCAGCCGGCGTGTAAACCGTCAGCCTGCGCTCTTCCATCCCCAGCTTGGGGGCGGGATACCACACTTTGCTCACCGTTCCGTGCGGAACGTTGCGGACGAAATAGTTGGCCGACAGCTCGCCGTCAACGAGGAAGTAGCTCTGATAGGAAGCGATGTCGCGCAGCATATACACATTGGCGGGGTCGTTCATACGGACACCGTCCACGTAGAAGCTGTACGTATGGAGCTCTGGCGGCAGTACGCCCGAGGTCCACGACCATACGCCCTGCGCATCCTTTGTCAGCGCGGCACGCCCCGGCTGCTCCATCTCGCCCATTGGGGTCTGTATCTTGCGGGTGGGAGTGAAGTCGCCCTCAATCTCCACACGGGTGGCTTCGGGGGCAAAGAGGCTGAATGTGGCGGTGCCGTCGGCATTCAGCCGGGGCGAAGTGAGGTCGCCGGTGTTCAGTGCGATGGTCTCCTGTGCCTGTGCGGTTGCCATTCCGAGGGCGGCCAGCAGCAGGCCGGTCAGTAGTCTTTTCATTGGTCTTAGGTCTTTTTTCGTTATTCGGTGGGCAGGGTCATTATGAAACGAGCACCGCCGGCATAGCTGGTGTCGAGTGTGACGTCGCCGCCCAGCCGTCGGGCCAGACTGCGAGCCACCGACAGACCGATGCCGGTGCCGTCGTAGTATTCGTCGAGCTGCACGAACTCGTCGAAGATGCGCTCGGCCTCACTGGCGGGGATGTCGATGCCGGTGTCTTCCACGACGAAGCGGATGGTGCCGTCGGTCTGGCCTACGGTGAGTGTCACACGCTCCTGTTTCTCCATCTTGGCGCGCGACAGACTGGCTTCTGCCGGGCGGGTGAACTTGATTGCGTTGTCGAGCAGCAGCTCCAGTATGCGGATGGCGGCGGTGAGATTGGTCTTCAGTGGCACGTCGGCCCCGGCCTCGCTGTTCTGATTGAAGACGATATGGCTGGCGGCAGCGATGCCCGACGTCTCAACGGCCTGCGCGGCAATCAGGGCGGGCGTCACCTCGTCGGTGCGCTCGAGCACCGTCTGGCTGCTTATGTCAGAGAGCTCCAGCATCTTGTTGACCAGTCCGGTGATGCGGTCGGTGCTGTCGACAATCTGTTTCGAGATGTCGCCCTTCTCGGCGTCCGAGAGCTCCACGCCGGGCGTGGTGAGCACCTGAGTGAATCCGCTGAGGATATTGAGCGGCGTGCGTATCTCGTGGGAAATCTGCTTGATGAAGGCACTCTTCATCCGCGTCGACTCCTCAGCCCGCTCGTTGGCGATGAGCAGGGCGTCGTTCTTCTCGGCCATCTGGTCGTAGGCAGCCAGCAGGCGCTGGTGAGCCAGCTGCAGCCGCTTGCTCAGTCGGTAGCGGTTGATGCTGTAGACGAGCAGGAAGATGAAGGTGATGGCACCCAGCAGCCACCATACCCACAGCGGGATGTGGATGGCACCGAACTGCGAAATGACCTCCTTGCCGTAGACCTCGTTGACGATGCCGTCGGCTTCCATCTTGTCCAGCTCGGCATTGATGGCGTCGATGAGCCGCTTGTCGTGGCTGGCGTAGCAGTATTCGCGCGGCTCCAGCGACAGCTCGTCGGCTTGCAGCAGATGGTCTAAATGGTGCTCTACGATGAAGTGGATGGCTTGGAAACGGTAAGCGATGAGCCCGTCGTACTTGCCGGCCGCTAAGTCGGCGAAGGCATCGCCGAGGTCGGAGACGCTCACTTTCTCAGCCCCTTCGGCACTGAGCATCTCGCCCACGGGGCGCGACTTCATATAGGCTATCTTCTTGCCTTTCAGATGGCGGAAGTCGAAGGTGGTATAGTCTTTCTTGCGGTAGACTATCTGGTAGTAGATGCGGAAGACGGCGTTGGAATAGTAGGTGGAGTCTTTGCGGTAAGCCGAATAGACCATCATACCCATATCATACTCGCCCGAGATGATGCCCGGCGCCATACGGTCCCAGATGTTGGGCGCAAAGGTGAAGGGAATGCCCATTCGCCGCATCAGTTTGGTAGTGAACTCCACGTCGTAGCCCAGCGGCTTGCCCTTCTCGTCGACATACTGCAGTGGCGCATAGCGGGTGTTCATACCCATCACGAGCGGGCGTTCCTTCGAGAATCCCAGCTCCTTGGCCAGTGGACTGACCTGTATCGGCGTGTCCGAAAGGCCCAGTGCGTGCGACACATCTTCGCACGAGCTGCACACGCCCATCGTCAGCACGAGGGCGAACAGTGCGGTCAGTAGGGCTGTGAATCGGGCAAACTTCAGCATCTGTCATTCATTTGTTGGCTACAAAGGTACGAAATCCCCCCGACACTACCAACAAACGGCCAATGAAATTGTGGCATCCTTTCCCGTTGGTCCCATTGGACGTATGGGTACAAAAAACGGGCAACCCGCAAGGGCTGCCCGGATGATGGGATGGGAACGGACGGGGGACTACTCGTGTACGTGCAAGTCCCAGCCGAGGTAGGTGTTGACGGCCTCTTCGAGGATTTCCACCACGTCGGTGCGTACCATTGCCACGTGGTGCTCGAAGCCGTTCTTGCAGATGTATTTCATCAGCTGCTGCAGGTTGTCCACTTTCGTTACGGCGATGCATCCATCCATTCCGTAGGGGTCGTCGGTGATTTCGCCCTTTCCGAGGTAGGCCTTAATGCAGCCGCGCGGGTCGTCGGTCGAGATGCGGAAGAAGGTGAACGGGCCACCCGTCACCTTAGCATAGACGGCACCGAAGGTGTTGATCTTGCCCAGCGTGCGGCCGAGCACACCCAGCGGCCCCAGCTTGAGGTTGTTCTGGACGAATGACTTGGGGTAGTTGCCGCAGTGAGTGCAGACGCACTTGTTGCGGTCCTCGGCGAAGTTGTTGTTCCAGTCGAGCAGTGCCGACGCCTTACCCGAGGCCAGTGTCAGGGCATACATCGACACGGCACCGGCGAGGTCGGTCTCGCAAGCGGCGGGAATCAGCTTGTCGCCCAGCATCGACATCGTCACGCAGGGGGCGCAGCCGTAGTTCTGCTCCAGCGAGTCCCAGCACTGGATGGCCACCGCCTGCACGTCGTTGGCTTCAATCCAGTTCTCCACGGCCACGCTGAACTTGGCTTGCAGGCCCAGCTTCTCGCGATAGTTCTCGGGCACTTCGGCATAGTTGCACGTGCGCTCGCACATTGCGATGAACTTCGGGTCGTCGTCCGCAATCTTCTGGGCGGCGTAGAGTATCTCGCTCAGGTCGGCCGGCACCACCGTGATGCCGCTGCGCTGCAGCAGCTTCTCCGACGCGCGACAGGTGTTGAAACCCAGCGGGCGCGTGCCAATCTGACCGATGCGGGCGTGGCGCAGTCCGTTGACGACGCGGCATACGGCGGCAAACTTGCGCAGGTCCTGTGCCAGCAGCGGGCTATATATAGAATAGGTGTGGAGCGTGGTGTCGGTGAAGGGGATGCCGTATTGGTAGAGATTGTTGCACACCGAAATCTTTCCGCAGAAGGCGTCGCGGCGGCTGTCGAGGTCCACTTTGTCATTCTCGTCGTCGCAGGCCTGCACGAGGATGGGCACGTTGAGCTCAGCGTCGTTGATGGCGTTGATGATACCGATTTCAAAGCCGAAGTTAGGCAGCGATACGATGATGCCGTCGATTTCGTCGCGGTGGGCGCGGAACTGGGCTGCCACTTTCAGGCCGTCTTCGCGGGTCTCGATACTGCTGCTGCCGGTGGGCGTGGCGTCTTCGGGCAGGATGACGTACTCGAAGCCCTCGTCCTCGATGGTCTTCAGCAGTTGCTTGCGTACATCGCGTGCCAGTTCGGAGTTGAAGTAGGCACGGGTTCCGATGATGATGCCAAAACAAGTTTTTCCGTTTCTCATTTGTTCTTGTAGTATTTGTTAGTAGTTGGTTACATTTTTCTCACTTAATCAGCTGGTTCACGGCATTGCGCCAGCCCTGATAGAGCGTGTGCTTCTGCGGGTTCTCCTGCGGACGGATGACTTGCGTCACCTTACGCAGGCCCGTCACTTCGTCGAAACTCTTCCAGATGCCGCGGGCGAAGCCGTTCATCAGCACGGCACCGAGGGCCGAGGCGTCGTCAACCTCCGTGCAGACCACGGGCGTATCGAGCATATCGGCTTGGAACTGCATCAGGAAGCGGTTCTTCGTCGGGCCGCCGTCGGCGCAGATTTCCTCCAGTCGGCCGCCCGTGGCGCGGGCCATCACGTCGATGAGGTCCTTTATCTGATAGGCTATCGACTCGAGTGCTGCGCGCAGGAAGTGGGCTTTGGTGGTGCCAAAGGTCAGTCCGAAGACGGCTCCTTTCACGTTCGACTGCCACCACGGCGCGCCCAGTCCCGAGAAGGCCGGCACGATGTAGACGCCGCCGTTGTCGCTGACCGACGTGGCCAGTGCCTCCATCTCGGCCGGATGGCCCACGAGCTGCAGCTGGTCGCTGATCCACTTCAGTGTGGCACCGGTGCTGTAGATGTTGCCCTCGTAGCCGTAGTAGGTCTTGCCGAAGGCCGAGAATCCCACGCTGGTCACCAGCCCCTGCGGTGCTGGCAGCGGCTCTTCGCCGATGTTGACCATCACGCTGGAGCCCGTTCCATAAGTCACTTTTCCCGTTCCTTTGGCAAAGCACATCTGCCCGACCAGCGCTCCGTGCGAGTCGCCCAGCACGCCGGCTATTTCGATGGGCTCGCTGAACACGCCCCCCACCGTGGTCTCTCCGTAGGACGTGTCGCAGGGGCGCACCTCGGGCAGCATCGTACGGGGAATGTCGAACAGCCGCAGCAGGTCGTCGTCCCACTGCATTGTGTGGATATTGAACAGCATCGTGCGCGAGGCGTTGGTCTGGTCGGTGGCGAAGACGCGGCCTTCCGTGAGCTTCCAGACGAGCCACGTGTCGATGGTTCCCATCAGCAAGTCGCCGTCCTCAGCCTGTTGGCGTGCGCCCGGCGTGTGGTCGAGCAGCCACTTGATGCCCGTGGCCGAGAAGTTAGGGTCGATGAGCAGGCCGCTCTTGTCGAACACCATCTTGGCATAGCCCTGCTGGCGCAACTGCCGGCAGAGCTCGGCGCCGCGCGTGTCTTGCCACACCACGGCGCGTGCAATGGGCTGTCCGGTATGGCGGTTCCACACGACGGCCGTCTCGCGCTGGTTGGTGATGGCGATGGAGTAGGTGATGCCTTCGCGCTGTTCGCCCTCCATCAGCTGGCTGACTGCCTCTACCAGATTGTTGTATATCTCTTCCGCGTCGTGTTCTACGTAGCCCGCCTGCGGGTAATACTGCTGATGGTCCACGTTGGTGCGGCGCAACATACGGCATTGCTCGTCGAAGAGCAGCGCCTTGGTCGACGACGTGCTTTGGTCGATAGCGATGATGCGTTGTGCCATAGTCTTATGGGATGAAGTTGAGTGCAGCCTTCACGATGCCCTCGGTATCGAGGCCGTAGTGATGGAATATCTCGGCATTGGTGCCGTGTACGACGTTCTCGTCGGGGATGCCGAGGATGCGCACGGGCACGGGCTGCTCGCTGAGCACCTCGCAGACCATAGCACCCAGTCCGCCGAACTGGCTGTGCTCCTCGACGGTGATGATGCGCCCGGTCTCGCGGGCTGCCTTACGGACGGCCTCCTCGTCGAACGGCTTAATCCACGAGCAGTCCAGCACGCGGGCAGCGATGCCCTGCTGTTTCAGCTGCAGGGCGGCCTGCTGGGCGTGGTAGACGGTCTCGCCCGTGGCGATGATGGTCAGGTCGGTGCCTTCGGCAACGGTGATGGCCTTGCCCACTTCGAAGTTGAAGTCGTCGTCGGCATAGACATCGGGCACGGCAGCGCGTCCCACGCGGACGTAGCAGGGCTTGGGGAAGTCGACCAGCGTCCGCACCAGCTTGCGCGTCACGCGCCAGTCGCTGGGCAGGCAGACGGTCATTCCGGGGAAGGTGCGCAGCGCGGCAATGTCGTGCAGCGAGTGGTGGGTGGCGCCCAGTGCGCCATAAGCCACGCCGCCGCTGACGCCGAGGATGGTGACGGGATTCTCTGAGTAGGCCAAGTCTACCTTCACCTGCTCCAGCGAGCGGGCTACGTAGAAGCAGGCGGGTCCGCAGCAGAACACCTTCTTGCCCGAGTGGGCCAGTCCGGCCGAGATGCCCACGGCGTCCTGTTCGGCAATTCCGCACTCCACAAACTGCTCGGGCAGTGCGTTGGCATAGTCGCCCAGTGTCACCGAGCCACGCGCGTCGGTGGTCACGGCGATGATATCTTTGTCCTCACGTGCCAGTTCCAGCAGCGTGTCGGTAAACATTTTTCTGCAAGCTATCATATCTTCTTTTAATTAGAGTTAGTAATTAGCAATGACTAATTAAGCACTGAGCGTACTGATGCGCTGCTCTATCTCGGCCACGGCCTCGCGGCACTGCTCCTCGTTGAGCACGCCGTGATGCCACTTGGCAATGCCCTCCATAAAGCTGACGCCGCGCCCCTTCGTGGTGTTGCTGACCAGCAGGTGGGGCTTGCCGTTCTGATAGTCGATGCTGCCCAGCGTGCTGAGGATGTCGGCCATCGAGTCGCCGTTCATCTCTTTCACGTCCCATCCGAAGGCACCCCATCGCTCGCTGATGCTGTCAATGGGCATCACGTCCTCGGTGTTGCCGCTGATTTGCAGATGGTTGCGGTCGATGATGGCCACCAGATTGTCCAAGTGGTAGCGGTTGCCGGCCATTGCGGCCTCGTATATAGAGCCTTCGCCCTGCTCGCCGTCGCCCATCAGCACGTAGGTGCGGTAGTCCTTCCGGTCCATCTTGGCGGCGATGGCCATACCCACGCCGATGCTCAGTCCGTGGCCCAGTGCGCCGCTGTTCACCTCAATGCCCGGCACCTCGATGGTGGGGTGGCCGCTCAGGATGCTGCCATACTGGCCCAGCGTGTCCAGCACTTCGGGCTTCAGGAATCCCTTAGCCTCCAGCGTCACGTAGAGCGCTTCCACGCAGTGCCCCTTGCTCAGCACAAAGCGGTCGCGCCCGGGGTTCTTCGGGTCTTGTGGGTCGATGCCGCGCATCGTGTCGAAGTAGAGCGCCGTCATCACATTCAGGCACGACAGGTCGCCGCCTATGTGTCCGGCTTTGGCGGCATACACCACCTCCACCAGCCGCTTGCGGTTCTGCTCGGCCAATAGTTCAAGTTGTCTTGTATTCATAGTCGGTTCAAAATGTATGTTTATACCTATTATATAAATGACACGCGAAGCCCCGAAATGTCATCAGCCGAGGGCGGGGTAAATCGAATTCTCGCGAGAATTTTCGAAATTCTCGCGAGAATTCGGAAAATTCTCGCGTAAATTCTTTGTGCCATTCGCCCTTTCTTCGTACCTTTGCAGCCTGCGAAGACAATGGAACAAAGGATTTAAGATATAAAAAAGCAACTATGGCAAAGAAAGCATTACTGATGATTCTCGACGGATGGGGAATCGGGAAGCACGGAAAGGGCGACGTCATCTACAACACGCCGACACCCTATCTCGACTATCTGACGGCCATCTCGGCCCACTCACAGCTGCAGGCCAGCGGCGAGGACGTGGGTCTGCCCGACGGACAGATGGGCAACTCGGAGGTGGGTCACCTCAATATCGGTGCCGGACGCATCGTGTATCAGGACTTGGTGAAGATCAACCGCGCCTGTAAGGATGGCTCCATCCTGCAGAACAAGCAGGTGGTGGCAGCCTATACCTACGCTAAGGAGCAGGGCAAGAAGCTGCACCTGATGGGACTGACCAGCGACGGCGGCGTGCACTCCAGCCTCGACCATCTGTTCAAGCTGGTTGAAATAGGCCGCGAGTACGGTCTCGAGAAGACCTTCGTGCACTGCTTTATGGACGGTCGCGACACCGACCCGAAGAGCGGCATCGGCTTTATCAGCCGGTTGCAGGACGTGTGCCAGCAGAACGGCGCCCACATTGCCAGCATCGTGGGCCGCTTCTACGCAATGGACCGCGACAAGCGCTGGAACCGCGTGAAGGAAGCCTACGACCTCATTGTGGAGGGTAAGGGCAAGCAGGCCACCGATATGGTGCAGGCAATGCAGGAGTCGTACGACGAGGGCGTTACCGATGAGTTCATCAAGCCCATCCACAATGCCGCTGTCGACGGCACTATCGGCGAGGGCGACGTGGTCATCTTCATCAACTTCCGCAACGACCGTGCCAAGGAACTGACGCAGGTGCTCACGCAGCAGGATATGCCCGAGGAGGGAATGAAGACCATCCCCGGTCTGCAATACTACTGTATGACGCCCTACGACGCCTCGTTCAAGGGCGTGCACATCCTCTTCCCCAAAGAGAACGTGGAGGATACGCTGGGCGAATACCTGAGCAAGCTGGGCAAGAAACAGCTGCACACGGCCGAGACGGAGAAGTATGCCCACGTGACGTTCTTCTTCAACGGTGGGCGCGAGCAGCCCTACGAGGGCGAGGACCGCATACTGGTGCCCAGCCCGAAGGTGGCTACCTACGACCTGAAGCCCGAGATGAGTGCCTACGAGGTGAAAGACAAGCTGGTGGCTGCCATCAACGAAGCGAAGTACGACTTCATCGTGGTGAACTTTGCCAACGGCGATATGGTGGGCCATACGGGCGTCTACAACGCCATCGCGAAGGCTGTCTGGGCCGTAGACAACTGCGTGCGCGAGGTGATAGAGGCTGCAAAGGCCAACGACTATGAGGCTATCATCATTGCCGACCACGGCAATGCCGACAATGCCATCAACCCCGACGGCTCGCCCAACACGGCGCATTCGCTCAACCCCGTGCCCTTCATCTACGTGACGGACAACAACTCGGCTACCGTGAAAGACGGCCGACTGGCCGACGTGGCTCCCTCTATCCTGCACATTATGGGCTTGGAGCAGCCTGCCGATATGACCGGCGAGTGCCTTATCTCGGACAACCGGTAAGGGCGGATTTCCCGTCGTTACGCAATGGCTCCGCCGCCATTCCAACAAAAAAAGCGCGGATTACACCAGTCTGTGAATCACAGGTCGGTGTAATCCGCGCCTCTTTTTGCAGCCGTTGCTTATTCGTCTTCCTTCACCAAGTCGAAGAAGCTGCTGATTTCCTGCTGGTCGATGGCCTGACGCACGTTGAACCGCTTGGTCTGATCCATATATCCTTTGCGGCGCAGCTTGACTTCTATCTGTACGTCGCGCGAGTTCTCGTAGGTCAGCCCGAGGATGTTGAACGAACGCGTCTCTTCAAACGGCGTGGTGCCCAGATAGGTCTCGTTGGTGTTCTTCACCTCGGCCGGGATGCTTGAGATGACGCGCCAGAAGACGCGGGCACCCTTCGGGTCGGAGTCGAAGAACCAGCGGATGATGGTGCGCTCCAAGTCGGTCTGCCCGGCATTGTCGCGCGACACGCGGTTGCGCGCCTCACCCTGCGGGATGGTGGGGTCGCGGCGGTAGGCCTGCGCGTTGCTGTTGGGCTTGGCTTGGAACTCGTGGATGACGGTCTGCGGCCAGTCGAATGTGTACTGGCTCTTATCGATGTTGATGATGGAGCCGAATCCTCCCTTTTCCTTTCGGATGGATGGGCGGATCACTTCCTCGCCCTGCACATAGCCGTCTTTGACAAAGAGCAGACGGATGCTGCTGGCCTCGGCCGAGCGCGCCAGCCGTGTCTCAATGTCCTTCTTCTTGCCCGGCATAATCATCGGGCGGAAGGGTATCTGCACCGTGGCCGGCGTGGAGGTGCAGATGAGCTTCCCGTTGTGATAGACCTTTGCCCCTGCGGGCGAGCTCTGAAGCTGAATCGTGGCATACTGTTCGGACATCACGATGGCTCTCTGGGCTGCCGACTTGACGGGAAGGACCGCCAGTGCCAGCAGCAGGGCATAGTGGATGATATGTTTCATAGCTCTGCCGGTTTTTATTCCTTTACCAAGTCGAAGAAACTGCTGATTTCCTGCTGGTCGATGGCTTGGCGCACGTTGAACCGCTTGACCTGATCGAGATAGCCTTTGCGGCTCAGCTTGATTTCTATCTGTACGTCGCGCGAGTTGGCGTAGGTCAGTCCGAGGATGTTGAACGAGCGCGTCTCTTCAAACGGCGTGGTGCCCAGATAGAGCTCGTTGGTGTTCTTCACTTCGGCTGGAACGCTCGAGATGACGCGCCAGAAGATGCGGGCTCCCTTCGGGTCGGAGTCGAAGAACCAGCGGATGATGGTGCGCTCCAAGTCGGTCTGCCCAGCAGTTTCGCGTGTCACGCGGCCAGCCTCTGCCACGGGTTCGGCGATGTGCTGCTCTTCTTGTACGAAAGCTGGCTGCACGTAGCCCTTCGGCTTCATCGGGATGGTCACTTCCTTGCTGGCGGGCTTGGTGATGGCTCCCGTAGCGGCGTCGATGGCCATACCGGGAACGGCGGCGAAGATGATGTTCCACAGCGTGGTGCCGTTGAACTTCTTGCTCACGCTGACGCTGCCGTCTTCATAGCCCTCGGCCGAGGCGGTAATCGTGGTGTTGCTGAAGCCGCGCTTCATCTTGATGGTGTAGGGTAGGAACACGTGCTGTTCGGTCTTGCCGTCGTAGCTGAGCGTTACGGGCACGCTCACGTCGTCGTTCTTGACAGTCACATTGGCTTTGGAGCCGCTGAATACGGTTGCGCACGATGTGAGCAGCACTACTGCTGCCAGTGCGGGGATGATAATCTTTTTCATACTCTTTACATTTATTAATTTAGGTGAATACTATGTTTGTTTTCTCTCGCTTTAGGAAAGGCAGCACTCACTTTTGGACAAAAAAAGAAGCGCAAACCTGTCCATATCTCACTCAGGCTTGCGACAGCCCCTACACATTATGGAGGTCTACGCTATATGCGCATACTCCAAATATGTGTAGATTCGTTGCCCGTTATTCTTGTCCGAGGTCGCAATTCGAGTGAGAATTTGAGCAATTAATAAATGTGGCGTCTCGTTGGGGAGACGGTGCAAATATACGAAAAATAATTGAAACGCATCATCATTTGGGAGAAAAATCGCCTTTTCTGTCGAAAATGTGTCGTAAGGGCTGCGTCGCATTAGCCAGCCGCGACAGCTTATCCAGTAGCTGGTCAGAGGGGGACGGGGTGCAGATGGTTCCCATTCTCTTGTTTTTATCGCAAATGTGTATAGAAGAAATCACCGGCGGATGAGGAGAAACCAAAAAGTCCATTGTTAACAAATTTTAACGAGGGGGGGGTGAAATGTGCAAAATAATGTTTACCTTTGCCCCCGTTTTATTGAGGATTTTAAAATAAGAACGAAACCAATGAAAAAAACAAAATTGTATCAAGCTCCTAAGGTGGAGATCTTCAAAATCGAGACGAATAACAGTCTTTTGGCCGGCAGCCTCAAAGTTGATGGTGGTGATACTGGTATTAGCGGTGGCGGCGGCTCTGGTAGTGGCGGTCGCGCTCCGCGGCGTTCGGATATTCTGGACGACGATATGTAAAGAACGAATGAAGGCAAAAATAGAAAGCGGAATGTTCATTACGAACGTTCCGCTTTCTGTTTGTATAATCATCTTGTTGCTCCTTATGCGTCAATGTTGGCGTAGGTGGCGTTGCGCTCAATGAACTCGCGGCGCGGCTCCACGTCGTCGCCCATCAGCATCGAGAAGATTTCGTCGGCCTCGGCCGCGTTCTCAATGGTCACCTGCTTCAGCAGACGGTTGGCCGGGTTCATCGTCGTCTCCCACAGCTGCTCGGGATTCATCTCGCCCAGACCTTTGTAGCGCTGGGTGTGCAGGGCTGTGGCGTTCTCGTCGCCGTCGACGTACTTTTCGATGAAGGCCTGACGCTGCTGGTCGGTGTAGCAGTATTCTGAGAACTTCTTGTACGTGCACTTGTAGAGCGGCGGCGTGGCAATGTAGAGGTGGCCCTCCTGAATGACGCGCGGCATAAAGCGGTAGAAGAGCGTCATAATCAGCGTGTCGATGTGCGAGCCATCGACGTCGGCATCGGTCATAATGATAATCTTGTCGTAGCGCAGCTTGTCCACGTTGGCCTCGCGGTCGCCCTCGCCGTCGACGCCGAAGCGCACGCCGATGCTCTGGATGATGTTCATCACCGACTCAGCCTCGAACACGCGGTGCCACTGCACCTTCTCCACGTTCAATATCTTACCGCGCAGCGGCAGGAT
>JAFUZD010000036.1 GCA_017476785.1 Prevotella sp. | reverse complement strand
TCATCGGGAAGTACGGCCGCTTCTTTGTGTCTATACGATTGAATGAGCGGAATTTACAGCAAGTTCCCTTTGCGCGGGAAGATGACTGTCGGAGTGAAATTCTTGGCCTCCTCAAAATCCATCAGTGCGTAGGAGATAATGATGCAAACGTCGCCGACCTGCACCTTGCGGGCTGCGGCTCCGTTGAGACAGATGCAGCCACTCCCCCGCTCTCCCTTTATTATATATGTTTCAAAACGCTCACCGTTGTTGTTGTCAACCACCTGAACCTTCTCGCCGGCAATCAGATGGGCAGCATCCATCAAATCCTCATCAATCGTGATACTCCCCATATAGTTCAGGTTAGCTTCCGTAACCGTCACACAGTGCAGCTTGGATTTCAGAACCTCTATCATCATTGCCTTCAGAATTTAATATGGTCAATCAAACGGATAGGCGTTTTCCCGCAATACACCGTAATGCAGCCCACTGCATAGGTGGTTTCCTCCCACGAATGGATGTCCTGAAGCGTATTGCCGTCGACAATAGCAAAGTATTCCACGTCCAGTCCCTCGGTCTCATTGATTTGATTGACTACATAGTCGTGGGTCTCCTGCACCGAATGGCTCTTGGCATATAAGACTCCTGCCTGCAGAGCAGCATAAATCTGTGGAGCGACGGCTCTCTCATCCGGAGAAAGCAGCGTATTTCTGGAGCTTTTAGCCAGCCCGTCCTCATCACGCACGATGGGGCACTCCACAATCTCCACATTGAGCTGCAGATGCCGTACCATCGCTTTCACGACCGCAATCTGCTGCCAGTCCTTTTCGCCAAAATAGGAGCGATGGGGCTTCACGATATAGAACAGCCGGCTCACCACTTGACATACGCCATTGAAATGGCCGGGTCTATGCGCTCCTTCCATCACTGTGGAGACTGGCGGATATTCAAATTGACGCCTATCGGGCGTGGGATACATCTCTTCGACCGTAGGAGCAAAGACATAATCAGCTCCGCAGGCCTCGAGCAGTGCACAGTCGGCATCCAACGTCCGGGGATAGTTTTTCAGGTCGTTCTTGTCGTTAAACTGTGTAGGGTTCACGAAAACCGAAACAACCGTAATCTGATTATCCTTCACACTCTGCCTTACCAGCGATGCGTGCCCCTCGTGCAGGGCGCCCATCGTAGGCACCAGCCCGATGCGTTTTCCAGATTTACGCTCGGCAAACAGCTGGTTCTGCAGGTCAACAACCTTTGTAAATACTTTCATTCTACTTATGTGTCTATACTCAAATTGGCTGCAAAATAACAACAAATTTATCAAATAATGAAAAATTATAGCAAAAATATGCCAAATAAGTGGCTAAAAAATCTAAAATCAATGCATTTATAGCGAAATGCAAAATATTTTTCGTAACTTTGCAAAGGTTAAACAACATCCTTATGGCAAAGAAAATATTATTCATTAATCAAGAGATTACTCCATACGTGCCCGACAGCGACTTGTCGCTGATGGGGAAGCATCTCCCGCAGACAATGCAGGAGAAAGGCCACGAGATACGCACATTTATGCCCAAATGGGGAACCATCAATGAGCGGCGCGGTCAGTTGCACGAGGTCATACGTCTCTCGGGAATGAATCTTATTATCAATGACACCGACCATCCGCTGATTATCAAAGTGGCTTCTATTGCCCAAACGCGCATACAGGTGTACTTCATCGACAATGACGACTACTTCTCAAAGCGCCAGATGGCCGTTGACGAGACAGGAGAAGACTATCCTGACAATGGGGAACGCGCCATTTTCTTTGCCCGCGGCGTGTTGGAGACCGTAAAGAAGCTCCGCTGGACTCCAGACATCATTCACTGTCAGGGATGGATGGGAGCCGTCATTCCGCTGTATGTAAAGACCGCCTACCGCGAAGAGCCGTCGTTTGCCGACGCCAAGATTGTGACCTCGCTCTTCACAAAGAGCCTGAAGAAGGACTTGGGGCAGAACTTCAAGCAGTGTCTTGAATTCCGGGATGCAAAGGCAGAATTACTGAAGAAATACAATGACAACTTCGACTTTGAGGAGTTGGGCAAACTGGCCATAGACTATTCTGACGGAGTCATTGCAGCCGAGAAAGAGGTCAACGTCTCTCTCCTGCAATATGCAGAAGCCAACAACGTGCCCGTACTGGGCTATCCCGGCGAGGACTTCGGAGATGCGTACGAGGCATTCTACGACCAGATTTGCCAGACATCTAACGATTGAAGCATCAATAAAAATAGTAAGGATAATAGAATCCAAATGAATAGAATAAAGCTACTGATGGGGATTGCAATGATGACAGTTGCAATCTCTTCGTGCGATGACAGCACTGATTCGATAGGCAGCTCGCTGACAAGCAATGTAGATAAGTTCGAGATTGTTTCGGATGAATTTACTGTTTCGACAAACTCGATAACCGTTGATTCTGTATTGGCAAGAAGTGAATATTGCTACTTGGGCCGTATTAAAGACCCCGAGACCGGCGCATACGTCACCAGCGATTATCTTACCCAATTTGCCGTCTTAGAGAACGAAAGTGACCATCTGTTTGCCGATAAAGACTTGATAGTAAGTAAAGACGAGCAGCAACAGATTATTGCCGACTCGTGCCACATCAACATTGTCATCAACCAATGGAAGGGTGACTCGCTGACTGCAATGAAGATGATTGCCTATGAGATGGACAAGCCTATCGAAGAGAACCAATTGTATTATAGCAATTTTGACCCCATTGCGAAAGGCTATGTATCAGAAGACGGATTCAAGCAGCCGAAGACTTTTTCGGTAGTGGATATGCGACTGAGCGAGACTGAGCTGACCCAACTGGCTAACAAGCAATACAGCCAGTATATCAACGTGCAGCTCAACAAGCCCTATACTGACCGGAACGGCGTCACATACAATAACTATGGAACCTACATCCTCCGCAATTATTTCCAGCATCCCGAGTATTTCAAGAATTCTTACAGCTTTATCCATAATGTCTGTCCGGGCTTCTACTTCAGAATTACTGACGGACTGGGCGAGATGTCCCAAATCAGTGCAACCCAGCTGACGGTGTACTACCGTTTCCAGCTGAACGGAGAGGACACTGTCTACGTGGGCGACAAAGTATTCAACGGAACCAGCGAGGTGCTGCAAACGACACGCATTTCCAACGATCAAGATGCCATCCGGCAACTGGCAGCCGACAATACCTGTACCTACATCAAGACACCGGCCGGCATCTTTACGGAAGTGACCCTACCCGTTGATGAGATTAAAGCCGGGCACGAGAACGACACCATTACTTCTGCCAAGATTGCGTTTACCCGCCTGAACAGCACCAGTGAGTACAGTGACGCCCTGCTCTACCAGCCGACGAAGCTGCTAATGATTCCCAAGGACAGCCTGACCTCTTTCTTTGAGAATCGCAACCTGCCTAACAACATCGTATCCTATATCGCCACGTACAGTTCTCAATATAATACCTATACATACGAGAACATTTCTGAGCTCATCAACTATATGTATTATACGAAGAAGGACAATGGAGGAAGCAGCTACGTGGCCGCACATCCAGAATGGAATAAAGTGGTGCTGATTCCCGTCACGGTCACGGAGACTTCGCAATCGAGCAGCTACGGATACGCAACAACCCTCACCACATCTATATCCAATGAGATGAACATCACCAGTTTGCGGCTGGTCGGGGGAAGTGCCAATCCACACGCTCCCATAACCATCAGTGTGATATACAACAAAACGAAGAAATAGCGATGGCCGACAATTTCTTGGAGAAACATCAAGAAGAATACGAACTGAAGAAAGCGGCATATCTGCGTAAAAAGAAACATCTGCCACGAATAAAGCATCATCTTCCGCCACGACCGGAAGATGATGCTTTATAGACTGGACAGGAGCTATTCTACACTCTGCTCCTTACCCCGTGGCTTACCCGATGACTGTAAACTTGGCAAACTTCAGCAGCAACTGTTTGGTGCCTGCATTCTTGAACTGAACCGTAGCTTTCTGATTCTCGCCCGTCCCTTCCACTTTAATGATAGTGCCGATGCCAAAACGCTGATGCTCGATAACATTACCTTCGCGTATGGAGCTATTGCCTAAGGCTGAAGGAGCCGTGGAGGCTGTTGCACGCGCCACCGGCTTAAAGCGCCCGTTGCCAGCCTGTTCAAGCTGCTGCCTGAAAGCCGGTGAGAAGGGGGCTGCTGCACGCTCCTCCCGTCGCGGTGGCACAGCCCGAGGTTGGGGATCTGCCCTGAACTGCGTAGCCACCGGATGCGGATTCTGCATCCACGACTGGCGGTTGCGTTCCCACGGCCGCTGCCCCATTCCTCCGAATCCGCTTTGTCCGCCTCGCTCAGTCTCTATATGCAACAATTCGGGCGCTATGTCTTTGATGAAACGCGATGGCATATCAGACTCCATACGTCCATAACGGAACCTGTTCTGAGCACAGGTCAATATGCAATGCTTCTCGGCACGCGTGATTGCCACGTAGAGCAACCGTCGCTCCTCTTCCAGTTCGCGCAGCGAGTTCGTACACATCGGAGAGGGGAAGATATTCTCTTCCAGCCCAACGATAAACACGGTCGGGAACTCCAATCCTTTGGCACTGTGAATGGTCATCAGCGTCACTTTCGCATTACTATCGTCATTGTCACTGTCAAGATCTGTCAGCAACGCCACTTCCTGCAAGAAGTCGCCCAAGCCAATCTGGTCGCCCATATCCTCCTCACGCCGTCCCGCCACAAAGTCTTGCATTCCGCTAAGGAATTCTTCCAGATTCTCCTGTCGGGACAAGTCTTCCGGTTCGCTGCCGCCATAAATATCCTTACTGATACCACTCTTCATAATGATATCGTGCCCCAGTTCATAGGCATCTTCCGTTTCTACCCTCGCCTTCCATTCTTCTATCAGCTGCCTGAAGCCTTCCAACTTCGTAGCTGTTGCCTTTGTAATCTGCAGCTGATTCAACAGAACCGGCTGACTGATGACCTTCCACAGGCTGACCCCGTGCAGATTTGCCGCCATCACAATCTTGCCGACGGTCGTATCTCCAATACCACGCGAAGGATAATTGATAATGCGGCGCAGCGCCTCCTCGTCGTCTGGATTGACCACTGCACGAAAATAGGCTATCACGTCCTTAATCTCCTTGCGCTGATAGAAGCTCAGTCCGCCATAAATACGATATGGAATGCCGTCTTTCCGCATCTGCTCCTCAAACGAACGGCTCTGGGCATTGGTGCGATAGAGAATGGCAAAGTCGCTATATTCACATCCGTCTTTCCGCTTGATTCGTTTGATATCATTGCAGACAATCATTGCCTCCTCCCTGTCGCTGTACGATGGTTTCAGTGTCAGTTTCTCGCCGCTTTCGTTGCAACTGAACACGTCCTTCGGTATTTGTCGCTCGTTATGCTTTATCAGGCTGTTTGCTGCCTGCACTATCAACTGTGTAGAGCGGTAGTTCCGCTCCAGTTTGAACAGACGCGCGCCATCATACATCTTCCTGAAGTTCAAGATGTTGTCAATGTTGGCTCCGCGGAAGCTATATATGCTCTGTGCATCATCGCCCACCACACAGACGCGTCCCTGCTCACGGGTGAGCTGCAATACGATTTCCTGTTGGGCATAGTTCGTATCTTGATACTCATCGACCAGCACATACTGAAAACGGTCCACATACTTCTGGCGGATTTCCTCATTGCGTGCAAACAGGAGATAGGTATTCATCAGCAAATCGTCAAAGTCCATTGCGTTTGCCTGCCTGCAACGTTCTGCATAGCGTAGGTAGATGTCCTTAATGGCCGGCATCTTTCTGGCACTGTCCGTCTGAACAGTCACGGCACTGGCGGCATAAGCCTGCGGTGAAAGCAGATGGTTCTTGGCCATTGAGATACGGTCTGCTATCGACGAAGCCTTATACGTCTTGTCATCCAGCTTCATCTCTTTGATGATACTTTTCACCAACGAGCGTGAATCATTCTGGTCATAGATGGTGAAGTTGCTGCCATAGCCTATATGCTGAGCCTCATAGCGCAGGATATGCGAGAACACCGAGTGAAAGGTGCCCATCTGGAGTGAACGGGCATTCTCATTGCCCACCAATCGTCCTATTCGGTCTTTCATTTCGCGCGCAGCCTTATTGGTAAATGTCAGTGCCAATATGTTCCACGGCTTCATCCCTTGCTGCAGCAGATAGGCAATCTTATAAGTCAGCACGCGCGTCTTACCCGAGCCGGCACCAGCTATCACCAGCTGCGGCCCATCGCAGTATAGCACTGCTTCGCGCTGGCTGTCGTTCAATTGATTCAAGAAGTCTTCGTTCATAACGAGGACAAATGTACGCAAAAAATCCGACTTACCGCTCTGTCACGATGAAAAACTGAAATAAATAGCTATCGAAAGCAACCGTCGGGAACCAATCAAAAACTCGCGAATTCGCAACGGGCAGTATCTGCGGTTGCGAATTCGCGAGTTTTAAGCGCAAAATGTAAATAATTATGATTCAGTCAAGTCATAACGCCTCGCACTCCTTCAGCCAGATGGCGGCAGAGGCATCGCTGGGCATTCGCCAGTCACCACGGGGCGAGAGCGAGACGGAGCCCACTTTGGGACCGTCGGGCAGACAGGAACGCTTGAACTGCTGCTGGAAGAAACGGCGGCAGAAAGTGGTAAGCCACTTCTTCAGCGTTGCGTCGTCATAGGCAGTGCCGAAAGCGGTCTGTGCCATCATCATCAGCTTAGCCGGCCGGAATCCGAAACGCAGGAAGTTGTAGAGGAAGAAATCGTGCAGTTCATAGGGGCCTACAAGGTCCTCGGTTTTCTGCTTAATATTGCCTTGCTCATCAGCTGGCGTCAACTCAGGACTGATGGGCGTATCGAGAATGTCCAAAAGCAATTGCCGGATGGCCGGTTGGGTAGCCTGCTTTTCCGCCTCATAGCGGATGAGATACTGTATCAACGTCTTAGGCACTCCGGCATTCACGGCATACATTGACATATGATCACCATTATAGGTGGCCCAACCAAGCGCCAACTCAGAGAGGTCGCCCGTTCCGATTACGATGCCCCCCGTCTGGTTGGCCACGTCCATCAATATCTGCGTGCGCTCCCGAGCCTGCGAGTTCTCATAAGTGACGTCGTGATTATCTGGATTATGCCCGATGTCTTCGAAGTGCTGCGTAACAGCTTTGGCAATGGAAATCTCGCGCGCAGTGATTCCCAGTTCCTGCATCAAGTCCACGGCATTGTTGTGAGTACGGTCGGTAGTGCCAAAGCCGGGCATTGTGATGCCCACAATACCGCGCCGGTCAATGTCCAGCTTGTCGAATGCCCGCACGCATACCAGCAGTGCCAGCGTGGAGTCAAGGCCGCCACTAATGCCGATAACTACATTGCGACAGCCGATATGATGCAGCCGTTTGGCCAGTGCATTAGTTTGTATATTGAGTATCTCCTCACACGTTGCCTGCATTTTATCGTCCTCAGGGATGAAAGGATGGGATTTGACATTACGTTCCATCTTAAAAGGCTTGGGAGACTCTGCTGGCTTGGCCGTAATGAGCTTTGCCACTGCCCCACGCTGCGCATTAATAAAGGTGGAGTTCGTGCGGCGCTCAGTGCGCAACCGCTCAATGTCTATCTGGGCTGTCTGTAACTGAGGTTGCAGCGAGAAACGGTCGCCCTCAACGAGCAGCCGCCCATTCTCAAATATCATTGCATTGCCCCCATAAACCACATCCTGCGTCGACTCGCCGAATCCACAGCTGGAGTAGATGTATCCGCTCATTGTGCGGGCACTCTGCTGAGCCACGAGCGACCGTAGATACTGATGCTTCCCTATTAGCTCATCGCTGGCAGAGAGGTTGAATATGAGGTCGGCTCCTGCCATCGTCAGGTGATTGCTGGGAGGAATCGGCGCCCATACGTCCTCACAAATCTCTATACCGAACTTGGCTCCCTCGGCAGTCTGGAACAGACGAGGCTCGGCAGAGACAGTGACGGGTGTTCCTGCAAAATAGATTTCGGTAGGATTCAGGTCCTGAGACGAAGCAAACCAGCGTTTTTCATAGAACTCACCATAATTGGGCAGATAGGTCTTGGGCACAAGGCCAAGCAAGCTGCCACGCTGGATAACGGCTGCACAATTGAGCAACAGCCCACCCACTTGGACGGGCAGTCCGACTATGGAGATGATATCGAGCTTACGGGTGAAGTCAAGCAACACGACCAATGCTTCTTCTGCTCCATCCAACAACAACTGCTCGCGGAACAGATCCTGACAGGAATAGCCCGTAAGGCATAACTCAGGAAAGACAATGATTTCGACACCCTGCCCCTCGGCAATAGCAATGAGTTTCTCCACTTCACTGACATTATAGACGGTGTCGGCCACCTTCACGGCAGGAACTGCCGCTGCCACTTTAATCAATCCGTACTTCATATCCATTTATTTGTTTTTAATTGTAACCTGTGTGGCCCCATAACCATATTCGCGGAAAGAGGCGTCTTGGTAGCTATACTGCTTGTAGCGGTAGTTGAGGTCGTTGACAATAGCCCGCCGCAATACCCCTTCTCCCTTACCGTGGATGAAGACAATCTTCTGCCCGGAGTGCTTGGCATAGAGTTTCAGCGTGCGACGGAAGATATCCAGCTGATAGTCCAAGATGTCGGCCGGCTCCAGTCCGGCGGTAGTCTCCAGCAGCTTTTCAGCGTGAAGGTCGACCACCACCATATCCGACGGTCTCTCTTTTTCCGATTGGGAGGGACGCTTCTCTTCTGTGTCCTTCTGTCCGTAGAGCGACTGCTTCAGTTGCTTGGCATCGACCACCAACGGACGTGAGGTGGCATCGTTCTCTATGATGGTATAGAGCAATGCTGGTTGCTCAAAGAAATCGTTCTCACGAAACGTGTGGAGCTTGTAGAACTTGACACCGTCAATGCGCAACTGAATGTCAGCAGCTGGCTTGAGGGCAAACGTCTTCTGTCGCTTGTAGGCTACGAGCTGTACCCCCACCCGCTCGAGTTCGCTCAGTTGTTCACGGCCGAACTCTTCGAGAAAGAGCTTGGTATTGGGCTCTATCTCACCTGTGGACCGCAGCCGCCACGCATTACCTTCAGCCGACAGATAGGTATAGTGCAAGAAATAATTACTGTCGTTGACGAGATAAGCCTCGAAACGCGTGTGCGTGAGTTCGTGGATATCAATGGGCACAAAAGCCAGATAGGCACTCAACTGGTCACCGCCTCTGCGCTCCTCGACGAACGTGACCGGCTTCGGTTCGACCGGTTTCTGCACAGGAGCAGGCTGTGCCTTCGGAGTCGGTTTGGGTGCCACGACATTGGCCGTGCTGTAATCCTCCTCGCCTACTACCACAACATCGTTGAGGGCCATTGGAATCTCAAATCCGTCTTCATCCTCTACCAAGACGATGTTCTTGTCTTTGAAACCAGCAACGATGCCGCCGCCGACTTCGCTCACAAATCTTACTCTATCTCCTATTTTCATTTTCTTTTCTTTCGTATATGGAATAAACGTATCTTAAGGTATCAGAAGGCTGCTGTCACCATAGCTCAAGAAGCGGAAGCCATTGGCCAGCGCATAGTCATAAATCCGTTTCCAGTCTCCCTTGACAAAAGCACTGACGAGCAGCAGCAGCGTGCTTTTGGGCTGATGGAAATTGGTGATAAGCCGATTCACTATTTTATAGTCGTAGCCCGGTGCTATGATAATCTGAGTGGATGAGTGGAGCACGTCGAGCTGCTGACGGTGGAGCCAGTCTTCCAAATTCCGTAAGGCTTGAACGGGTGAGATACCCGACACCTGCTCATAAGGCTCCCACTGGCTGACGTGGAGTTGTTCTTCTGTCAGGTCGGGCTGGCTTTCCAGCTTAGCTCCCATATAATAAAGGCTCTCCAATGTTCTTACGCTGGTGGTTCCGACCGCCGTTGCCTTTGCTTGGTGAGCAATCAGACGCTCAATGGTCCGCCGGCTGACGCTGATATATTCGGTGTGCATCGTGTGGTCGGCTATCAGCTCGCTCTTAACGGGTTTGAAGGTACCCGCTCCCACGTGAAGCGTCAGCTCCTCGCGTTCAACTCCTGCGGCATCAAGATCGGCCAAGACGCGCGGAGTGAAATGAAGTCCGGCCGTAGGAGCAGCCACACTACCTTTGATTTTGGAATAGACGGTCTGGTAAGTCTGCTTGTCGCTCTCCTCCGTGGCACGGTTCAGATAAGGCGGGATGGGCAGCTCGCCAACGGCATCAAGCAGTTCGGCAAACGACACTTCCGAATCGTCCCATCGGAAGTCTACCCAATGGCTGGTGCCACATAGCTGGCCACGCGTCGCCGTCAGCGTCAGTGTCCTGCCTTTGACAGTGACAGTCTGCTTCAGCGAGCCTTCTTTCCACTTCTTCAGATTGCCTATCATACAGAGCCACGCGCACTGCCCGGAACTCTGAAACATCAGTTCGTAGTCGCGCGGACGGGCGGGTTCCAACAAGAACACTTCGATGAGCGCTCCCGTCTCCTTATGAAAATGGATGCGCGCCTGAATAACTTTCGTGTTGTTATAGACCATCAACGTCCCACTGGGCAGATAGGATGGCAGATGATAGAACGCATCGGTGCTGATTTCACCTTTATTATATACCAGCAGCTTCGAGTGGTCGCGCTCGGCAATGGGAAATTTGGCGATGCGCTCATCGGGAAGCGGATAGTCGTAATCACTGATATGTATATGCTTGGTTTCCATTGTATTGCTTTTTTAATTGACATACAGCATCAGGCAGGCTCGAACGATGGCATAGAAGAATGTAAACATTAACACGCAGATAGCCACATCGGCATCCGACTTCTGATAGCCTGTCGATGTATATTGAGACGAAGTGAAACGGCGTTGTACGGTGAACTGAGGATTGAAATGGGCATACACATAGTAGACTGCCGTTCCCGTCAAGCCTCCCCATAGTAGTCCACAGAGGATGTCGCCGGGATAGTGCACGCCAAGATACAGACGCGTCCAGCAATTGACGAGCGACCAAGCCACCAGCGAGATGGACAATGCCCGGCTGCGGATGAGCAGGCAAAAGAAGATGGCAATGCTGAACGTGTTGGAGGCGTGGGCCGAGAAGAAACCATAGCTTCCTCCCCGATAGCCGTTGACGGTATCGACCAGTATGCCTATCTGCGGGTCGTGCGTCGGACGCCAACGGGCCACCAGTGGCTTGACAAACATATCGTCTAAACTGCCAGCAATGAAGACACAAAGACCTGCGCAGGCCAGAATGGTCAGTATCTGGCGCACGTTCTCATTGTTCTTCAGTATGACATAGAAAAGCGCCAGATACAGCGGTATCCACGTGGCCGCCTTAGTCAGCGTCAGTACAAGCCCATCCAAGAAGAGGGAGTCACTCCCGTTCAGTGCCAACAGAAGTTCTTTGTCGAATTGTATCAGTGCGTCTACATCCATTCCTTTACCGAGGTTTGCTTTAGGGTATCATCAACTTTCGTATGCAAAGATAGTGTAAATTGGGCGAACAGCCAACAATTCTCGCCATATTCAGATGGTTTCAATCTGCGATGCCTCTATCCATCCTTCCTTCCCGTCGGCTACGCGAATCTCCTTCCAGTCCTTCATTGAGCTGTCCGTGATGTGCACTTTGGTTCCCTCGTGCAGGATGAAAAGGTCGGTACCATTCTTGGAGGGAGTGCTCTTGACGGGAGCAGATGTCCGGATGACAATGGCACCTGTACGGTTTACCAGTTCTTGCTTCTGTTGCCAAGCAAACGGATTGCTCGCTCCAAAGAACACCAAAAGCAGCAATGCTCCAAAGAACCCCAGTTTGCGTAGCCAGATACGGTCAGAAAAAAGATAGACCAATGCCAATACAATGGCAATAGCCAGCGAGGCCAATGCCATCCAAGCCCATCCGTCGACACTCATCATACTGACTAATGAGTGATACCACGTGACGAAAAACATCTCAGATTCTGGGGTTATCTTGTCTACGGTCTTGCTGCGGGCCATCTGCAGATTGAAACGGATGTCTCGGTCGCCGGGGGACAGCAGCAGGGCACGTTCGTAGTTGATAATGGCCTGCGTCAACTGGTCCGTACGGTAATAGGCATTCCCAAGATTATAATACAGGTCGGCACTGACACCCGACTTCAACAACTGCTCGTAATACTGTATAGCTTGCTGATAATGCTCACTGACGTAAGCACTGTCGGCCTCAGCCTTTGTAACGGCAGAGACATTCAGTGAAACGGCAGAAAGAAGTAAGAAAAGAAGCATCTTTGTCTTGGAAAAAGCCTTTTTTCCTTTTCCTTTCATTGTGTCCTCAATCTTCGTAATAGCACTCATTGCAACTTCAAACACTTTATTCATATTTCCTTTCACATCGCCGGGCGCATAGCGGGCATATTCGCATTCGTCAATGGCTTCTATGAACTGAGCTATGGTTGCATCGTCAACCTGATATGCCGCGAGTTGCTGGCTGATATTGTCTCGTGACAGTTGCTCAACGGGCATATTCAACTTATCACCGACATATCCCCACAACGCACGCAGCACTTCGTCGAAGAACTGACCGTGCTGGCCTTTCTCCATCAGTCGGCGTGCCGTCTTCAACCGCTTAGTCGCCACTTTGTTAGCTTGCTTTCCGCGCTGTCTGCTGACATTGGCATTGTCGATAGCACGCTGGCGGAAGATGACAAATAGCGATATGAAGGTGACTGCAAGCAATGCCAATGCTATCCAATATAGTGGCGAACCGAAGAAATAATCGCCTACGGCATTTGTCTTGCTGTCGCCTGTCTTGATGTGACGAATGTCCTTATTGAGCTGCTGCAAATCCTCCTGCGACGTATAATCACTTACGGAAGAGGCACCTCCGCCTTTTGACACGTTGAGCGCAAAGGTTTCTGTCTTCACCGTCTTGTATGCGCGGGTGTTCGTATCGAAATAGACCAACTCTATCGGCGGAATCTCGTAATGTCCGGGATGGCGCGGCACAGCGAGGAACTCGTAGGTCATACTGCCCTCAATACCATTCGTTGTCAGCTTAGTCTTGTCTGTAACCTTTGCGTCGTACTTGTCAAAGTCTTTGGGGAAGTTGACCACGGGCTGTTTGAGCAGTTTCAGGTTTCCTGTTCCATTAATCGTTACTTTGAGGGTAACGGGATTGTTGGCCTTCACTTCGGTAGCGCTCAACTGAGCCGAAATTCCAAACGTGCCGACGCCACCCGAGAAATTGGCTGGACGAGCAGGCAGCGGGTCTACCTGAATAGTGACTCCCGGTGCTTTAATGGATTTCTGTACTTCTACATAACCCGAGCCACCATTAAAGAAGGCTTCGAAAGGATCGACATTCCGATTTTGCTGAATAACGACGCCCTCGAATGTGATGCTGGGAATCTCCAACTGACCCGTAACCTGCGGAAACATCACATACTGACTCCACGTAACAGTCTTGTAAGGACGCCCATTGATGGTCTCAACACTGAACTCTTTCTGCTGGGGCAACGGCACTTCACGCGTATAGAAGCTCTTCAAGTCGGGCATCGTGCCTTTCAGGGAGGTGAGTTCTACTTGGGTGTAAACCTTATAGGTGAGCAGTATTGGTTCTTGCTCACTTACCCGACGCTTATTGGCACTGACTTTGATAAACAAATCGGAACCAGAGATGGCGCTGCCAGCTGGCCGCATCTGCGACTCACTCCTACCCTGACGTTGCTGGCCGTGCCCATTATTGCCGTTCTGTGCCGAGCCGGTCACTGTTATCTTCAATGCATTCGACTGAATACTCTTGCCACCGGCATTGATGTGGGCGGGCGGAATGGTGTAGGTACCATTCTTGTTGGCACATATAATATATGTATAGGTAATGGACGACGAACTGCTGGTGTGGCCGTTGACCATCTGGAAGCTGGATTGCGAAGATGTGCTGGGCCCCATCAACACCTCCAGCGCGTCAGGAATATTTCCTGCACGAAACCCGCTGACATCCTGCGTATTGATGGTGTAAGTCAGCCGGAACTGCTCGCCCACAGACACCTGCGACGGTGCATTGGCTGTCAGCTTTTGGGCAATAGCACCGACGGCACACGCCCAAATGATGAGTATCGTCAATATTCTTCTCATATACATATTTCTTACCAGTTCTTTTCCAATTTGCGCGACCGTGGCTGCTGCATTGCTTTCTTCATTCGCTGCTGCGTCGCCTTTTCCTCTTGAATGGCTGCATTAAGCAGCTGCTCAGCATTGTCCCTGCTCATTTGGGGCTGTTGTTTTTGCGGTTGTTGTTTCTGCTGCTTATTCTGGTCTTGGTTCTTGTCCTGCTGCTTCTGGTCTTGATTTTGCTGATTCTTTCCATCGCCGTTCTTTTGCTGCTGGTTCTGGTTTTGCTGCTGTTGTTTCTGCTGCCGCTTGCACAATGCCAGATTATAGCGTGTCTCATCATCATTCGGGTTGTGGCGCAGGGCTTTCTTGTATGCCTCTATCGCCTCACCATACATCCTATGCGACTGACAGATGACCCCAATGTTATGGTAGGCAAGTGCCCGCCGCATTGGATTGGTCTCCAACTTGGCCGCACTCTCAAACTGCTGCACAGCGGCAGAATCTTTCTTTTGAGCCATCAACGCATTTCCCAGATTATAGACTGCCTGCGGATTGCGCGGGTTCTTCTCGACGGCTTTGCGATAAAGGGTTTCCGCATCGGGATACTGCCCACTATGGAACTGACGGTTACCTTTCCTGACCAGTTGGCGGTCGTTCTGAGCCGAAGCTGCCGTCGACACTGCCAGCAACAAGAGGAGGATGGAAGCCGTTTTCTTGCTACGGCTGAATATAGAGACGTTCTTCAATATCGGATTACGGATTTCAAGCAGGCATATCTCGAGAATCAGGAACAACAGTGCGATAATGGCTACGGCTTGGAACTGCTCGTCGTACTCGCTATAAATGGTACTCGAGGTCTCTTTCTTCGACAGCTTATCCAACTCGCTGTTCAACAGACTCTGCGCATTGCTGTTATTGTCAACGTGGATATAGACGCCCCCACCCGCTTCGGCCACTTGCTTGCACATCTCTTCGTTCAGAGCCGACATCACCGTATTGCCACTATGGTCGCGCATATAGTCATTGCTGCCGGGAATAGGAATGGGCGCGCCCTTTGCTGAGCCGACACCCAAGACATACACACGCATTCCTTTCTGCTTGGCATCCTTCGCGGCTTCCAGTGCACCGCCTTCGTGGTCTTCGCCGTCGGTAATCACAATGATGGCTTTACCGATGCCCTCTTCCTGCGTGAAGCTGTGGGAAGCCATATTGATGGCAGCCGCGATGTCGGTACCCTGCGTGGCCATCATCGAAGGGTCGATATTCGACAGGAACATCTTAGCCGACACGTAGTCACTGGTAATAGGCAGCTGGACAAATGCATCGCCAGCAAACACTATCAAGCCGATTTTATCGTTGGTGAATTTGTCGACCAAGTTCTCGACCATCATCTTCGACCGTTCCAAACGACTGGGCAGCACATCTTCGGCCAGCATTGAATTACTAATGTCCATTGCAATGATGGTTTCTATACCTGTTCGTTTCTCGTGACTGATCTTTGTACCCATTTGCGGTCGGGCAAGCACAACAATGAGCAGAGCCAATGATGCCAGCAAAAGCCAAAACTTGACTGCCGGACGGAAACGCGAGACGTCGGGCATCAGCTGCCTTACCAACTCCGGATCGCCAAACTTGCGCAGCCGTTTCTTTTGCTGGCGCACCGAAATGAAGCGAACCAGTGCCAACAATGGTATCAGCACCAACAGATATAAATATGTAGGGTCTTCGAATCGAAACATTTATGGTATCCTCCTAAATATCGTTATTCTTAACAGTATCTCCAGAAGCAAGATGACGATGGCGGCCAGTGCGAACGACTGGTAAGCCTCGTACTTCTTGCTGAACTGCTTGACATTCATCTTCGATTTCTCCAGACGGTCTATTTCCTTATAGATGTTTTGGAGTTCGCGGTTGTTGGTGGCACGGTAGAAGTCTCCGTCAGTGGCTGCGGCAATATCGCTGAGCGTTTTGGTGTCAATCTCTACGGGGATATTGACGTACTGCACGCCACCGGCGACAGGCATCGGGTAAGGAGCCACCTTATTAGTGCCCACACCGACAGTATACACCCGAATGCCCAGACTCTTGGCTATCTCGGCTGAGGTCATCGGCGAAAGATCGCCCCTGTTGTTACTGCCATCGGTGAGCAGTATCACCACTTTGCTCTTGGCTTTCGAATCCTTCAGGCGGCTCACGGCATTGGCCAGCCCCATTCCAATGGCCGTTCCGTCTTCGATAAGGCCACGGGCAGCAATGTCTGTGCGCACATTGTGCAACAGGCTCAGTAATGCAGCGTGGTCCGTCGTCATCGGGCACTGGGTAAACGACTCGCCGGCAAAGATGGTCAGGCCAATGTTGTCATTGGGTCGCCCGGCAATGAATTCGGCCGCCACCTGCTTGGCCGCTTCAATCCTATTGGGTTTCAAGTCTTCGGCCAGCATTGAGGTCGAGACATCCATTGCCAGCATAATATCAATGCCCTCCACCGTCTTGTTCTTCCACGAGTTCTGCGTCTGAGGACGAGCCAGAACAATGACTATCAAGACAAAGGCTGCAATGCGCAGTAGCGGCTGTAGTGGCATCAATGTAACCTTCCAGCTGCGCGGTGCATAGCGGTAGGCCATTGTATCGCCCATCCGGATGGTAGGCTCGTTCTTCTTCCTGTACATCAGATACCAGAAGATGTAGGGAATCAGGAGGAGAAGAAGGAAAAAATATTCTTTATTGGCAAATTCCATTCACTTCCTAATTTAATAATTGATAAGCCTCATAGATTACATAAGCCAGCAACAGCGCGCAGATGACGACAATCAGCGAGATGAGGGTCTTCAGCACACGACGCGCTTTGACTGAGCGTTTGTCCGCAGCCGATAATTGCGGTTTGAGCGTCTCCTCGGTAGGCTGGTTTTCCTGTTTGGTCTGGTTGATAAACTCGATGGCATTAACCAGATTCATATCGTTCTCATTGATGAGGGTTGAATACTTGGCAAACTTAACGAGGTCGGCCGTGATAAACAGGCGGCGTAGCTCATCAAGTGCTTTCTGGTCGTCGGTCGCAGTCAGATGGGCAATGATTTCACTACTCGTCATCTCCATTGCACTGAACCCATAACGTTCCTCTATATACCGACGCAACGTATCAGTCAGCTTGGTATAGTAGGCTTTCGGATCTTCCGAGGTGACCATCTTGTCGGCCTTAATCTGTTCTATCTCCTTCATTGCCACCTGATGGGGCAACAGCCGCTTCACCACCCTGATGTGCGTGATAATGGGTTTATTGTCACGCAGACGCAAATAAAGATAATAGCCTAATGCACAGAGAATAAGCACCAGTACGCTCAGCCAGAAGATGAAGCTCCAGTCGCTCCATTGGAAAGGAGTGTCCTGCACGTCTTTCGGGCCAAAGAACTGATCCAACTTGGTGGTGTCCACTTCCACCTCGATGACTTTCAGCGCGAGGCTCTTGCTCTTATACTGCTTGCCATCCACCTTAACGGTAAAAGGCGGCAGATAGTACAGTTTGCCATCGAACGACGTGACCGTATAAATCTGGCTGTATCGCGTCTGCCCGTTGTCTACGTTCTCGGTAGCGGTACTTGTAGCCGACAGCACTTCCACACCGGGGGTGAGCTGCTCCATAGGTTTAAAGGCCGGGAATTCTACCTTAGCACTGCTCCCTGCCACGGCACTGAGTTCAATGTGAGCCTGCTGCCCAATCATTATCTCGATAGAGTCTATCTGAGCCTCTATGCCCACTTGGGCAACCAGCTGGATGCTGCCTGCCACGACCAGCAAGAATAGGATTAGAATCTTCTTCATTTCTCTTGTTTAGCTTCTTTGTTTGAAGAGCAACAGCAGCGACTTGACAAAGTCTTCATTGGTGGCAATGCTGACACTGTCCACATTACTCTTATTGAATGTCTCCCGCAGCAACGCCTGTCGGTTGTTCCAATAGCGTTCGTGAGCCTGACGCAGACGTCTGCTACTGGTATCGATGTATTGCTCGTAACCAGTCTCAGCATCCACCACCTTCATCAGACCGACATCGGGCAACTGGCGTGCCCGCGGGTCATACACTTGCACGGCCACCACGTCGTGCTTGCGATTGCAGATGGTCAGTGGCTGCAAGAAGTCTTCGCGCACATAGAAGTCGCTCAGGATGAAAGCCGTACACCGACGCTTGGTCACGCTGGTCAAGAATTCCAATGCACCTCGCACATCGGTCCGCTTGCTCTGCGGCTTGAAGTCCAGCATCTCACGGATGATGTAGAGGATGTGCTTGCGCCCTTTCTTGGGCGGGATATATTTTTCGATACGGTCAGAGAAGAACACCACGCCTATCTTGTCGTTGTTCTGGATAGCCGAAAAGGCAATGGTGGCTGCTATCTCGGTGACCATATCGCACTTCATCTGTCGTTGCGTACCAAAGTCGAGCGAGCCACTGACATCAATGAGCAGCATCACGGTCAGCTCACGCTCCTCCTCAAACACCTTCACATAGGGGCGATGAAAGCGGGCGGTCACATTCCAGTCGATATCACGCACATCGTCGCCGAACTGATATTCGCGCACCTCGCTGAAAGCCATACCCCTACCTTTAAAGGCGGAGTGGTATTGGCCGGCAAAGATGTTGGCACTCAGTCCGCGCGCTTTGATTTCTATCTTCCTGACTTTCTTCAGTAACTCCTGCGTTTCCATTAAGGCACTTCAACCTTATTGATAATCTTCGAAACAATCTCTTCGCTGGTGATGTTGCCAGCCTCAGCCTCATAGGTCAGGCCAATGCGGTGGCGCAGCACGTCGTGGGCTACGGCACGCACGTCTTCAGGCACTACATAGCCGCGGCGCTTGATGAAGGCGTATGCACGTGCTGCCTTTGCCAGATTGATGCTGGCACGGGGCGAGCCACCGAAGGAAATCATATCCTTCATATCCTTCAAGCCGTAGCGGTCGGGATAACGGGTAGCAAAGACGATGTCGGCAATGTATTGCTCTATCTTTTCGTCGATGTAGACCTCGCGCACCACCGAACGGGCATTCAGAATCTCCTGCGCCGTGGTCACGGGGTGCACCTCGGGCAGTGCGCCGGCTATATTCTCGCGGATTATCTTCTTCTCTTCTTCCAGCGTGGGATAGTCGATGACGACCTTCAGCATAAAACGGTCCACCTGTGCCTCGGGCAGTGGATAGGTTCCTTCCTGCTCAATGGGGTTCTGCGTAGCCATCACAAGGAACGGCGTTGGCAACTGGAACGTTTCGCTGCCAATAGTCACCTGCTTCTCCTGCATCGCTTCCAGCAGGGCACTCTGCACTTTGGCCGGAGCACGGTTGATTTCGTCGGCCAGCACAAAGTTGGCAAACACGGGCCCTTTCTTCACTTGAAACTTCTCGTCCTTCTGCGAGTAAATCATCGTACCGATGACATCGGCAGGCAGCAAGTCGGGGGTAAACTGGATGCGCGAGTATTGCGAGTCTATCAGCTGGGCCAGCGTCTTGATGGCCAACGTCTTGGCCAGTCCCGGCACACCCTCAAGTAGGATGTGACCGTCGCTCAGCAAGCCGATGAGCAGCGAGTCGACCAGATGTTTCTGGCCTACGATGACACGGTCCATACCCGCTACGAGGTTGGTTACGAATGCACTCTGTTGTTCTATCCGTATGTTCAGTTCACGGATGTCAATAGCTTCTGCCATATTTTTCGTTTGTTTTGTTGATACTTTCTGATATTATTGACTTTTCGAAAGCAAAAGTAGTCAATAAATAGGTGATAGCGAAAAATATCAGACTAAATAATATTAAAAATAACGTTGAAAGCTGATATTTTAAGAAACTTTTGGGAATCAGAATGGCAAACGGCTCCCGCAACACACTTGAAGCACAACGAATCCCGGCCGACAAGACTGTCGGCGGGGATTCGTTGTAATGGGGGGGGTAATAGCGCGTCTATTGCGTCTTACGTTTCTTTTTCCATTCCAGCTTGGGAATCTTGAGCACCTGACCGGCTTTCAGTTCGGTACTCTCAGTGATACCGTTGTAGACCTCGATGTAGCATTCCATTCCCTCACCCAACTCGCGCCGGCTGATGCGATAGAGCGTTTCACCGGGCTTAACGGTAACGGTGCGGTCGGTACCAATGATGCGGTAGGCACCCGTACGCACGCGATTGTCCATTGCGGCATACTTGTCGAGCGGCTCAGCTGCGGGTTTTGCGGGCTCGGCTGCGACGGGTTCAGGTTGCTGAGGTGCGGGCTGAGCAACGGAAGGTTCTTCTCGGACAGGCGCCTCTTCCACCTCCTCAACTGGCAGTTCCTCGATGTCGAGCGAATCCACTGTCACAACCGTGTCAATCTTTTCCTCTGCCACTGCGCTACTATCGGTTTCTGCGCCAGCAGCCGCCAAGTCGTCTACGGCTGCCTGATAGCCGTAGCGATAACCGCCATAAGCAGCACCGGCAATCAGCACAAGTGATATAAGGCCGAAGACGAGCCACTTCCACCAATTGGATGGGCGCCCTTCGCCGTCATTATCATCATCGTCAAACCCATCACCACTGCCATTACCACCTTCGGCATCATTAGCTTCAGCATCATTAGCCACAAGTGGTTCCAGCGTCGGTTGGGAGGGTTCGATATTGGTTGCCGGCTCATCCTGCGGGGCTGGTGCTTCCGTTTCTTGCGAAATAGCGGTCTCCGTTTCTTGCGAAACAGGCCCTTCCGCTTCCTGCAGGACAGCGGCTTCCATTTCCTGCGGCAACGCCTCTTCCTGCTCGGGTGTTTCGGCAACAACCGGAGTCAACACAGGGGCAATAGCAGGCTGCGCCGCCTCCGCTTTCTCTTCCTCGCCGAAAGCAGGCGACTCTTCGTCAGCCGTCCCAGCAGCTGGCTGTTCCGTCAATTCATCAGCCTCCATAGGCTTTTCTGCCTCTTCCTGCTCCTCAGCCGGTTCGTCGGTTAAGTCATCAAACTCGACTCCATCATTGAGCACCACGGTTTCAAACTGCGAAAACGGTTTGTTGACCAACTCCTTCATCGTTGCATCAGGAGTGAAGCTGATTTTACCGTGACTCCCGATAACCACACGCTCACCCGTGTTCACATTAATGCTTTCGCGCGCCTCCACACCTATAATCTTAAAGGTGCCCAGTCCTTTTATCTTGACTTGACGGTCTCTGTCCAGCGCCTCTTGAATAATGTCGAACATCGTGGCAGCGAACATCTCAGCCTCACGAGGCTTCAGTCCGCCCTTCTCTATCAAGATACGAGCGACCTCTTGTATAGCTACTTTTCCCATCAGGCACGTCCTCCTTTCAGTTTCTCTTTCCACGCCGCGTTGGGCTTGAATGTCAATACGAGCTTAGGCGGAACGAGCATCCGCTGACCTGTGGATGGATTCACCATAATACGTTCCATCTTCTTCTTTGTCTCAAACACACCAAAATTGGGAATGGCAATGGCATTATCCTCCTGAAAGGCGTCGCTCATCGCATCAATCAGCGTGTTCACCAATCGCTGGGTGTCACCGACAGAATATCCCATACGGTCAGACATTTCTGCTATAAACTCTTTGTTATTCATATGGAGTCTGTTTTTGTTGTTGCATACAAGTCAAATTCCTCGGCGCCTGTCACCTTCACGTCATAGAAGCTACCGATGCGTAGCCGTTTCTCAGCAACAGGTATCAGCACCTCCGGATCTACTTCCGGCGAGCAGAACTCAGTACGGCCGACATAATAGTCGCCCTCCCGCCGGTCTATGATGACCCGCATCGTCTGCCCCACCTTCTCGGCTTCCAGTTCGGCACTGATGTTCTGCTGGCATCGCATCAGGCGGTCCAATCGCCGTTGCTTGACTTCGGGTGGAACATCGTCTGGATAGTTGTTGGCAGAATAAGTTCCGTCCTCCTCAGAATAGGCGAAAGCACCCATCCGCTCAAAACGAGCCCACTTGACAAATTCCATCAGTTCTTCAAAGTCTTCGTCTGTTTCGCCCGGGAAGCCAACCATCAACGTAGTTCGGATATGAATGCCGGGCACCTCACGACGGAGTTGGCGCACCAGCTCATAGGTCTCAGCCTTTGTGACATTGCGCTTCATTCGAGCCAGCACACTGTCGCTGACGTGCTGCAGGGCAATGTCAAGATAGCGGCACACGTTCTTTCGCTCTCGCATCACGCGAAGCAAATCGGCCGGGAAATGCGTGGGATAGGCATAATGCAGGCGTATCCATTCCACGCCGTCGACATCCGCCATCCGGTCAATCAACTCGGCAATATGCTGTTTCCCATCAATGTCAATACCATAATAGGTCAGTTCCTGAGCAATCACCTGAAGCTCTTTCACCCCTTGGGCAACCAGCCAGCGCACTTCATCGAGAATCTCATCCATCGGACGGCTCTGATGACGCCCCGTAATGATAGGGATGGCACAATAGGCACAGTGGCGGTCACAGCCTTCCGAAATCTTCAGATAGGCATAATGCGACGGAGTCGTCAGGTGGCGGACGGCGTGATTGCAGACCGGGAGCGAGGCACCGTGCTCTTCTCGCAATAAATCAGCAATCAATTCACGATAGTTGAACTTTCCGTAATACTTGTCCACATTGGGAATTTCCTGTTCCAAGTCTGCCAGATAGCGCTCTGACAGGCAGCCCATCACATACAGCTTGCGGATACGTCCCTCGTCTTTTGCCTGTGCAAACTCAAGTATCGTGTCAATACTCTCCTGCTTGGCATCCTCAATAAACCCGCACGTGTTAATAACAACTATCTCACCCTGCGGATTCTCACTGTCGTGTGTGCACGTATAACCGTTGGACTCGAACAATCCCATCAGCCTTTCACTGTCTACGAGATTCTTCGAGCACCCCATCGTAATGATATCAACGGTCTTCTTTTTCATTCGCTTTTGAACAACGAGTCAACGAACTGACGCTTATTGAACAGCTGGAGGTCTTCCATTCCTTCTCCCAGCCCGATATACTTGACGGGCACTTTCAGCTGGTCGCTGATACCGATGACCACTCCGCCTTTAGCCGTCCCGTCAAGTTTGGTAATAGCCAGTGACGTTATCTGGGTGACTGCCGAGAACTGCTTGGCCTGTTCAAAGGCATTCTGCCCCGTGCTGCCGTCGAGAACGAGCATCACCTCATCAGGAGCCTCGGGCAACACTTTCTTCATCACATCCTTTATCTTTTTTAGCTCGTTCATCAGTCCCACTTTATTATGCAGACGGCCAGCGGTATCGATGAGGACGACATCTGCGCCATTTGCCTTTGCGGAGCTCAATGTGTCAAAGGCGACAGAGGCCGGATCGCTGCCCATCTGCTGCTTGACGACGGGAACACCCACACGCTCGCCCCAGATGCAGAGCTGCTCAACGGCAGCCGCACGGAACGTATCAGCCGCACCGAGATAGACCTTCTTTCCTGCCTGCTTGAATTGCCAAGCCAGCTTGCCGATGGTCGTGGTCTTCCCCACTCCATTCACTCCTACGACCAATATCACATAAGGGCGATGGTCAGCCGGCAAATCCCAGTTGTCGTTGTCGTCCGAATTATTCTCGGCCAGAAGGGCTGCTATTTCATCGCGAAGGATTCCGTTCAGCTCCGACGTGCTCACATACTTATCACGGGCCACCCGCTCTTCAATACGCTCAATAATCTTAAGCGTGGTGTCTACGCCGACATCCGACGTAATGAGCACCTCTTCCAGATTGTCCAGCACGTCGTCATCGACTTTCGATTTGCCTGCTACCGCACGCGCCAACTTGTCAAAGACACTGGTCTTAGTCTTTTCTAAGCCCTTATCCAGCGTCTCCTTCTTATTCTTGTTGAATAGTCCGAATAATCCCATAATTGTCTGATTTTGATGCAAAAGTAAGAAAAAAAAGCGATAATAGCAAAAAAAGAGACTGCAAAACAGCTTGCAGCCTCTTTTATCATATTGTAATCTTACCGATTAGTTCTTGAAGAAGTCTTTTACGGCCTCGTTAGGAACCATCTGCTCATCAAAGGTATAAGCACCCGTCTTAGGGCTCTTCACCATCTTGATTACCTTCGTATATGCGCGACCATCCTTCGAACCTTCGTGGAGGGTAGCAACGGTTTTCTTTGCCATAGTCTAAATCCTCATTAATTATTTAATCTCCTTGTGAATGGTCATTCGCTTCAGGATGGGGTTATACTTCTTGAGTTCCAGTCTCTCGGCAGTGTTCTTGCGGTTCTTTGTTGTCACGTAACGGCTGGTACCGGGCAGACCACTATTCTTGTGCTCGGTGCACTCCAGAATCACCTGAACACGATTACCCTTTGCTTTCTTGCTTGCCATATTGATTAGTCTCCTATCACTTTAATGTCCTTCCAGTCTACATAGCCTTTAGCAACAGCCTGCTTCAGGGCAGCATCCAGACCTACTTTATTAATCATACGCAGACCAGCAGCACTGATCTTCAACTGAATCCAGCAAGCCTCCTCTACATAGTAGAACTTCTTGCTGAACAGATTAACATCAAAGCTGCGCTTTGTGCGATGCTTTGAGTGAGACACATTGTTACCAATCTGTGCCTTCTTTCCCGTAATCTGACAAATCTTCGACATTTCTATCTACTTTTTACTTGTTCCTTTTTATAACTTACTCCAAACAGGGTGCAAAGGTAGTTATTTTAATTAAAAATGAAGAATGAAGAAAAGAGAATTCCTTAACTCTTAAGATTTTTTAACCCTCCACTTGCGCCTCTTCCACATTTTCGGCCTTCAAGAAGTCAAGAAACATCTGCATTGCGCGGTTGGTGGCGATGGCCAGATTGATGTCGCGGCCGTGGTCTTCTTCGACTTTCAGCGTCACTTGGCGTTCGATGCTTCCGCAAGCCAGCCATATCGTCCCCACGGGGATATCCTTTGTGCCACCCGTCGGGCCGGCAATACCCGTGGCAGCAATGGCATAGTCGACATTAAGCGTGCGGCAGGCTCCCTGCACCATCTGACGAGCCACGTCCTCGCATACGGCCGTTTGCTCTTCCAGCGTCTGATGGTCAACGCCCAACAGGTTTTCTTTCACCTCGTTGACATACGAGATAATTCCTCCCTTAAAATATTTGGAAGCACCCGGTACCGAGATGATGGCCTCAGCAATCCTGCCGCCCGTACAACTCTCGGCCGTTCCCACGGTCTGCTCTCTCTCCCACAGCAGCTGACTGATTTCCCTGCTGATGATTTTACTTTCAAAATCCATATCTTGTTATTTAAATGTTACTTTCGAGAATGCAGGGGCGTCAATCGGGCAGAATTCCCCTGCAAGATACTTGTAATAGCCCGTAATCCCTATCATTGCCGCATTGTCGGTGGTATAGCTGAACTTGGGGATATAAATAGTCCAGCCATAGCGGCGCGCGTGGTCGTGGAAAGCATTGCGCAGTCCGTTGTTGGCACTGACCCCACCGGCCACTGCTACGTGCTTGATGCCGGTCTGTTTCACGGCCAAGCGCAGCTTCTTCATCAGAATGTCCACAATCGTAAACTCCAGACTGGCAGCAATGTCTTCCTTATGCTGCTCAATGAAATCAGGCTCTTGCTCCACCCACTTACGCAGGGAATAGAGGAACGAGGTCTTGAGACCGGAGAAGCTGTAGTCCAGTCCGGGTATCTGTGGCTCGGCAAAGTGGTAGGCCTTCGGATTGCCCTGCCGCGCCAGCCGGTCGATAATGGGACCGCCGGGATAGCCCAAGCCCATCACCTTCGAGCATTTGTCAATCGCTTCGCCAGCCGCATCGTCAATCGTCTGCCCGAGCACCTCCATATCATTGTATGCGCGTACCAGCACAATTTGCGAGTTGCCCCCACTGACCAACAGGCAGAGGAACGGCAACGGCGGAATCGCAGCGTCGTTATCACGCTCGCGGATAAAATGCGCCATCACGTGGCCCTGCAGATGGTTAACGTCGACAAGCGGTATGCCGAGCGAACGGGCCAGCCCTTTGGCAAAATTGACTCCTACGAGCAGCGACCCCATCAGCCCCGGGCCGCGGGTAAACGCAACGGCCGACAGCTGCTCTTTGGTGATGCCTGCCTGTTTGATGGCTTGGTCGACCACCGGTACCACATTCTGCTGATGGGCACGCGAGGCTAGTTCTGGGACGACCCCGCCGTAAGCCTCGTGAACAGCCTGCGATGCCGTGACATTAGACAGCAGGACGCCGTTTTTCAGGACGGCGGCCGACGTATCATCGCAGCTCGACTCTATACCTAATATATATATATCCTTTGCCATTCTGTCAATAGGTCAATATCTCCACTCCGTTTTCGGTCATCAGGAAAGTGTGCTCCCATTGGGCACTGGGCTGCTCGTCTTCCGAGATGACTTCCCATCCATACGGGTCGTCAGCATCAATAAAGACGCGCCACGTTCCCATATTGATCATCGGCTCTATGGTGAACACCATTCCCGGAACCAGCAACATTCCCGTTCCTTTCTTTCCGAAATGACACACCTCCGGCTCTTCGTGGAACTCCAGCCCTACCCCGTGTCCGCACAAATCGCGCACCACACCATAGTGATAGCGCTTGGCGTGCTGTTCAACGGCATAGCCAATGTCGCCCACATAGCCCCACGGCTTGGCCGCGGCAGCCCCTATCTCCAAGCACTCCTTTGCCACGCGCACCAGCTGCTCTTTCTCGGGTGTCGTCTTGCCGATGATGAACATACGCGAGGCATCGGCATAATAGCCGTCGAGAATGGTAGTGAAGTCGACATTGATGATGTCTCCCTCCTCCAGAATGTCCGTGGCCTTCGGAATACCGTGGCACACGACCTCGTTGATACTCGTACAGACGCTCATCGGGAACCCCTCATAGTCCAGACAAGCCGGCGTGGCTCCATTGGCCTCGCAATAGGCACGGCAAATCTGGTCTATCTCCAGTGTCGACATTCCTGCGTGGATTTCTTTTTCCACCGCATCGAGAACGCCGGTATTCACCACACCCGCACGGCGGATGCCCTCTATCTGCTCGGGCGTCTTGACCAGCTCGCGCGTGGGCACCAGCTTGCCGTGATTTTCCAAATACATTATGCGTTTATCAAACTCTGTCGGCTGTTCGCCCGGCTTGCAACGCCATCTTCTCTTCATCATATCCTTCATTTAAGACGGTGCAAAGGTACAAAATATTATTCATTAGCGAAAGAGTGACATCAAATTCTCGCGAGAATTTCTGAAATTCTCGCGAGAATCCGGAAAATTTACGCGAGAATTTTAAATCGCCACAGGCACTCCGGGGTGTCAGTACGCCCAAGTCAGGGTGGCGCGAGGCGGCTTTTGGCACGGAATTTGCACGTTTCCTGCTGACATATTCAACTTGAAGATGAAAGATTAAAACAATAAGAAGCTATGCAAAAAGGTAACATCGGGGTTACGACAGAGAATATATTCCCCGTCATCAAAAAGTTTCTCTATTCTGACCACGAGATTTTTCTCCGCGAGATGGTATCGAATGCCGTGGATGCCACGCAGAAGCTGAAGACGCTGGCTGCACAGGGAGAATATAAGGACGAGCTGGGCGACCTGACCGTACACGTTGCGCTGGACACGGAGAAGGGCACCATCACCATCAGCGACCACGGAATCGGAATGACCGAGGAGGAAATCGACAAATACATCAACCAGATTGCATTCTCGGGTGTGAACCATTTCTTGGAGAAGTATAAGGACAATGCCAACAACATCATCGGCCACTTCGG
>JAFUZD010000003.1 GCA_017476785.1 Prevotella sp. | reverse complement strand
TTCTTCAGCACCGACGAGTATTCGATGCCAAGCACGTCGGTGGAGGTCTTGGTCTTGATGTATTCGCTCGTCAGCACGTCGGCAAAGGCCTGTGCCTTCTCGCGGTCGGCACAGCCCACGGTGAGGTAGGAGAGGCGTTCAAGTGCCACCTCTTCGGCGTGCGAGGGCCCGCCGAGGCAGGCCAGATTCTCGTAGGGCACGTCGTACACTTGGTGGAAATACTCCGAGCATACCAGATTCTCGTCGGGCACGATGCCTTTGATGGCCGTGACGATGAACTTGTCGCGGATGCGCGTCTTCAGCTTCTTGAGATGGCTCTTCAGGTAGGGCGACGGCGTGACGAACACCAGCGTGTCGTACTGCTGTACGATTTTGTTAAGGTCGCTTGAGAAGAATATCTCGCCCACGTCGAAGTGGACACTCATCAGATAGGCTGGGTTGTGGCCCAACCGACGGAACTCGTCGATGCGGTCGTCGCGGCGCATATACCAGCCGATGTGATGAGTGTGACCCACCACAATCTTGGCAATGGCTGTTGCCCACGAGCCGCCGCCGATGATGGCTATTCTTCCGCAGCTTTTATCCATCCCTGCACTTCGTCAACCGATGGTTTCTGGAGGTCCAGCTTGTATTTCTTCACGATGTCGCCAATCTTCTGCTGCAGGCCCTGCGCCTTCTCCTCGCGGATATTCTGCACGAGATTGAAGCCGGCCTTGCGCAGAATGGGCACCCACGCCTCGTCAACGCCGATGGCTGCCCACTCCTGCGGTGTGCTCTGCGGCACCCGCTTCTCGGGCTTCATCTGCGGGAAGAACAGCACCTCCTGAATGAACGTCTTGCCCGTCATCAGCATCACCAACCGGTCGATGCCGATGCCAATGCCGCTGGTGGGCGGCATTCCGTATTGCAGGGCGCGCAGGAAGTCTTGGTCGATGATCATTGCCTCGTCGTCGCCCTTATCGGCCAGCCGCATCTGCTCTACGAATCGCTCTTCCTGATCAATGGGGTCGTTCAGCTCCGAGTAGGCGTTGGCCAGCTCCTTACCGTTCACCATCAGCTCGAAACGCTCGGTCAGGCCGGGCTTTGAGCGGTGCATCTTGGTCAGCGGACTCATCTCTACGGGATAGTCGGTGATGAACGTGGGCTGTATGAACGTGCCTTCGCAGAACTCGCCGAACAGCTCGTCGATGAGCTTTCCCTTACCCATCGTCTCGTCAACGTCCATTCCCTTCTCTTTGCAGAACTGGCGGATTTCCTCTTCCGTCTTGCCCGTGCAGTCGAATCCTGTCTTCTCTTTGATGGCATCCAGAATGGGCAGGCGGCGGTAGGGGGCCTTAAAGCTGATGATGTTGCCGTCGATCTCGCGCTCGGGTTTCCCGTTCACGGCGATGCAGACGGTCTCCAGCAGCTTCTCCGTGAACGACATCATCCAGTTGTAGTCCTTATACTGCACGTAGAGCTCCATACACGTGAACTCCGGGTTGTGGTTGCGGTCCATACCCTCGTTGCGGAAGTTCTTGCCTATCTCGTAGACGCCCTCGAAGCCGCCCACGATGAGGCGCTTCAGGTAGAGCTCCGTGGCGATGCGCATATACATATCTTGGTCGAGCGCGTTGAAGTGGGTGATGAACGGCCGTGCCGACGCTCCGCCGGCAATGCTCTGCAGCGTGGGTGTCTCCACCTCGGTATAGCCAGCCTCGTCGAGCACGCGGCGCAGGGTGCGGATGACCGTGGCGCGCTGCAGGAAAGTCTCCTTCACGCCCTCGTTCACCACCAAGTCCACGTAGCGCTGGCGATAGCGCAGCTCGGGGTCGTCGAACTTGTCGTAGGCCACGCCGTCCTTATACTTCACGATAGGCAGCGGCTTCAGGCTCTTCGACAGCAGCGTCAGTTCCTGTGCGTGCACCGAAATCTCGCCCGTCTGCGTGCGGAATACGAATCCCTTCACGCCGATGAAGTCGCCGATGTCCATCAGTCTCTTAAACACCTTATTGTATAAGTCCTTATCCTCGCCCGGGCAGAGGTCGTCGCGGGTGATGTAGACCTGAATGCGGCCTTTCGAGTCTTGCAGTTCGGCAAACGAAGCCTTTCCCATCACGCGGCGGCTCATCAGTCGGCCGGCGATGCACACTTCGCGCTGCGGCTCGTCGTCGCTGAACTGTTCGCGGATGTCAGTAGAAAATGCATTGGTGGGAAACTCGGCTGCGGGATAGGGGTCAATGCCCATAGCGCGCAGTTCTTGCAGACTTTCGCGTCTGCCTATCTCTTGTTCACTGAGTTCTAATATGTTCATATCTGTTGTTTTATGTGCTGCAAAGTTACGAAATAAATCTGATAACGGTACATATTGCGGTGGAAAATTTGTAAATTTACGGCGATGCGCGATGGCTCCTCACTGAGGCACAGGCGTCCGCTAAAATTGATTAAGCGTGGATTTGAAAGACAAAATGGGCTTTCGGTTGTAAAATTCCTGCAAAAAGCTCGCCTTCTCAGAATTTTTTGTTACTTTTGCTGTCGATAACCGAAAGCAAAGAGAAAGTAATTATCACATTAGTATTATTAAGAACCTAATAAGTTATGAATCAATCGGAACTTCAAGCACAATGGCGCAATGCGGCCGGAATGGTGTTCTGGGCGGTATTGGCTATCGCTGTTCTCGGTGTAGTGAATTACATCCTTGCAGCCACCTCGTTTGTGGAAAACATCGCTAATCTCAAGAGTTCGCTGATGGATGAGTCGAAGCCGACGTCAGTTTCTGGTGTCTTGCTGATGGTCGGACGCATCGGCAACGTGGCAGCGTGGGTGTGCTATCTGATAGGTCTCGGGAAGTTTGCCCGCATCCAGCAGCGAGACGCCTCGCAGTTTTATGCAGGGAAAGTGCGTTCGGCCGTGATTCTTCTGGTCGTTAACGCCGGTTTGGCTTTCCTGTTTAGCTTCGTTAGTTTCATTCCTTTGCTGAGCATACCGTTGGCGCTGATTGTCTGGGTGATTGACCTTTGGGCCTATTTCAAGTTGAAGAACGGCGCAACGGGACTGATGATGGCCAAAGACTGGACGCCGCGTGCCCGTCAAGGTGCCCGCAACTTGAAGTTTGCCGCCCTGTGCGTAATCCGTTTGATGCTGTTGCCGCCGGTATTGTTGCTGCTCTTCATTGTCTTTCTGTTCTCTTCCGGTGCGGCCATCCTGTCGTCGCCCGAGAGCTTCCTCAGTATGTTCAGTGATATGGACTCGCTTGCCAGAGGCGGTTCTGCGTTGCTGATGGTTGTCGGCCTGCTCGTCATTGTCATCATTATCCTTGCCATTTGTTGGACGATTGTTGGCTTCCTGTGGCCTATCTTCGGATGGTATAAGATAAAGGAGGGCAATCCCTGCCTGCCGCAAGCTCCTTCTGCTGACGCTCCGCAAGAGTCGGTATATGCCGTTGAGCCTCAGCGCGTGGAGCCGGCTTGGTCGCAGCGTTCTGATGACGACCTGCCCGAGTATAAGCCTACGCCGTCGCGGCCTGCTCAGACTGCCGATAACGCCGGCTATCTGCCGTCCGACCAGCCGTCCGACCGCCGCAAGTGGTACTACATCGGCGGCGGCATTGCCGGGGTGGCTGTGCTGGGTATTCTGCTTTATGCCCTCTTTGGCGGTTCAAAGAAGGAGCTGCTGGTTACTGAAGACCCCGGTTTCCTGAAGTTCGTTCAGGTAGTCTCGGAGAATGCCCCGCTCTATCAAGACGCTTCGACCGAGAGCCCGCAGCTCTACTACGATGTGGAGGACCTCGAATCCGATATGGCCGTTATCCAATTCCGCTTCAATGACAAGCCCCTGCCGAGCGGCTTCAATACGTCGCCCTGCTTTGTGGCCCAGAACGAAGTGCTGCCCGTGCTGGAAGAGAAGGGCGAGTGGTACAAGATTCAGCTGAGCGACTATAACGCCGGTACTGTGGAGGCCTACATCCGCAAAGGATTCTGTATGGACGTGACGCCGGAACCCATCACGCAGGCCGTGCTCGACTCCATCGATAAGATAGCCTATACGCGTACTTATATCATTCCCAGCGGAAAGCTGGAGAATCTGGTGTTCCGTTATGAGTTGAACGAGATGGACGGTCCCAGCTTCGACGTCGGAGTGCTGAAGGACGGCGTCCTCTACGTGCCCGAAGGCCAATATGTGGGCATCAACGATTCGGACATCTCGGGGGTTTCTATTTCGAAAGACGGCAATAACACAACAGTGAATTATGGCTCTGACGGCCGTTACTATCCCAACGGCGACCCAGAAGGTGGCATCGTTTTCTTCGACGTCTCCCGTCTGAACGAGGAGCAGCATCAGACACTGCTCGACGCGATGCGCAACGAACATCCCCAGTTTGAGCGGCTGTTCTACTATTTCCCCACAGCTGATAAGCAGCGCCTCTTCGAGTTCCGTCATACAATGAAGAATGTCGCCCCGGTCGCAGTGGAGGAAGCGGCAGTGGAAGAGCCTGAGCAGGGAGCCAGCGATTATGTGTTGCAGGGCAAGAGCGATACCGATCAGCAGCTGATGGCCAAAGTGAACGGCGAACTCATCTCCACAGGCATCTGCGAAAAGGACGTCCGTTACACCATCGACGACGAGCACGACTACGACGGTGACGGCAGTAACGAGGTGCTGGTGACCGAGTGGTATGGCGGCAATTCGAACTCTCAGTATTTCATCGTGTGGTACGATATGGACAGCGGTACATTCAAACGCACCGAGGCACTTGAAGACGATGCCGAACTGAAGCCAGAAGAGCAAGATGGCAAGTGGAGCTTTGTGCAGCGCCACGGCATCCAATGGAACCGCTATGTCTTTGAGGACGGTAAGCTGAAGCAGACCGAGGATGCCAGCCACGACGTGGGCAAGCCCGTCAAGACCTTCTCTAAGGCTGACCTCTATGAGGGCCACGAGGGCGAGAACCGACTGGTGACCATCGACCTCGACGACGATGGCAACGACGAGACCATCACGTTCCATTCCGAGGATATACGTCTCTATCGCTTCGGCGATGATATGGAGATAGAAAGCATATCTTGGGGCAATGGTCGCCAGACCACCAGTATCGGCGGTGGGGATACGATAGGCGAGGTGTTTGCCTTCCTGAACAAGAAAAGCAACGGCGTGAACGACCTGCTTGTCGATAACCGCTGGTACTATCGATGGGACGGCGAACGCTACCATCTGTGGATATGGGATGGCAAGAATTTGGTGAAGAACGAATAGAAAAAGAGGCAGAAATATTTGGCAGTTCGCCAGAATATGCCTATATTTGCCTCAATAAATCGAAAAAACTATGATAGAAACCGCAACAAAAGACAAAGTAATCGGTATCGATATCAGTCTGGAGCGTACTACTTATGCCATCGTGGACATCCGGGGCAACATCCTCGCCAGTGGTGGCTTCCGCACGTCCGACTATCCCGTGCTGAATGACTATGTGGCCGTACTGTGTGAGCATATCGTCAATCTGATGATGGACAACAATGCCTTTGAGTCCATACGCTCGGTAGGCATCAGCGCGCCCAGCGGAAACTATAAGACGGGTTGTATAGAGAACTCGCCCAATATGCCGTGGAAGGGCGTCATCCCGATGGCCGCGATGCTGCGCGACCGCATCGGACTGGCCGTGGCGCTGGGCAACGACAGCCACGTCATCGCGCTGGGCGAGCACGCGTTCGGCAGTGCGCACGGTATGAGCGACTTTGCCATTGTGACGCTGGGTCACGGACTGGGCAGCGCGTTCTTCTCGCAGCGCCAGTTCCATCTCGGTGCCGACGGCTTTGCCGGCGAGCTGGGCCATACCTGCATAGAGGAAGGCGGCCGTCTGTGCGAGTGCGGTCTGCGGGGATGCTTGGAGGCCTACTGTGCCGAGAAAGGCATCATCCGCACGGCTAAGGATCTGATGGAAGCCAGCGATGCCCCCTCGCTGATGCGCGATTTGGACCATCTGTCGCCGCGCACCATCGTGGACTGCTGCGAGCAGGGTGACGAGATGGCCATCGAGGTGTTCCGCCGCACGGGCGAATACTTCGGCCGCGGACTGGCCACCTATGCTTCTATCATCGACCCCGAGGCCATCATCATTGCCGGCGGCATCTCGAAAGCGGGCAAGTGGCTGATGGAACCGACGGAGGAGTCGTTCAACCGCCACGTGTTCCGTAACATCCGCGGAAAGGTGCGTCTCATCGTGTCGTCGCTCAACGACCGCGAGCGCGACGTGCTGGGAGCCAGCGCACTGGCGTGGGACGTGAAGGAATACTCGCTGTTCAAGTAAGTATGGTGGGGCCTCGCGCCCCGTTCCGAGGCAGCCTTAAAAACGAATTCAATGGAGGAAATGAAGATAAAAACGAGAGTGGTGGGTGTCGACGTGAGTCTCGACGCCACTACGTATGCCATTGTCGACATACGCGGCAACATCATCGCACGCGACCACTTCTGCACTCGCGACTATCCGAATATCAACGAATACGTCAGCCAGCTGTGCGACCGCATCATTGAACTGGTGGACAACAACGGCGGCTACGAGACCATCCACGCCGTGGGCATCAGTGCACCGAGCAGCAATGTGCTGACGGGCTGCATTGAGAACTCGCCCAATATGCCGTGGAAGGGCGTCATCCCGCTGGCAGCAATGCTACGCGACCGCATCGGACTGGCCGTGGCACTGGCCAACAACTCGCAGTGCATCGCACTGGGCGAACAGGCGTTCGGCAGCGCACACGGAATGACTAATTTCGTCGTCATCACGCTGGGCCACGGAATGGGCAGTGCCCTCTTCACCAACGGCCGCCTGCACTACGGTGCACTGGGCTTTGCCGGCGAGATTGGGCATACCTGCATCGTACCCGAGGGGCGCGAATGTGGCTGCGGGCATCAGGGATGCTTGGAGACCTACTGCGCCGAGAAGGGCATCCTGCGCACCGCCCGTGAGCTGATGGAGAGCAGCAATGAGCCCTCGCTGATGCGCGGGGTAGAGGAACTGACGCCCAAGCTGATCAGCGAGATGTGCAATCAGGGCGACGCGATGGCCATCGAGGTGTTCCGCCGCACGGGCGAGATGCTGGGCCGCGGACTGGCCAAATATGCCACGCTCATCAATCCGCAGGCCTTTATCCTGACAGGCGGTATACCGCGCTCGGGCAAGTGGCTGATGGTGCCCGCACAGGAAGCCTTCGAGCAGCACGTGTTCGGCAACATCAAAGGGCGCACCAAGCTGCTTGTCTCCATCCTCGATGACCGCGAGCGCGACGTGCTGGGAGCCAGCGTGCTGGCGTGGACCGTGGAAGAATACTCACTGTTTAAGTAATGGATATAGAAGCAATCAAGCAAATCATAGATAACACCCCCAACTTATCTACCGCCCTCGGGATGGAGTTCCTCTCTACGCCCGAGGACGATACTTGTATGGCCCGGATGCGCGTGGACGAGCGCAACCGGCAGCCGTTCGGCTTCCTCAGTGGCGGGGCCTCGCTGGCTCTGGCCGAGAATGTGGCCGGGGTAGGCTCTACGGCCCTCTGTCCCGGCTGTGCCTGCGTGGGCATAGAGGTCAGCGGAAGCCACGTGCAGGCCGTCAGCGAGGGCGACACCGTGACAGCCTATGCGCGCCTTTCGCACCGCGGCAACACGCTCCACGTGTGGAACGTAGACATCCGCAACTCTGCCGATGAGCTCATCTCTACCGTCCGCGTCACCAACTACATCATTAAACGAGCCAAGTGATGTCCGGTTTTGCCGTCTTCCGATTGCCCAACGAGACGCGCTGCACCCTGATGATGCAGCCGTCAGACAGCCTGCTGGAACTTCCCTCTTGTGCTGAACTGGGTGGGCGGAGCGGATTTGTGATGGCTCCCTTTGTACCAACCCCCGACGAACCCGTGCTGCTTTTGCAGCCCGACGTGGTGGAAAGCTGTTCGCTGGAATCACTGAAAGAGTGGGATAATGAACTGTTGCCAATGGTTCATTATCCCACTCTTGCTGTTTCGCAGCACCGTGACCGCGCCGACTATCACATCGACTTTTCCAATTTCCACGCCCAGCTCGTGGCCGGCGACTATCAGAAGCTGGTGCTCTCGCGGATGGTCGATGCCAGCCGGATCGACAGTGTCTCGCCGCTCGACCTCTTCCGTGATGCCTGCGAGCGCTATCCGCGGATGTTCGTCGGCCTGTTCTCCACTCCTCAGAGCGGTGCTTGGCTCACGGCCACGCCTGAAGTATTGCTGTCGGGCAGCGGCCGCCAGTGGCTCACGATAGCGTTGGCCGGTACAATGCCCTATGAGCCCCGTCCGCAGTGGAGCCCCAAGAACATCGCCGAACAGCGCTTTGTGGCTTCGTACTTGATGGAGACGCTGGAACAGTTCGCGACCGACATCGACGAGACCGGCCCCTATACCGCCCGTGCCGCCCACCTGATACATCTGCGCAGCGACTTCCGTTTCACGCTCGACCGCCCGCACGTCGTCGGCGACTTGCTGCAGGCGCTTCATCCCACCCCCGCCGTCAGCGGACTGCCCAAACGCTCGGCCATCGACTTCATCCTGCACAACGAGCAGCACCGCCGCCACTATTACAGCGGCTTCTGTGGACCGCTCAGCGTGCAGGGGCAGACCCATCTCTTCGTCTCGCTGCGCTGTATGCAGTTCGGTGCTGACCGCTACCGCCTCTATGCCGGCGGCGGCTTGCTGCCCGACAGCAGGGAGGAACAGGAGTGGCAGGAGACGGAAACCAAACTCGATACAATGCGAAACCTGATATGTACAGCAACAAAGAAAACGTCAACATACTGACCGCGCTGCTCGTCGCTTATGGCGTGCGTCACGTCGTCGTCTGTCCCGGTAGCCGCAATGCGCCGCTGGTTCACAACTTCAATACACATCCCGCCCTGCAGTGCTACGGCGTCACCGACGAACGCTCGGCAGGCTTCTACGCCCTCGGTGTGGCGCAGGCCACCAGCGAGCGTGTCGCCGTCTGTGTCACCAGTGGCACGGCCTTGCTCAATCTTGCCCCCGCCGTTGCCGAGGCCTATTACCAGCAGCGTCCGCTCATTGTCATCTCAGCCGACCGCCCGCCGCAGTGGATTGACCAGCTTGACGGTCAGACACTGCCGCAGCCCGATGCCCTCGGGCGTTTTGTCCGTCGGGCGGTCACGCTGCCAGAGCCCCGCGACGACGAAGAACGGTGGTACTGCAACCGGCTGGTATGCGAGGCACTGGTGGAGACGGCCGGTCCCGTGCATATCAACGTGCCTATCAGTGAGCCGCTGTTCGACTTCACTGTTGACCAGTTGCCCCGCCAGCGCGTCATCGAACGGGTAGGGCAGCCCATCTCCGATCAGCTCTTGGCCACCATCGCCGACCGCTGGCAGCAGGCCGAGCGGCCGATGCTCATCAGCGGTCAGCCGCTCAATCTGCATCTCGACGAGGCCGTCTGGCTGGCAAGAGACGACGTGCGCTACGTTCCCGACTTCGTGCTCTATACCGGCGGCAGCATCGTCAGCAAGCGTGCCAAGCATTTCCTGCGCAGGGCAGGGGAGACGTGGAGCGTCAATGCTACGGGCGAAGTGAACGACACGTTCCAAAACCTGACGCGCGTCATCGTCGGCGACGGCGCGCGCGTAGCCGCTCATATCCGTCAGCTGGAAGCCGCGCAGCCGAAGCCCTTCACTGTTCTGTGGGACGAACTGCTGGCCATTGCCGACCGCCACGCAGCCGACTACGCCCCCGCCTATTCGCAGATGGCCGCCGTGAAATACTTCGAGCAGCAGCTTTCTGCACTCTATCCTCAGCCATCCACCGCCCACGTCCATTACGCCAACAGCACTGCCATCCGCTTGGCCAATATCTATGCCCATCATCCCATTTGGTGCAATCGCGGGGTGAACGGCATCGAGGGCTCCCTCTCTACCGCTGCGGGCTTCTCGCTCGCCGCTTCCCCGTGCCCCTCCGCCTCGCACAATGACGGGGACGCCACTTTCTGCGTCATCGGCGACCTCAGTTTCTTCTACGACCAGAATGCGCTGTGGAATCAGCATCTGCGCGGCAATCTGCGCATCCTGCTGCTCAACAACGGGCGCGGAGGCATCTTCAATCAGCTAAGTATGGGCATGAAAACGAAATGTACAATGTAGGGTGAGAGGTTAGAACGCTGGAAACCCCGATAAATAAAGGAGTTACGAGTGGTTGAGGGTCAGACGGCAGGATAAAACGAAATGTGCAAAAGGTTGAATTAGGTTTAATT
>JAFUZD010000035.1 GCA_017476785.1 Prevotella sp. | reverse complement strand
GTCAGCGCCTCGCACTGGTTCCACAGCGTGAAGTACTCCTTCGCTTGCGGGGTCACGATGGTGTTGTTATCGTCGTCCCCGCTGCACGATGTCAGCACTGTTGTCGAGCCGCAGAGTATCAGGATGGCGGCGAGCATCCAAATCTGTTTCTTTTTCATATATCTTATTGCTTTTTTCTCCATTCAGCGGCCCTGACGGCGATGTTCTTGGCCAGGCACTCGCTGTAGAGCCACGGCTCACGACTGTGGATGTCGCCCACGTTGATAAGGTCTTTGTATGGCGGATATTCCGAGCCACTGTAGCCGGTGACCACGAGGATATGGAATTCTGGTGAGACGGTGACGGTGATGGTGTCGTGGAGGGTGGCGGGGGTGGCATCGGTGCGCCAGTTCACTGGATTGATGCAGATGTCAGATGTGGCAATGATGGGCTTGATGTACTTTACGTCCTTCACCGTGTTGTAACAGATGGTCACGCCTGTATCCGTCTCGCCTTGAGCTGGGCGGATATGGCTGCACTCGGCCATATCGGCCTCAGTGACCTTATAGCCAAGGACGTATGCCGCCGCCAGCTGACTGTACGTCTCGTCGCTGATATGTTTCAGCAGTTCCACCACCGCCATACCGCCCTGACTGAAGCCTACAATAATCAGCGGGCGTGCAGGGTCGCGCTGCTGCTGGAAGTGGTCGAACGCGGCGCAGACGTCCGCCATAGCCAGACGTGTGCGTCGCTGGATGGTGTCTGCGTTCTGCGTCACCCACGCATCAATCGTCGTGTGGCGATAGTAAGGAGCGAAGAAGCGGTTGCCGGGCGACATATACGCTGCCACACCACGCATCTCCGTGGCCATATGTTCGCGGTGGGCCGGATTCCAGACGTCGGCGTAGTGGCTCACCGTGCCGTCCGCTGTCGTCCAGTCTTCCTCCCACGTCGACACAACGTAGAACACGTCAGCACCCGTCCCCCCGGCATCATCGTCCTGTGTCACCCACATCGTCGGGTCGCGGTAGTCTGGTGCCTTGGGGACGAATGTCTGTTCTGCCGTGACAGCAGGATTATCCTCGCTGCTGCAACAGGTAATGACGCAGATGGCGCTGATGACGAGGATGGCGGCCATTATCCATAGTTTCTTAGTCATATTATCTAAAAGTCTAAACGATAGTAAATATTCGGGAGTGAGATGCCGCTCTTGTCGTAGCGCAGCTTTTGCAGGGCGAAGTCATAACGCTCTGCGTATGGGGTCTCAGTCATAAGGATGTTCACGCCCTCGAAGGCCAGCGTGTGGCTGACACGACGGCAGTTCCACTTGTAACTGACGGTGAGATCGACGAGGTTTACGGGGTCGTACTGCAGACTCATAGCCTGCTGCTGGATGAACACCGGCTTGTCGGCATTGATGCCGTTGGCGATGGTGGCAGCGAGGTCGATGGGTGTATGGCGCAGACCGCCCTGCAAGGTGTACTTGAGGGAGATGTTGAAGACGTTCTGCTTCCTGCTGCCCACCATCCACTCTTTACCGCCCAGCAACTTCAGCATATAGCCACGGTCGTACATCTGGTGGTGCCACACGTTGTCCTGCGCGCGGTACTCTGAGCGGTAGAGCGAGAAGTTGGCCTGTCCGAAGTAGCCGTCCTTCATATAGTGCTCCAGCGTCACGTCAGCACCGTAGTTGCGCGTGTTGCCCTCGTTCACCAGTGGCTCGTCCACGTAGATGTTCTCACGGTTGACGACGCAGTAGGTGCGCAGCGGGTCGGCACTGACGGGCGTGTCGAAGCCATACTGATAGTAGGCGTTCAGGCGCAGATTCAGGTTGTCAGTGAACTGGTGGGTATAGGTAGCCAGTAAGTGGTGAGCTTTGCCCATCTTCAGGTTCTTGTTGACTAAGCGGCCATCGCCGGCGCGCAAAAAGTAGGTGTCGAGTTTCTCCACCATCGAGTGCAGGCCATAGCCCACGGCGAAGGAGTTCTTCGCGTCTGGCTCCCACTTCAGACTGACACGCGGTTCAAGAGAGAAGTCCTCGGAGAGCACGAAGTAGTTGGCGGCGATGCCAATGTTGAGCGAGAAGTGGTCCGTCGGTTTGATGACGTTCGACCAGTGCAGGTTTCCCAATCCCGTGTTGTCGCTCACATCGTAGAGCGGTGAGACCGGTACGGGCTGATAAGGTGCATCGGCCTGTCGGAAAGAGATGCTGAAGAAGCGCTGCGAGTATTCACCGCCCACCTGCGTGAGCCACTTCGGCGTGACTTGCTTCGACAACTCCGTGTTCAGGATGAGCCGGTCCTCATTCTGCTTCAAATAGTAGAACGGTGCCTCCTGTCCCGTAAAGTGGGTGATGCCTCCCGTAGCGTCCTGATCGAAGTAGCGGTAGTCGGTATCCAGTTTGTCGTGCTGCATATTGTAGGCCAGCGTGGTGCGCCACGTCCACTTATTACCCAAGTGGATTTTATGCGAGGCACCCGCCACGAGGCTCCACATCTTGAAGTGCTGGTCGCTCACGTCATAAATAGAGTGTACGTCTTCCAGTTCGGGCACCTGATCGTCGGCCTTATCGTAGAAGCCGAGGCCGAAGATGGAGAACGTCCCCGCCCGCTTTGTGGGGAAATTCAGTTTCAGCGAGAAGTCCATAAAATCAAAGTCAGTGCCCAGCACATTGAGGATGCCCAGTTTCGAGGCCAGCGACGTGAAGCCGTAGCGATAGTTGAAGATGTAACTGCTGTGACTCTTCCGCGACAGCGGCCCCTCCGCTGTCAGTTCCTCCGACACCGTTCCCACTTGCAGGATATTCTCGTGCTTGCCATTATTGCCCGACCGCATCTTCATATCGAACACGCCGCTGACAGAGTTCGAGTAGTTGGCATTGAAGGCCGAGGTGAAGAAGTCTGAGTTGCCGATAACGTTTGCATTCAGCGCACTCACCATACCGAAGCCCGCGCCGTAGAGGTCACTGAAGTGGTTCGGTGTAAAAATCTCCACGCCCTCCAGTCTGTACTGCATCGTGTGGGGCGCGTTGCCATAGACCGAAATGCCGTTCCCGTCGCTCTGCCCAGACACGCCTGCATAGGCCGTCACCAGTCGGGCGGGGTCGTTGCCGCCACCGGCAAAACGGCAGGCCTCCTCCATTGAAAGCATCACGCCGCCCACCAGTGCCGTCGGGTTCACCGTCGCCATCTTGTTCACGCGTGGCTTCACCACCACCTCCGTCAGTTCGTTGGCATTCTCGCGCAGCAGAATGTCGAGCACCACTTCCTTGACACCCACAATCTGCACCTCTTTCTGGATGCTCGGCTCGTAGCCGATGAATCGGGTCTCTATGGTGTATCGTCCCGGTTGCTTGACATCAATACGATAGTTGCCGTCCAAGTCGGCCACGGTAGCGGCCCCGTCCAGTTCCACGACTTGCACCGTTGCTCCTGTCAGCGGTTCGCCCGTCAATGCATCGGTCACTGTTCCGCGCAGCGTCTGCGATTGCAAAGCGGTTGCGCCACAGAGCAACGCAACCGTCAAAGTCAATAATCTTATACTCTTATTCATATCGTTATTCTCCATAAACTTCAGTGTTACTATACTCCCAATGTGCTCTTTCTTCCACACATTTCTTACGTGCAAAGATAGTGCAAATCGCGCAAAAAAACAAAAGTAAAGCCCATTTTTTCTTGACTTTATCCATCAGCTTCAATATGCCAAATGGCACTGACAACGAAACCGTCAAAGGCTGCTACCCGCAAAGGCAATGGGTCGACTACGGAGTGCCCGACAAGCGTTGAGGGAATCGGCGCAAAGTAGCTTCTGGGCACTCCGTGCTATGACCGTGCATAACGACAAATGTGCCGCCCTTCCCAAAACAGTTCGGAAAGCAGGCGCAGGTTTGGCGGCAGTTGCGGTGCGCGGGTGCCATCTTTAGTATTAAGAGGTGATGACTCGACGCGAATCTCGTCCCACAGCCCGGCAGCAAGAAACGACTCCAGCGTCTTGCGCCCTCCTTCTACGATGAGAGACTGCAAGCCCTCAGCGCGACACTCGCCCAAGATGGCATCAATAGGATGTGCGTGAGACAGGACGAAGCGACGCGGCGAGCGACCACTCCAGTGGCGCACGTTGAGCTGCGGATGTTCGCGCTCGTCGGTGACGCGCCCCACGAGGATGGCATCTTCCTCGGCCCGCAGCCGGTGCACCAGCATCTGGGTCAGCGGCGTAGACAGGCTGACCGCCTGACCGTTGCAGTCGATAAAGCCATCGGCCGACTGGGCCCATTTCAGAATGATATAGGGACGGTGCTTGGCGTGAAAGGTAAAGAAGCGACGGTTGAGCCATCGGCACTCCGCCTCGAGCACGCCTACGGTGACGCTGATGCCCGCCGAGCGCAGTTTCTCGATACCGCGCCCCTGCACTTGGGCAAACTCATCTACGCAGCCTACCACCACGCGCCGCACGCCTTTCGACACTATCAGGTCGGCACAGGGGGGCGTCTTGCCGTAGTGGGCGCAGGGTTCCAGACTGACATAGACCGTAGCCTCGGGGAGCAGACGCTCATCCTGTATGCTGACCGAGCGGAAAGCATTCACTTCTGCGTGCCCTTCGCCGCAGCGAACGTGATAACCCTCGCCGATAATACGCCCATCGGCCACGATGACGGCTCCCACCATCGGATTGGGGCGCGACCCATTACGACCGCAACGAGCCAGCTGCAAACAGCGGCGCATATACTTTTCGTCTTCTATTATTTGGCTCATATTCCTATTTTTTCTTATCTTTGCATCCGTTATGACCTACGATGAACTGTGGCGCAGGCTGGCGCACTGCTATGCTGCGGGCGAGGCGAAAGCCATCGTCCGTCTGATGCTTGGCGAGCGCTTCGGTCTCTCTGCCACCGACATCTACTGCGGCAAAGTTAGCGAATTATCCGCAAACGACCAACAGGAAGTGGAGGAAATGATGCTGCGGCTGGAGCAGATGGAGCCTGTGCAATACGTGCTGGGCACTGCAGACTTCTGCGGCCGGCGTTTCGGTGTGTCGCAGGGGGTGCTGATACCCCGCCCCGAGACGGAGGAGCTGTGTCTGTGGATTGTGGAAGAGATGCGGCAAGCGGCATACGCCGTCCCATCGGCAGCGGTGCTCGACATAGGGACGGGCAGTGGCTGCATTGCCTGCACGCTGGCGGCCGAGCTGCCGACGGCGCAGGTGACGGCGTGGGACGTGTCGGAGCAGGCACTCACCATAGCCCGCCAAAATGCCGACCGCCTCGGCACCGACGTCACCTTTGTGCGGCAGGACCTCTTCCAAGCCTCCCGCCCTGCTGAGCCACGATGGGACGTCATCGTGAGCAATCCGCCCTATATCTGCCGCGCAGAGGCGGCCGAGATGGAACGTAACGTGCTGGACTACGAGCCCCACGAAGCACTCTTCGTGCCCGACGACGACCCGCTGCGCTTCTACCGTGCCATTGCCGGCTATGCCCGGTCGGCACTGAGAACCGGCGGCCGCCTCTACTTTGAGATCAACCGAGCTTACGCTACGGCTACGGCTGAGATGCTGGAACGAGTAGGCTTTGCCGGCACCGAGATAAAGACCGACCAGTTTGGTCATCCACGAATGCTAAGAACCATCATACAATGAAACCTATCACCGAACAGGAAGCCCTCAGCCGGCTGTCGCTGCTCTGCTCGCAGGCCGAGCACTGCACGGGCGAGATGCTGGAGAAGATGCGCCGCTGGCAACTGGACGACGCAGCACAGGCGCGCATTATGCAACGGTTGACCGAAGGCCGCTATATCGACGACGAACGCTATGCACGTGCCTTCGTGCGCGACAAAGTGCGCTTCGGCAAGTGGGGCCGCCGCAAGATAGAGCAGGCACTGTGGCAAAAGCGCATCGCTGACGACATCCGCGAGCAGGTGCTCAATGAAGTGAGTGACGACGAGTACCTCTGTGTCCTCCGCCCACTGATAGCCCAGAAGCGGCGCACCACCCGTGCCGCCAGCGACTATGAGCTCAATGCCAAGCTCATCCGCTTTGCCGCAGGGCGAGGTTTCACAATGGACATCATCCGCCAATGCCTCAATGTCAACGATGAAGACGAGTTTCTGGAGTAGGCTGCTCGACCTTCTGTCACCCCGCCTGTGTACGGTCTGCGGTCAACGGCTGTCACTGTCGGAGCTGTCGCTCTGCCAGCGGTGCTATCTGCACCTGCCACGCACCGGTTTCGCCCTCTCGCCTGACGACAATGAAATGGCACGTTTGTTCTGGGGCCTGCTGCCCATCGAGCGCGCCGCAGCCCTTTTCTACTACGAGCCGCAATCTGAGGCTGCCCGTCTCGTCTACGACCTGAAATACCACAACCATCCCGACATAGGCACCGACATAGGGCGAATGATGGCTGCCGAGCTGCAGCCCACAGGATTCTTCGAAGGCATCGACGCACTGATACCCGTACCGCTGGCTCGCAAGCGGCAGCGGCAACGCGGCTATAACCAAAGCGAATGCATAGCCCGGGGCATCAGTGAGATAACCCATCTGCCAATCGTCACCAATGCCGTAGGACGCACCCGCTTCGACGAGAGTCAGACGGGACTGAGCCGCTGGAGCCGGCAGACCAATGTGGAAGCGCGCTTCACGGCTCGGGAGACTGGCCAGCTGGAGCACTGCCACGTCCTGCTCATCGACGACGTGTGTACCACTGGAGCCACACTGACGGCCTGTGCCCACCCATTGCTCGCCGTACCCGGCATCCGCTTCAGCATCCTCACCCTCGGGATGACGCGGGGGTGACGCCGTCATACGGGATAGGCTGTCGCCGAAATGGATGATGTCTGGGACATTTCGCCCCTGCGGCTTGGCCGTTTCGGCAAAAAGCACTATCTTTGCAAGCCAAGAAACAATGATAACAAGAATATGGATACAATCAAGAAACTATTTGCCAAGAAGCTGATGGACATCAAAGCCATCAAGCTGCAACCCAACGAGCCTTTCACGTGGGCCAGCGGGTGGAAATCGCCCATCTATACCGACAACCGCAAGACGCTGGGCTATGCCGACGTGCGCTCGTTCGTGAAGCTGGAGCTGTGTCACATCATACAGGCAACATTCCCCGAAGCCGAGGCCGTGGCCGGCGTGGCCACGGGAGCCATTGCGCAGGGTGCGCTGGTGGCCGACGAGCTGGGACTGCCCTATGCCTACGTGCGCCCCAAACCGAAAGACCACGGAATGGGCAATCAGGTGGAAGGCGAACTGAAGAAGGGGGCTAAGGTCGTCGTCGTGGAAGACCTTATCTCCACGGGTGGTTCCAGTCTGAAGGCCGTACAGGCACTGCGCGACTACGGCTGCGAAGTGGTAGGTATGGTGGCCTCGTTCACCTATGGATTCCCCGTGGCCGAGGAGGCTTTCCGCGAGGCGGGCGTGCGACTGGTTACGCTGAGCGACTATCAGGCCGTAGTAGAGCAGGCTGCCGAGACGGGCTACATCAAGTCAGAAGACATCGAGGTGCTGAAGGAATGGCGGAAGTCGCCACAAACGTGGGGGGTGTAGGCTATGGCAAAATTTGAAAGCAGCATCAAGCAGATACCCTATGCCGTAGAAGACGTGTACCGCAACCTCAGCGACCTGCGCAATCTGGAGCGCGTGCGCGACCGCGTGCCGGAAGACAAGATACAGGATTTCCAGTTCGACGCCGACTCGGTGAGCGTCAACGTGTCGCCCGTGGGCAACATCCGCCTGCGCATCTGCGACCGCGAAGAAAACCGATGCGTGAAGTTCGAGACGGAACAGTCGCCGATGCCCTTCAACCTGTGGATTCAGGTACTGCCCGTCAGCGCGACGGCCAGCAAGATGCGGGTGACGGTGAAAGCCGACATTCCCTTTATGCTGAAAGGAATGGTGAGCGGCCCGCTGCAAGACGGCGTAGAGAAGATTGCCGACGCACTGGCACTGGTACCTTATGTATAGGAGTTACGGGAGTGTACCCCTGAACTCCAGCAACTCCTCAAAAAACAGAGACAATGGCACAAAAACTTTGGGAGAAGAACTACGAGATTAACAGCGAGATAGAACGCTTCACCGTGGGACGCGACCGCGAGATGGACCTCTATCTGGCTAAGTACGACGTGCTGGGCTCAATGGCCCACATCACAATGCTCCAAAGCATCGGACTGCTCACGGCCGACGAGCTGGCACAGCTGCTCGACGAGCTGAAGAACATCTATGCCGTCTGCGAGCGTGGCGAGTTTGTTATCGAAGACGGCATCGAGGATGTCCACTCGCAGGTGGAGCTGATGCTGACACGCCGATTGGGCGACACAGGCAAGAAGATACACTCTGGACGCTCACGCAATGACCAAGTGCTGGTGGACTTGAAGCTCTTCATCCGCAACGAGTTGCGCGAGGTGGCCGAGGGAGTGAAAGTGCTGTTCGACGAACTGATAGCCAAGAGCAACCAGTATAAGGACATCCTGATGCCGGGCTATACGCATCTGCAGGTGGCTATGCCTTCGTCGTTCGGGCTGTGGTTCGGCGCTTATGCCGAGTCACTCTGCGACGATATGCTCTTTCTGCAAGCTGCTTATCGGATGACCAACCGCAACCCACTGGGGTCGGCCGCTGGCTATGGCTCCAGCTTCCCTCTGAACCGCCAGATGACCACCGACCTACTGGGCTTCGACTCGATGGACTACAACGTGGTATATGCGCAGATGGGGCGCGGCAAGACCGAGCGCAACGTAGCCTTTGCCATCGCTACCATCGCTGGCACGCTGAGCAAGCTGGCTTTCGATGCTTGCCTGTTCAACTCGCAGAACTTTTCGTTCGTCCGCCTGCCGAAGGAGTGCACCACGGGGTCGAGCATTATGCCGCACAAGAAGAATCCCGACGTGTTCGAGCTCATCCGCGCCAAGTCGAACAAGCTACAAGCCCTGCCACAGCAGATAACACTCATTATGAACAACCTGCCCGTGGGCTACTTCCGCGACCTGCAAATCATTAAGGAAGTGTTCCTGCCTGCGTTCGGCGAACTGAAAGACTGCCTCCAGATGACGGCCTACATCATCAACCAGATGAAAGTGAACGAGCAGATTCTGGACAACCCGATGTACGACCCGATGTTCTCTGTTGAGGAAGTAAACCGGCTGGCAGCAGCAGGAATGCCGTTCCGCGATGCCTATAAGAAAGTGGGACTGGACATCGAGGCCGGACAGTTCACGCCCGACAAGCATATCCACCACACGCACGAGGGCTCTATCGGCAATCTGCAGAACGACCGCATCGAGGCTCTGATGGCGCAGACGTTGAACGGCTTCCACTTCGACCGCGTGGCCGAGGCGGAGCACAAACTCTTAGGCCGATGAAGAAACTGCTCTTTGCCAGTTTGCTGCTGTCTCTGCTGATCGCCGTGACTACCTCCTGCGAGAAGGCAGAAAGCGAATACAGTAGCTATCCCTGCCGCTTCATATACAATAACGGACTGTATCTCGACCTGACACTGGCCTCGGCGATGAATGCAGATGCGGCCGGCGTGTTTTGCCACATCTCCGAGACCTCAATGGGCGGGACGCGATACCTCGTGTTCCGCAACAGCAACGGCGACGAGACACGTAAGCAGGAAATGGCACAGGAACAGCAGGCCAGCTACATACTGGGACTGAACAATGGCATCATCGTGGGCTATCAGACAATGGACAACGGACAGCGCCACGGACCTTTTGCTGCTTATGATGCGCAATGCTCCAACTGCGTGCGCGAGAGTGGCAACACGCTCAACCCCAAGTTTCCCCTCGCGATGAGCAGCAACGGCATCGCCACGTGCAGCGTCTGCCAACGCAAATACGACTTAAACAACGCCGGCTACATCCAGAATCCTAAGGGCAGCGACGACCGTAAACTCATCCAGTATGTCGCTTCCACCACTGGCCCCTACGGCACCATCGTCGTTTCGCCGGAACGGTAATCTTAGTTGATAGTTGATAGTGAAGAGTTTATAGTGAAGAGTGAATAGTTATGATTAGCTCATACGCGCCCCACTAATCATAACTATTCACTCTTCACTATTCGCCATAAACTATCAACTACTATAAACTTTAAACGAAAAAATTCTCCGTTATCAATTAATTTGTGTATCTTTGCACCCGCAAAAGTCTGCGGCCGCGATGGTGGAATGGTAGACACGAGGGACTTAAAATCCCTTGGCCAGTGATGGCTGTGCGGGTTCGAGTCCCGCTCGCGGCACGCAAAAAGGGGGAAGAAACCGATTGGTTCCTTCCCCCTTTTTCTATTTTCCTACTCGCCGTGTGCCATCCACCAGATGTCCTCATAGACCTCCAACACTTTACGATAGTAGCCCGCATTCTTCACACCCATCTGGCGCCATATGCGGTCGAGCGCCGTTGCCGCGTCCTGCGCCGCGTAGGCATAGCGGCGTGTCAGTCGTTCGTAGTCAGCACAGAGGCAAAATGCGCAAGCCTTTTCATAGCACGCCAGTGCTTTGTAGTAATGACTGGCACGTTCCGCCAGTCGTCCCAGCTCCATCTGTCGGTGCCACTGGTGGCGCACGTTACCCGTCGTTTCCGTTTCATTCACCATCTCCTCCAGCATCCGTGCATCAATCGCCTCAATGCCATAGCGAGGAGAACAACTGACGATGCAGTTCGTTCGTCTTCTTTTCATACTTGTACAATAAATTAATGAACACAATATGCCTATGCTTACCGCCTGTTTCCAAGCGGCAGCCAGCACGTTGTGTCATTGCAGGCAAGAGCCCCACGAGGCTCCCCTCTCTATTGTATCAAGTCATCTTACGTTGTGTATTTCGGTTGCAAAGTTACGAAAAAGCGAGAGAAATACCAAACAACTCGCTTGTTTTTTCATAGCCACCCCATCACGTCACCGCACATTCTGCCGCTTATGGGCGGTTTTCGCAGGAGAGGAAGTAGCTGTAGGCATAGCTGAAGTTGGTCACGGCAGCATCGATGTCGGCAGGATTGAACTCCGGCTTCTCGCGATAGAGCTCCTTACGGAATATCTCGACGATGGCAAAGAGGTTGCGTTGCAGCAAGTCTTTGTCGCTGACAAGCCGTTCCTTTGCGCCGCCACAGCGCTCGGAGTAAAGCTGCACGATGGTCGACACGTGCTCACTGATTTCGCGAATGTGGGCACTGTCGGTGTGCATCGCGATATAAGAAGTCTGGAACTGCAGGCGCAGGGCCTCGTCGGGCGTGATGCGCTCCTCCTTCAGCACGTCGTAGAGGGCTTGCAGGTATTCCTGATAGATTTTCAGCTTCTCGCGGAATATTTCTGAGTTGCGCTCGCGCTCGATGTCATTGTCGGTCTGGCTGTTCAGCAGCAGGTTGGTGATGATGATGGTGATGATGACGCCGAGGATGGCCGAGAACATCTGAAACCACAGGTCGGCCTCGGAGAACAGGCGGAAGCCCACGGCAATGATACAGGCCAGCAGCCCCAGCGCGATGGAGATATTGGTGTTCTTACTGATTCGCATATCACTTCGGTTTATATTCTGACCCGACAAAGATAATCAATAATCCCGAATATCGCACTATGGTAAGCGAAAATTTTCTTCATACGCCTGTTCGTGGACGGCGCGGTCGCGACATTACTTCCTGTCGGATTGGACACACGCTTTGACAAAACTCATAAACAGCGGATGGGGCTTGAGCACCGTGGACGAGTATTCGGGGTGGAACTGCGTGCCAACGTACCACTTGTGGCTGGGAATCTCGACCATCTCCACAAGCCCGGATGCCGGATTGACACCCACGCACTGCATCCCGTTGCACTCGTATTCGTCCTTATAATTGCTGTTGAACTCGTAGCGATGGCGATGACGCTCGCTCACGAGCGTCTGTCCGCCGTAGGCCTCGCAGGCACGACTTCCCTCGCGCACCGCGCACTCATAGGCGCCGAGGCGCATCGTGCCGCCCATCTGGGTAATGTTCTTCTGTTCCTCCATCAGGTCGATGACGCAGTGAGGCTGCAGCGTTTTGTCCTCCACAAACTCACTGCTCGTAGCATCAGCATAGCCCAGCACATTGCGGGCAAACTCGATGACCATCATCTGCATACCGAGACAGATGCCAAACGTCGGCACATTGTGGGTACGGGTGTATTCGGCTGCAATAATCTTGCCCTCGATGCCGCGGATGCCGAAGCCCGGACAGATGACGACACCGTCGGCACCGGCCAGCATCTGGGCCACATTGTCGCGGGTAAGATGCTCGCTGTTGACGAAGCGCGTCTTCACCTTCCTGTTGTTGTAGGTGCCGGCGTGGGCCAGACTCTCCAGTATGCTCTTATAGGCATCCTGCAAGTCATACTTTCCCACCAGCGCGATGTCCAGCAGCTCAGTGGCCTGCTTGCGACGCTCCAGAAAGTCGCGCCACGGTCCCAGCCCGGGCGTGGGTCCCACCTCGACGCCCATCTTCTTCAGACAGACGGCGTCGAGTCCCTGTCGCTGCATATTCACCGGGACCTCGTAGATGGAAGGCAGGTCCTGACTCTGGACGACCGACTCGATGTCCACGTTACAGAAGTGGGCCACCTTACGCCGCAGGTCGTCGCTCAGGTCGTGCTCCGTGCGCAACACGAGGACGTCGGGCTGGATGCCCAGTCCCTGCAGCTGCTTCACGCTGGTCTGCGTGGGCTTGGTCTTCAGTTCGCCCGCCGCAGCCAGATAGGGCACGTAGGTCAGGTGGATGCTGAGCGCATTGCGTCCCATCTCCCAGCGCAGCTGGCGTATGGCCTCGAGGAAAGGCAGGCTCTCAATGTCGCCGATGGTGCCGCCTATCTCCGTGATGACGAAATCGAGCTCGTGGGTCTGCGCCATCAGCAGGATGTTGCGTTTAATCTCGTCGGTGATGTGGGGCACCACCTGCACCGTCCGTCCCAGATAGTCGCCGCGCCGCTCTTTGTTGATGACGTTCTGGTAGATGCGCCCCGTGGTGATGTTGTTGGCGCGGGTAGTCTGGATGCCGGTGAAGCGCTCGTAGTGACCGAGGTCGAGGTCGGTCTCCTGTCCGTCGGCCGTCACGTAGCATTCGCCGTGCTCATAGGGATTGAGCGTTCCGGGGTCGATATTGATGTAGGGGTCCAGCTTCTGGATGGTGATGCGATAGCCGCGGGCCTGCAGCAGCTTGCCCAGCGAGGCACTGATGATGCCCTTGCCCAATGACGAGGCTACGCCTCCGGTGATGAAAATGTACTTTGTCTCCATTGTATCTTGTTAGTGTTTGAGGTTTGCTATGTTTCATCAAGAGCGGTGAGCGGCTGTATGGGTCTGCCGCTCACCACTGACATTACGGCCGCAGCGTGAACCCAAAGACCAAGTAGGCCTTCTGCGAACTGGGGTTGGCGGCTATCTGGCCGAACACGGGCACCGAGAACGAGTCGGTGATGCGGATGTCCTTCGTCGCTTTCACACTGACGTTCGTAACGGCAAATCCGCCGACGTCGTAGCTCGTGGTGGCATAGGGCACTGCCCCGACGGCGGCCTCCCACTCGGCACCGCCCAGCTTGAAGGGGGCCGTCAGCTCGAAGTAGCTGGAATAGGCGCGCTTGCCGCTCTTGTTCACTCCGTCGTTTCCGGCGAAGTTGGTGTACCACGCCGCCGACAGCAGTCCGAAGTCGTAGGCCAGCGACGCCTCGAACACGTGGCTGGTGCCTCGGGCGTTGTAGTAGAAGTAGCGCGTCTCGGGCGTATTGAACCAGTAGTCGGTGATGCCGACCGTCAGTCCTCCGGTGGTATATGAGGCAGTCAGGTCCAGCTCTTCAGTGTCTGCCGCGTCGGTCAGTCCCACGCTGCCCCACGCCGTGAGGCTCAGCCCGCGGTAGCCGATGCCCAGCGTGGGCTGGATGCTGACGTGTCCCAAGTTCCGACCGCGCCAGATGTACTGGCTCACTACGTCGGCCTCCACCGTCGTCTCTATCTCGTCCTGTGCGGCCATTGTTCCGCAAACGGCCGTCAGCAAGGCCGCTAATACAATCTTCTTCATACCTTTCATTTCCTTTTTCATTTCTTTATTGATGTGAGTAACTAAACTCCCCTCCTGCAGGGGGGAGGGGATGAGGGCGGGTCTTAGTTGTAGCAGCTCTCGCCGTGCTCGTAGATGTCGAGTCCTTCCTCTTCCACACGTGCCTCCACGCGCAGGCCGCGCAGGTACTTGATGCCGTAGAAGAGTGCAAAGCCGCAGGCTGCTGCCCAGAGGTCGATGCAGAGGATGCCGAAGGCCTCGGCGCCGAAGAATCCCCAGCCGTGGCCGTAGAAGACGCCGTTGGTGGTGGAGAGCAAGCCCGTCATCAGCGTGCCGAGGATGCCGCACACGCCGTGGACGCTCGATGCGCCGACGGGGTCGTCGATGTGCAGCCGGTGGTCGATGAACTCGATGGCATAGACCAGCACCAGTCCGCAGACGAGTCCGATGACGATGGCACCCCACGCATCCACAAGGTCACAGCCGGCCGTGATGCCCACCAGTCCGGCCAGCACGCCGTTGAGCGTCAGCGAGAACGAGGGCTTGCCATAGCGCGCCCACGTGAGGAACATCGTAGCCAGTCCGCCCGTAGCGGCAGCGAGGTTGGTGGTCAGCAGCACGTGCGAGATGGCCGTCCGGTTCACTTCGCCGCTGGCAGCCAGCTGTGAGCCCGGGTTGAAGCCGAACCAGCCCAGCCAGAGGATGAACACGCCGAGGGCGGCCAGCACCAGCGAGTGGCCGGGGATGGCGCGGCTCTTGCCGTCCTTGCCATACTTGCCGATACGCGGTCCCAGTGCCATTGCACCGATGAGTGCCAGCACGCCGCCCACGCTGTGGACGATGGCCGAACCGGCAAAGTCGTGGAACACGTCGCCGAAGGTCGTCATCATAAACGAGTCGGCGGCCTCGTTGCACAGCCATCCGCCGCCCCACGTCCAGTGGCCCTCGACGGGATAGATCAGCAGCGAGATGACGGCCGAGTAGATGACGTACATCGAGAACTTGGTGCGCTCGGCCATTG